>JAHEBL010000172.1 GCA_024642265.1 Haliea sp. | reverse complement strand
CTCGCGCAGCCCGTTTTCCAGAATGGTCTTGCCTACCAGCGCCGAATCCGCGTCAACCTCGACCTCGATCAGGTATTCATTGATATCTATCTGTTCGGTGCTGCCCGCCGGCAACAGGCGGGAGCTGGCCAGGATGACCAGCAGACCGAGCCCGGTTACGGCCAATCCCACCCACAGGAAATCGCCGAAAGCCAACCCCTGCCCGGTGGCGTCCTCCAGGAAGCTGCTCACAATCAGGTTGGTGGAAGTTCCGATAAGGGTAATAGTGCCCCCGAGTATCGCCGCGTAGGACAGGGGGATTAACAGCTTACTGGCGGGGTGGTAGCGATTGCTGCGCACAGTATGGGCCAGGGTGGCAACAACCGCGGTATTGTTCACGAAAGCGGAAAAGAGGGCTGTAAAGAAGCCCATGCGCAGCAAACTGGCAGAGTAGTTGGCTGATATTAGCTTGCCAGAGAGACGCGTAAGCCAGGACAGTTTTTCCAGGCCGATAGACACGAGCAACAGGAGGATGAGGGTTATAAGACCGGAGTTGGTTGCCTTGCCCAGCAACTCCGAGGTGTCCACAAGATCCAGGAAGTAGGCCGCCAGCATGGCGGAAGCGAAAACCCATACGGCCGGCCAGGATGTCAGTATGAGGCTGGTCACCAGCGCTAAAAACAGGCTGGCGATCAGCAATTGGTCCAGCATAGGGTTCTTCCATGGTCCCGGATTGCGACACACGAAGGATACGCGCTCTCGGCGGCATCAGACAACTGCCATGGGACAAAGAAACTGAATGCATTAGACTGGTTGCGAACCGGTTACGCCAGAAGCTGAGCCGGCCTTGCAAAGGACGCTCCACTGTATGAAAAAAATACTGTTGCTACTGCTGGCGGCCCTGCTGGTGACCGCCGCCCTGGCCTACCTCTGGCGCGAGCCGCTCAAGGCGGCTGCCTATGCCCGCCTGACCCAGGACATGTTCGTCGCGCAGGACACGGATGCCTTCGATCCCGGACCAGCCCTGGGTTCGCGCTTCCCAGGGTTGCGCGCCAGCTACCGGGGGCGGGAGGTTACCCTCATAGAGGAATTTGCCGGGGAACGCGGCACGGTATTTGTTGCCAGTCGTTCGCTGGACTGGTGCCCCTACTGCATGCGCCAGATGATCCAGTTACAGGAATACAGTGCGGAATTTACAGCTGCGGGGATCGGCCTGGTGGGCATCACCTATGACAGTCCGGAACTGCAACAGGCCTTTATCGACAAATTCGGCATCACCATTCCGGTGCTGTCCGACATCAACGGGCTCAGCTTCAGGACACTGGGGATCCTCAACGATGAATATCGGCAGGGAGATCGCCAGTACGGCATACCCTACCCCGGAATGATTGTGATCAATCCGGCCGGTGAGGTCGTGGGAAAACTGTTCCTGGAGGCATACAGCTCCCGGGTCGATTCAGCCGCGGCCCTGGCTTTCGCGAAGAAAGCCCTGGGCATCAACTGACCCCGCCGGGAGAGGGCTTCAGGCGGTTTTTTGCTTGTTGCCGAGTTTGATCTGCTTGTTGACCGCCATGGTAGGCTGGCCACTGACACCGGACTGGATAATATCGATCTTGTTGCCTGATTTGAGGAACAATCTGGTCTGTTCTTCAATGGATGCGGAGGTTTCCACTGCCGCCGGTTGCTTTTTCTTTGCTGCTGCTCGCGTGGGTTTGCGCGCCATAACTGAACCTTGTCGTGTGAAGAAGAGCGCGCCATTGTACAGGAATACCCGGAAAAATACAGGAAATTCTTGCTTGCGCCCCTATCCAGGGTATGGCCGACGACAGCATCGGCGCGGGCCGGGCCCGCTACTACTTCTCAAATAGACGCAGGGAAAAATCCATGTTCAGCGCCGGCAGGGTCGCGCCCTCAAGACGCTTGCGCTTTTCCCGGTGACCCCGGTAGGCAAAGGGGGTCATGGCAACGATATCCATTAACAGGCCGGGGTCCGGGGTCACTTCATACTGCACACTCTGCTGGCTGATCAACTGCATTCCGGAAAGCGCCGACCGCGGCGCCGCATTCTCCCTGGGATTATCGTAGAGCGTGGCCCTGAGCTGCCATAAATGGCGCGGCGCCGGAACGATCTCCAGGTAACAGCCACCTGATTTCAGCACCCGTACTACTTCCGCGTCATCCGAGGGGGCAAATACGCGGACCACGACATCCAGCGAGGCATCGGGCAGTGGCAGCTGATAGGCACTGGCCACCGCAAACTCGGCGGCGGCGCAACGTTTGGCGGCCAGGCGCACCGCGGCCCGGGAAATATCGACAGCATAGACGGGGCTGCCGGCAAAGGCGCGCACCAGCGCATCGGTGTAATAGCCTTCCCCGCAACCCAGGTCCAAAATGCCGGCGCCGACAGGCAAGCCGGACAAAGTCGCCACCAGGGCATCCGCCAGGGGCTGGTAGGTCCCGGCATCGTGCACGCGACGCCTGGCCGCCACCATCAGTGGATTATCACCCGGCTCCGCGCTGCGCTTGCGATTAGCCGGCAGCAGATGCACGTAACCTTCGCGCGCGCGATCAAATGTGTGTCCGCTCGCGCAGGCCAGCGCAGCGCCGTCCGCACTCGCCAGCAAGGCGAGTCGGCAGTGTGGACAGGTCCACATATGCAGCACTCGTCACTTATGGAACGCACAGTGTAACCCACCGTGCTTCTGTCTATGGCCCGCTAATGATATCCGGTTCCACCCGCTATCTGGGGTATACTCCGCCGCCATGAGTACACCCCAAGATATCCTGCAATCGGTTTTCGGTTACGAATCCTTCCGCGCACCCCAGGGCGAGATCATCCAGACCGTTATAGACGGCGGCGATGCCCTGGTTTTGATGCCCACTGGCGGCGGA
This sequence comes from Haliea sp., assembly GCA_024642265.1. Classification (GTDB taxonomy): domain Bacteria; phylum Pseudomonadota; class Gammaproteobacteria; order Pseudomonadales; family Halieaceae; genus JARRPM01. Next base: position 2,653 of record JAHEBL010000172.1, on the reverse strand, counting down.
AAATCCCTCTGCTACCAGATTCCGGCGCTGGTTCGCCCCGGTTGTGGAGTGGTGATTTCACCGCTGATCGCGTTGATGCAGGATCAGGTCAGCGCCCTGCGCCAGCTGGGAGTGAGGGCAAGTTTTCTCAACTCCACCCTGGATGCTGCCACCACCCGGGAGGTGGAAGAGCAACTGCAGGCCGGCCAGCTCGACCTCCTTTACATTGCTCCGGAACGCCTGACCCAGGAGCGCTGCCTGAACCTGCTGGAACGGGCATCCATAAGCCTGTTCGCGATAGACGAGGCACACTGCGTCTCCCAGTGGGGACATGACTTTCGCGCTGATTACCTGCAACTGAGCCTGCTGCACCAGCGTTTCCCTGACATTCCCCGCATCGCCCTGACCGCTACCGCCGACGCCCGCACACGACAGGAAATCACCGACCGGCTGGACCTGGGCGACGCACAGAAATTCACCGCCGGCTTCGACCGGCCCAATATCCGTTATCGCATTGCGTTGAAACACAATCCCAGGCAGCAACTGCTGGCCTTCCTGCGCCAGGAACACCCGGGTGATGCGGGTATCGTGTATTGCATGTCCCGCAACAAGACCGAGGAGGTCTCGCACTGGCTGGGACAGCAGGGTATAGACGCCCTGCCCTACCACGCCGGCCTGCCCGCAGCGACCCGGGCATCCCACCAGGCCCGCTTCCTGAGGGAAGAAGGCATCATCATCGTGGCAACCATCGCCTTTGGCATGGGGATCGACAAGCCGGATGTGCGCTTTGTGGCCCATCTGGATATGCCGAAAACCGTCGAGTCCTATTACCAGGAAACCGGTCGGGCCGGCCGCGACGGTCAGGCGGCCGATGCCTGGATGATCTACGGCCTGCAGGACGTTATAAAACTGCGCCAGATGATGGCATCCTCGGCGGGCAGCGAGGAACACAAGCGTGCAGAGCAGCACCGCCTGAACGCCATGCTGGGACTGTGCGAAATAACCAGTTGTCGCCGCCAGGCCCTGCTCAATTACTTTGACGAGGCCCTCCCCGAACCCTGCGGCAACTGTGACACCTGCCTTGAGCCAGTCAACACCTGGGACGGCACCGAGGCTGCCCGGATGGCCCTCAGCGCCGTGTACCGGACCGGGCAGCGCTTTGGGGTGAATCACCTGATCGAAGTGTTGCGCGGCAGTGACAATGACAAGATCCACCAGTTCGACCACCACCTGCTGCCCACCTATGGCATCGGCAAGCAACTCGACAACAATCAGTGGCGATCCGTGTTCCGCCAGCTGGTGGCCAGGGCCTACCTGAGCGTCGACCTGGAGCGCTTCGGCGCCCTGCGCCTGGAAGAGAAATGCCGTGGGCTGTTGCGGGGTGAGGATGATATCCAGCTGAGACGCGATCCGGTGAAGACCAGGTCGGGCAAGCAGCAGACCCGGACCCCGCTGGCGGCGGACATTGACGTCGCGCTGTGGGAGGCGCTCAGGGACTGCCGGCGACAACTGGCGGAAGAGCAGGGAGTACCGCCCTACGTGATATTCCACGACCGCACCCTGCAGGAGATGTGCACCAGCCTGCCCCGCGATCCAGCCCAGTTGGGCAGCATCACCGGCGTGGGTGAACGCAAGCTGGACAAGTATGGGGCACAGTTCCTGCAGGTAATCAGAGAGCACGCAGGGGTGGCGCAATAACTTGCGACACCCGGCGAGGCAGGCGGGGGTGTATTATACGGGTCGCTGTAATAAAGTACCCCGGCTGACAAGAGACGCGCCGGGACAGTTTTTCGGCGCAAGCCACACCACAACGCCATGGAGCAACGCAATCATGTCAATTCGCACTGCTATTCTGCTGGCCTGCCTGCTGACGCCGCTCGCGCAGGCCAGTGATATCCTGCCCGGCAACAGGCTGCCCGATCTGGACATCGCCGAGAAGGGTGAACTCGTCCTGGACGGCGACGACGTTGGCTACCGCACGTGGAACTATCCGCAACAGCCGGGCAAGGTCCACGTACTGCAGTACATGGCCGCCACCCGGGCTGCCAGCAACATCAACATGCCGTTCACTGACAGGATGAAAACCGACTTGCCACAGGGCGCCTTTCTGTCTACCACCATACTCAACCTCGACGAGGCGATGTGGGGTACGGGGGGCCTGGTGGTTAGCGAACTGAAGTCGAACAAGAAAGACTTTCCCCAGGCGGTGCTGGTCGCCGACGAGGATGGTGTGGGTCTCCAGAAGTGGCAGTTGGACAAGGAGAACTCCGCCGTGATCGTCACCGACGCCCAGGGCGTGGTGCGCTATTTCAAGCAGGGGGCAATGTCTGAGGCGGAAATAGAAAGCACCCTGCAACTTGTGCTCCAGTATATTGGCACCGGCGGCCAATCAGCAGCCGGTCCAGCGGGCGCCGCGGGGACGCCCTGAGCCTGTCCGGGTCGGCCGGGTTCGGCCCGCACCCGGCAGGCCAGACAGGTCGGTACCCGCTACCTAGTCCAGCAACCCGGGCTGCTCGGCAACGATAACATCGTACAGCGGCTGGAAGCTGAACCAGCCGGCCAGATGCGAGCCTACTGTGGCGTGCGTCTGGGCCGCGTGCTCATCGGCAATGATCACGGGCTTGCCTACCGCCTCGGCCATCAGCTGGGCCTGGCAGCTGCGCTCCATGGTGAT
>JAHEBL010000171.1 GCA_024642265.1 Haliea sp. | reverse complement strand
TTGAACCGGCTTGCTGATGGTGCATCTGCATCGAAGGCTTTCGTTTTTATGGTACTGACACGTTAACTTGCCATTACCTCCGTCCGCGATCAGTTACGCATCTTGCCTATCCGCTGACCTTGTTGGACTGACACGGCAGACATGTGACCCTTTTCGAACATCAGCAGAACCGTCTAGCCGCCATAGGCGAAATGTCCCAGCTTCTCGCCGCGGTAGACCTGTCGCGCTGTATCAGGTCCGATGTCCCGAAACTTCTCCTCGAAGACAACGGAACCAACCGTTTGCAGACCTATCGGCACCATCAATTCAAGGACACTGACCCCTTGAACTCTGACCCCTTGAACTCTGCAGGCTGGCGTTGGTCGATGCTGGCCGGGTAAGATGGTCAGTCTAGTCCGAAAAGAATAAGTATTTAATGTCAATACAAAGCGTGGTCGGAGCGAGCGGTATTCTCCTTGGCCTACTGCTGCTCGTTGCGGTGCTGGCGCGCAGGGACACCAATAGGGCGGCTAACCGATATCTCGCGGCCGCGCTGGCCTGCTCCCTGGGTTACCTGGTCGCGCTGGAGCTGCTGCTCAACCAATGGCTTACTGGTCCGGCAGTGGCAGCCCTGGCCGGTCTGTACATCCTGAGCACGCCGCTGCTGTATGGGTACACCCGGGCTTTGACGCAGCCAGGATTTACACTTCGCGTCAGGGATGGGCTCCACCTGTTGCCATTCCTGTTTCTGATGATGGCGATACTTTTTGGTTCCGGCGGCGAGGATCGGTATGACGCAGCATCGCTGGCAGCCGCCAGGGGCGGCTGGCCCCCCAGCAACATGGCGCTGATGAGTATCCCATTCTACGGTATACAGGTTTTCTACCTGGCGGGGGCACTGGCCGTGACCCGGTCACACCGTAGCAGGATCGGGGATGAATTTTCCTACAGGGAGAGCATAACCCTGCGCTGGCTCAGCGCGCTGCTCCTGTTCCATCTTTTATTTTCCGCGGGTGGCCTGCTTATCGCCATCGCAAGGTTTCTGCCGGGTGTGGAACTGTGGCCACGCTCCATCTATTCAATGTCTATGGTCGTTGCGATCTACTACCTGATCGCGTTCATGGGCGTTATGCAACCAGCGATCTTTTCCGGCGCAGCAGGGAGTGACCGCCCTGGCGCCGGGCCAGGTAAATCCCAGCCGGAATTCGCAGCAGCGCAAGACGACGGGCCCGGTCCCGATTTACAGGCGGAAAGTACCCAGGCCAGGTACGAAACGAGCGCTCTTACCGCAACCGCGGCGGAAACCTACTGGTCCCAGCTGACGCAGTTGATGCTTGAAGAAAAACCGTTTCTCGACCACACCCTGCGCATCGCCAGGCTGGCGGAACAGTCGGGTATCCCGGAACACTACTTGAGTCAGACCATAAACCAGCATGCGGGTCTCAACTTTTTCGAGTTCGTAAACCAGTTCCGGCTCGAAGAAGCAAAAAAGCTGTTGCAGCAAAGTGACTGCGGTATCGCCCAAGCAGCACAGCAATCCGGTTTCAATTCCCAGTCCGCGTTTTACCGCTATTTCCGCAAAAGTACGGGTATGACCCCGAAGCAGTACCGTCTCAGAGTCGGTATTCCAACCCCCAGTGACGTCTGAGGAGTTATTTTCTGCGAGCAGCACCCGCCTTCCAGCTGTTCTGTGATCGCGGGTGGGTGACGTTCTGGCAATAACCATCATTTAGCCACGGTTAGCGGCGTATTCGTGATTTTTGGCCGAAATTGTGCAGTTTCCCCTGTGCAGGCTGAGATCAAAGCCTGGACCGGCCAGGTGCCTGGGAAACGCACCATTTGCAGGTTGGACCACTCCTGGCCGGAAATATTTCTCTCTTTTTCCAAAGCGGGAGGAATTTTACCGGGCCCCTGCCTAGTATTTATCGGCTCGAGGTCCATTGACCCGATAAGTACAATAAGGAGAGTAACAATGACCAAACTGATGACAACCATCGGACTGCCGGTGGTGCTCGCTGCCGGACTAGGCAGCCAGGCATTCGCGGCCGCTCCACCTGAGCGCCTGTTCCTGCAGCAGGTGTCGACCCACAGTGCCCTCGTCAAGTGGCGGGGCGATGCCGGTGCTGTTTGCTTCAGCACCAAGATGAAAGACCTGAAAAAGAAAAAGTGGCCACGCTGTGTCAACGGTGTCGAAACGGAACTTGGTCACCTCGAGGCGCGCCTGACCGGTCTGGCGCCAGACAAGACCTACTATTACTCGGTGGCGGGCTTGGTCAGCGAAGACCAGCAGTTCCGTACGGCTCCCAATTCCAACAAGCCACCCAGGGACGGCAATACCCACATCCTGATTGTTGGTGATTCGGGTACCCAGACGGAGGGAGGGCACGACGGCGAAGCAGCGGCAGTGTTGGCAGGGTTTGAAACCTACAATGCGGCCAACGGCGGTGAGCCGGTGGATATCTTCCTGGCCCTCGGTGACAACGCCTATGTGGCCGGTACTGACGCCCAGTGGCAAGGCGCATTCTTCGACATCTATCCCGGTATTCTCAAAAGTGCGCAGGTCCTGCCCACGATCGGCAACCATGAGATGGGGAGTGGGCCAGTGGCTCTCTGTTTACTGGATCCAAGGGTGCCCTGCCCGCCAGTTGGCCCCGTCATTGCCTATCCCGGGCTCAGCATCTCCCCTGATCCGGAAAGCTATGACGGTAACCGCGACACAGTCCCGGACGGTACTGGTATACCGTATCTCGATATCTTCAGCCTGCCGGCGAACGGTGAGAGCGGCGGGGTCGCGAGCGGCACCGAGCAGTACTACTCCGCTGATTATGGCAACGTCCACATCGTCAGCCTGGATACCCAGCTCAGCGCTCGCGACGACGCTCAATTTGCGGACATGAAGGCCTGGCTGGAGGCCGACCTCAGTGCCAACAGCCGTGACTGGACAGTCGTCATATTCCACCATCCGCCCTATTCGAAAGGGGCAAACCATAACTCGGACACGCCGATTTTTATTGATATTCCCCAGATAGACATGCGCGAACAATTCACGCCTATCTTTGAAGCCCACGGTGTCGATGTCGTTTACAGTGGCCATTCCCACTCCTATGAACGCTCCTATTACCTGCGCGGACACACCGGGATATCCGATACCTTCGATGCGGCCATCCACGCGGAGCTTAACGCTGATAATGAGCCATCGCTGGGTAACGGGCGTGACGAATATGAACAGCTCAGTCCCACCAGCGGTGGAATCGACGACCGGGTGGTTTATACAGTAGCGGGAAGCTCGGGCAAGCACGACGAAAGAGGCGATCGCGACACGGGCGCAGATTGGCTGCAGCACGAGGCCCATATCCCCCAGGCCCAGGACGTCGATTGCACCGGTTCCGGCGCTGACGGTTCCATTGGGTGCCGCGGCCTTGCGGTGAGAGGTTCGGTGGTACTCGACGCCTCGGCAACATCGCTGACAGCGCGCTTCGTCGATGAAAACGGTATGGTGCGTGACCAGTTCACCATCAACCGGTGATCGCCGGTAAACTCGGCAGGTACAACCTGGAAATGGGCCGCTAGCGGCCCATTGCTTTTTATATGAAACCGATCATTTCGCTTCTCTGCCTGTTCACCCTGCTCGCACCCACGGTGCTTGTTGCGCACCCCGGCGCCGACGCCGCGCTCGCCCATTTCAACGAGCAGATACGAGCGCATCCGGGGGACCCGTCCCTCTACCTGCAGCGGGGCACCGTCTATTCCCATGACGGCCAGTACCCGCAGGCGCTGGAGGACTTTCAACAGGCCGCCCGCCTTGGCGAGCGGATACTGGTCAGCTTCGATCTGGGTGTGCTGTATTACCGTATGGGAGAGTTCGATACCGCCAGGCGTTACTTCGATGAGTTCCTGCAGCGGTTCCCCAACCATACGGCCTGCCTGGAATACCGGGCCCGGCTTCTGCGGGATGCCGGGGACTACCCGGCGGCCGTGGCGGATTTCAGGCGCCTGTTTGAATTGCGCGAGCGACCTAACCCGGGCGATTACAGTTCCGCCGCGAACATGCTGGCATCTGCCGGTAACGAAGGCATCGAGCAGGCACTGGAAATTCTCGACCATGGTAACAGCAAACTCGGAATCACCCCCCAACTGCAAAACCAGGCAATAGAGTTCGAGCTGCGCCTGAACCGCACCGACAGGGCGATCCAGAGGCTGCGCGAACTCGAGCCGATGCTTGGCGAATCCCCCGAATGGAAGGTCGATATGGCTGACCTGCTGCTCCAGAGCGGGCAGCCGGGGCAGGCCGCGACAATGCTGGATGCAGCCGCATCGCAACTGGCTACCTTGCGCAAAACCCCGGCACGGCTGGAAACTGCTGAAAGGATCGATCGCCTGCGCGAGCTTCTTTCCTGAATCACTATTAGCTAAGCCCTGATTCTGTTACTGCCAAGTTAACTTGAGGTCATGGGCTGGAGCTACATAACTTGCCTCCCACGTGAACCGAATGCGTAAATCGGCGCCACTTTGGGTGACTTGACCGGCTGCTAATCCCCACTTTTTAGGCGAATTGAAGTTAACTTGTCAGCACCAGCAACTCTCAAGGAAGAAAAGGCTACTGGCACGTTCACTTATTTTTACCGGGAAAATGGGAATCACATGCAGGATATACTTACAGACTAGTCTCAGGGTGAAGTCGGATGATGCATTCCCGGTAGGTCGAGACCCACGTGTGTAGCGCAAGCCCTGGACCCTGAGTTAACTGATCAGTACCACGGCCGCCGTTCCGCGCCTCTACAATCTGTGGAACAATCTGTTCAGGCGCCAGTCAACGTATACAGAATGATATGACAGTCGTTAGCAGCGCATGCTTACTATTTTACTCGTAATTCTACTCCTGGCCGCTATAGGGCTACCCGGATTCTGGGTCAAACGGGTGCTGAAGACATACAGCCAGCCGGAGGATCGCTATCGGGAGCAGGGCACCGGCTCTGAACTCGCGCGGCACCTGCTCGATCGCTTCGAACTGCACCATGTGGCCGTCGAGATTACACCCACAGGAGATCATTACGACCCGCAAGCCAAGGTCGTGAGGCTGACCGAAGATAAGTACCACGGCCACTCCCTGACCGCGATTACGGTGGCTGCCCACGAGGTAGGCCACGCGATACAGGACTCACGCGGCGAGCGGCTTTTTCGCCACAGGCAGCGACTGGCGCGACTGGCGGCTCGCGGACAACAAGTCGGCAGCCTGTTCATGATCGCCGCACCAGTGGTGATGCTGATCACCAGGGCCCCCGGCATGACGTTCGTTTTTCTCGCGGTGGCAGTTGCGTCCATGCTACTGGGCACGTTGGTTCACCTCGTGACCCTGCCTGTAGAATTCGATGCCAGTTTCAACAAGGCGCTGCCGATTCTGGAAGACGGTAACTACCTGCACGAAAATGATTTACCTCATGCGGCCCGTATCCTCAGGGCTGCCGCCTTGACCTATGTGGCCGCCTCACTTGCGAGCCTGCTGAACCTGGGGCGCTGGCTTGCGGTGCTGCGTCGATAAGGTAAGGCACGCCAAATG
>JAHEBL010000170.1 GCA_024642265.1 Haliea sp. | reverse complement strand
GTAGCCAAGGACGCCCAGCTCCCTGAAATCGAAATTCTCGTAGTAATGCAGCCCGAGATCGGGATCGCCAACGTAGGTCGCCGCTTCCTCCATCAACAACAGGAAGGTGGCCAGGGGCAGCATGGCGTCCTCTTCTGCCACCAGTTCCTTGCTGAGGTTCAGCTCCCCCAGGAACTTGGCGGAATCGAGGCCCGCCTTTTCGTGTATGTAATCCAGCAGGATGCGCGCATAGGTGGCGCTGATCTGGGGTTGGTACAGGGGAAGGTCGGTACCGTGAGGCATCATAGGGACTCTTTGCCGCAGACGACAAAAGTTGTCGTACCCGGTCTATGCAATGTGACTGCCGTTACTGCAGGATTATAAACGCCACCACGCATTAAAAACACCACTGGAGAGACCTATGGCCAATCAGTATCCAAAGCGCCTCAATCGCAATCGTTGTGCTGCAGCCGTTACCGCTGCGCTGTTCTCCTTGCCGGCAGCGGCGAGTACGCTTGAAGAAGTGGTCGTCACGGCCCAGAAGCGCTCTGAGAGCCTGCAGGACGTACCCATCGCCGTGTCTGCCTTCAGTGCGACCCAGCTCAACGAGCTCGCCGTTCGCGACCTGCGGCAGCTGACGGGGTATATTCCGGGTGTGGAACTGTTTGACGACCGTGGTGCTTCCAGCCAGCCAACCTGGATCATCCGGGGTGTGGGCCTGGCGGATTTCAACGCCAACAATACCCCCACCGCCGCGATCTACTACGATGAGTTTTACCTGACGTCCAATGTGATGGGCGGCATAGGTATGTTCGATATCCAACAGGTCGAGGTCCTGAAGGGTGCCCAGGGCGGCCTTTACGGTCGCAACACCACGGGCGGGGCGGTAAGGGTTATCTCCACGGCACCGTCACTCGAGGAAAACAGCGGCTACATCGAAGGCAGCTATGGCCGCTGGGACAGCTACAACGTGGAGGGCGCAGCTGGCGTGGCACTGACCGATAGCCTGGCACTGCGCGTCGCCGGTATGACGAACCAGGGCGGTGGCTGGCAGGACAGCCTTGCCACATCTGGAGACGATGACTGGGGTGACCGTGATTTTTACGCGGTGCGGGCCCAACTGCTTTATCAGCCGACGGACAACCTGAGTATCAACCTGAAGATTGATAGCGGTAAAGACAAGTCGGAAAACCCGCTGGGATACGGAATCGGCGCCTATGACGCGGATACCGGGCTCAACTGCAGTGCAATCCTTGCTGGTCGGGAAGATAACAAAAGCTGCATTCACTGGTCCACGCTTACTAATCTGGCCACCGGTGATCCGGTCGGTCCCCTGGCCTCTGAGCAGTCCAGCGATGGCAAAACGGTGTTGACTAACCCCGTCAACAAACTGAACAATAATTGGGACGCTTATCTTGCGCGCATCGACTGGGATCTGGACTTCGCAACCCTGACCTCGATAAGCGGCTATATCGACTTCACCAACAAACAACTTTTCGACTATGACGGCGGCCAGTTGGTCACCGGGCATGAGAGCAACGACTCTCCGGTAAAATCCTGGTCTCAGGAGTTTCGCCTGGTCTCGAATGACAATGGCGGCCCGCTCGACTGGTTGGCGGGCGCCCTGTATGCAGAGGATGAGCTGGACGAATCCCGCAGTTTTCTGTTTCCGGACAATATCCTGATTTTTGAAGGCCTGCCCAGCGCCGATAGGGGCTTTAAACAGGAGACGACCTCCTGGGCGCTATACGGCCAGGTGGGCTATCAGCTGACAGAGCAATGGAAAGTACACGGCTCGCTGCGCTACTCCGACGAGCAGAAAGATTTCCGCCATGGTTACTCCCAGCTGAATGAAGCTCCGGGTGTGCCCCTCCTCTACTGGGTCGAGGATTCCAATCAGGACTGGCAGCTCGATGATCACTGGTCCGGTGATGTTGGAGTGGACTGGACGCCGATCGACAATGCCATGATTTACGGCAAAATCACTCGCGGTTACAAGTCCGGCGGATTCTTCGGCGGCTTCTTTCTGTCGGAGGAGGAAACAGCCCCCTACGATGAAGAGACCGTCTGGTCCTATGAAGTCGGTTTCAAGTCAGACTGGGCGGACAGGACCCTACGAGTCAATGGCGCCGTATACTACTACGACTATTCCGATGTACAGGGTTTCACCACGACATTCAGCGATGTTACCGGCACCGCCCTGCAAAAACTGGACAACCTGGGAGACGCCACGCACAAGGGTGCGGAGCTGGAGGTCAACTGGCTGCCGCCGGCGGTGGAGGGGCTGACCCTGGTCGCCAGTTTCGCCTGGATTGACACGGAACTGGATTCAAATTCTGCGTATGTCGCCCAGGATTTCGAGACGATTGTGTCATATGACGGGCTGCAGCGGCCGTATGCACCCAAGTACAGTTACTTTCTGCAAACGCGCTATGAGCGCCCTCTGTTCGAGGGGTTGGAAGGGCTGTTCGATTTGACCTACTCCTGGCGGGATGATCAGGTGAACGAGGACACCACCGGCGCGCCGATCGATGCGGCCCTGTTCGGCATCGGGGACTACGGGGTGTTGAATGGTCGCATCCAGCTCGGGTCCGACGACGGGCAGTGGTATGTGGCGGTAATTGGTAAAAATCTGACGGACGAGACATATCGGGTCAACACGACGTTCGATAATATCGGGGGCTACCTGGCGACCTATGGCCAGCCCAGAAGTTGGGCGGTAGAGTTGAACTACAGCTGGTAACAAGCGGTAACCCGGGAGTAAACCGATGAGCCATCGAACCGTCAACCAGAGCGCGTCCGTCGCAGCGGCGGTCTGTATGAGCTTCATCGCTGTGGCAAGTTTCCTGGTTCTCCCCATTTTTGTCGGTGCAGTCGCCGGTGAGATGGGGCTCACCGAACAGCAGGTTGGTTTTCTGGCCAGTGGAATCATGTCCGGCTCGGCACTGAGCTCCATACTCGCCATATTCTGGATTCGGCGGGTCGACTGGCGCAAGGCCGGTTACCTGTCCTTTGGCTTGCTGTTCGGTGCTCACCTCGCTTCTCTGTTTGTCGATGAGTTTATTCCGTTCATGTGTTGCCAGTTCCTCGCCGGCCTGGGCGGCGGCGCCGCCTATTCACTGGTGCTGACGGCGCTGTCGGACAACCGGCATCCAGACCGTTGTTTCGGTTATTCGATCGCGGCACAGGTGTCCTTTCAGGTGGTGGGTATGCTGGCATTGCCACGACTTATCGAGGGCCAGGGCCTGAACGGTCTGCTGGGAGTGCTTGTGGCCCTGGATATCTGCGCTCTGGTGCTGTTGCGCTACCTGCCGCGGGGCGGCCTGCAGACCAGTCGCGAACCCATTCGCCTTGCGCTGTTTCATCCCAGGGTGCTGGCGGCGCTGGCCGGCTGCTTTTTCTTTTTCTTCAATGTCGGTGCCGTGTGGACTTATGTCGAACGTATGGGCCTGGCGGCGCAATTCGACGCCAACCTGATCGGAAACAGCCTGGCGGTGGGCGTGGCCTTCGGTATCCCGGGGGCCCTGCTGGCATCCTGGTGCGGCGAACGGTTTGGCAGGGTAGGACCACTGACCCTGGGCGCCGCGGGTACGGTGCTGGCACTGGTGTTGCTGGCCGACGGTATGAGCAGTAGCGACTATGTCATCGCCCTGGCGCTGTATAATTTTGTCTGGAACTTCTCCCTGGCGTTCCAGTACGCGGCGGTCAATGCCGCCGACGAAAGCGGGCGCAGCGTGGCGGCTGCGCCGGCTTTCCACGCCGCCGGAGGGGCGGTAGGACCGGGCGTTGCGGCGCTATTTTTGACCGGAAGCAGTTTCCAGGCAGTCAATATCCTGGCCGCCGCCGCGGTTTCGCTGAGCTTACTGCTGTTTGTCGCCGCCCTTGCCGGTAGCCGTCGGGCGACGAATGTGCCAGCCTGATGCGCGCAATAAAGAGTGACTGATAGATGAACACAATTACCCAGGCCCGCGCCAGAGATCTCGACCTGCCTCTCGAAGGTCGACCCGGACCATGGAACGCGATTACTGATGTGCCGGGCGTCGAGGTGGGATTCACCACCGTGATCGAGGGGGATGGCGAACTGAGCGTGGGCGCGGGCCCGATCTATACGGGTGTCACGGCGATCCTGCCGCGCGGTCGCGCACAGCAGCCCCGGCCGGTGTGGGCTGGACAATTTGACCTGAACGGCAATGGCGAGATGACGGGTACCCACTGGATCCGGGACGCGGGTTATTTTGCCAGCCCCGTATGCATCACCAATACTCACAGCGTGGGCATGGCCCATCACGCAACGGTGGGCTGGATGATGAAGCAGTACCGGGATTGGTACGAGAGCTATCACTCCTGGGCGATGCCTGTAATCGCCGAAACCTACGACGGCGTGCTCAATGATATTTGCGGACGCCATATCACCGAGGCGCACGTGCTGGCAGCCCTGGACGGTGCGAGATCGGGTCCCGTCGCCGAAGGCAATGTCGGGGGCGGCGCCGGGATGCAAACCTACGAGTTCAAAGGTGGCACCGGTACCAGTTCGCGGCGGATAGAAATCGTCGGGCAGGAGTACACCGTTGCCGCACTGGTACAGTCGAATTTTGGCCTGCGGCCAGAGTTTACCGTCTGCGGCGTCCCGGTGGGCAAGCACCTGACCGACAATGCAATCATCTCCAATGCCACCGGTCACGAGACGGGGTCGATCATCGTCATTATCGCCACCGATATTCCCCTGCTGCCGATCCAGTTGCAACGGCTGGCTAAACGGGGTGCGCTGGGTATCGGCAGAACCGGCAGCTACGGCGGCCACTTCTCCGGCGATATCATGCTGGCATTTTCCACGGCCAATGATATTTTTATGCCGCCACTGGGAGCCGATCAGCCGCGCAGCTTCAACCTGGAATGTATCAACGACGCCCACTGTGACACGATTCACGAAGCGGCAGTTCAGGCGGTGGAGGAATCGGTGCTCAACGCCATGATCGCGGCGGAATCTGTCGCCACGCTGAAACCAGCGGGTCATATCCTCAAGGCCATTGATCACGATGAACTGCGCCGGATAATGCGACTGTATGGGCGCTTACAACAGGAGTGACCCAGATTTTCCGGACACTTCTGGCCTACTCTATACCCCGTGGTCTGCTACCCGGCCAAAGCTGTGCCTGGGGTTCTGGCAAGTTAATTCATCCAGACAGCAGGAATCTGCCCCCCAGTCTCAGGCAACTGCCCTACCTGTCCCTGGCGAATTGCTATTTCGTCCAAGATATCAGATGGTTAGCCTTTCGGCCCTGGTTCGGAGTTCGGTTTCGAAAATCCCTTAGCCCTCTTCGACTTACTGCCACCGACCCCGAAACTCGATCTTACCCAGGTTCGGCATACGCTCGGTTTCGGTTACAATGCCCCGGCGCCCAAGAAAAACCCCTTACGCTTCTTCCACTTACTGCCTGGATTTGACCCTCTCCCCTCTCCTCATAATCGGCAGGTCGAAGGTTCAAGTCCTTCTGGGCCCACCATTTTTTATAATTTTCAAAGACTTATAACTGCTTACACCATCCGACTATGGATGGCGATTTGCCGATTTTTGCAGAT
>JAHEBL010000169.1 GCA_024642265.1 Haliea sp. | reverse complement strand
GCTGCCGCCTTCTCCTGCAGGCATGCCTGCTGCCGGGTACGCAGTGCAGCCTGTTCCTGTTCCGGGGTGGTGTAGTACTGCGCCGCCGCTGCCGTCTGTGTGGCCGCGACGGGATTTTTCTGTTGCGTCAGCGCTGCCTGTATCACCCCCGCCAGTTGTGGGGTTATCTCACCTGTGGGCTCCAGCTTGTGCTCGGTCTGGAATTTGGCCACAGCAATGATTGTCTTCGTGGTCGCCTCGCCGTTCGCCGTGCCGGGGTCGTAACCCAGAGTGATCAAATCGGCCTGCACCATACGTGTCAAGTCATCGCAGTAGGCCGGGCCCGTGTGACCCGCAGCCAGCACCACAAGCAGTACAGCCAGTTTGCAATTCATCGCTGAATCCTCGTTCGAATGATCGGTTTGGGAATGAGTATAGACTTGTGTCGGTAAAAGGCATTATTTGAAAATCATTCAGTCTCACCTGGAAGTCGTCGTCATGGCTCGAACCGGCCGGGAGCTGTGAGACATTCGGGTCCCACTCGGTGCGCGCGGAATTACCCGGTTGGCAGTGGGCGGCGCAGGGTCCGGTACAGGCGCACGAACACCAGCACCGATGTTACCGTGATCCCCGCAATCATGCTTTGCCAGAATGCAACGGTTCCCTCCAGCGCATTATCCGTCGACAGGATGCCGCGCCAGTAACCCAGCGGCAGGGTGATCAGCCAGTAGGCCAGGAACAGGGCGAAGAATGCAAAGCGGGTGTCCTTGAAGGCGCGCAGGCAATAGCTCGCTGCCACCTGTGCGGAATCTATGGCGATGAAGATACCCGCGATGCGCACCAGGATAACCGCGAAAGCGGCGATGTCGGGGTCGCTGGTGTAGAGGCTGACCAGCGTGGCGGGGGAGGAGAGCAGCAGTGTCATGCCCAGCAGCCCCACCATGACCGTCATCGCGGTACCGCAGCCGATAGCCAGTCTCAGTGCTGCCCGGTCACGGGCGCCGATAGCATGCCCCACCCGTATCGCCAAAGCCGAGCCGAAACTCACCAGTGGCATGTACACCACGTCCCACATATTGAACGCCACCTGGTGAGCGCCCATGGCAATATCACCCAGCGTGGCGATGAACAGCGCGATCACTGAGAAAAACGCCACCTCCATAAACAGGGTCAGGCCCATCGGGAGTCCCACGCGGATGATCTCGGCAATCGCCGGCAGGCTGGGCGATGCGAACCGCAAGGGCGGCAGATAGGGCTGGAGCCGCTCTGACCGGGTTATCAATGAACCCAGTACAAGAGCGCTCGTCCACATCGAGATGGCGGTGGCCCAGCCACAGCCCTCGGCGCCCAGCTCGGGCGCGCCCCAGTGACCGTACATCAGTGCGTAGTTGAGTGGGATGTTGACGAGGAACGCCAGCACACTGGCTATCGCAAACGGGCGCATGACGCCGACACCCTGGGTGTGACAGCGCAATGCCTCGAAGAGCGCGGCGGCGGGCAGGCCGAACGCAACGGCGCGCAGATAGGCCAGGCTGCTGCTGTGGGTTGCAGCCCCCAGGTCCAGCAGGTCGAGCAGCGGTTCGGCGTAATAGCACAGTGGACCCCCGGTCAGGCCCAGTGCCAGGGCCAGCCAGAGTGACTGGGGCAGGATGTCACGAACCTGTTCTGTGCGTCCGCCACCAACGTGCTGGGCAATGATGTAGGTCGCACCGAGGCTTACCCCTATGAAGAACAGGTAAAGGGGCAGCCAGATGTTGTAGCCGATGGCGATGGCCGCCAGGTCTGTGCCGCTGTAGTGGCCCGCCATCATGGTGTCGACCACGCCGGTACCTATCTGTGCCAGCTGGGCGATCACCATGGGCCAGGCCAGCGCCAGCAGTGCGCGGCTCTCGGCCATGATTGCAGGTAGTGTCCTGAGTGTCATAGGAGAGTTCATTCCCGTGGCCGCTGGGGCAGAGTCCCTGCCGGCGCGCCGCAGAAAACTTTATGGCGTTTCGGTTGTCAGAGAAGCCAAGCCTACAGGGGAAAGCTTGATGAATACATTGGCACAGCGCTATTACCATGCCCGCAACAACGTATTTTCGCGCGTGCAGCATCTCGACGGCCTGGGGCCGCTGGCCCTGCGCCTCTTTCTGGTGCCGGTATTCTGGATGGCCGGCACGCACAAGCTGGCAGGGATGGAACAGACGATCGAATGGTTCGGTAACCCCGACTGGGGCCTCGGCCTGCCTTTCCCGACACTGCTGGCCTACCTGGCCGCTTACACCGAGGCTGTCGGGGCTCTGCTGCTGTTGTTGGGGCTCGCGACGCGGTGGATAAGCGTGCCCCTGATGGTCACCATGCTGGTGGCGATCTTTGCCGTGCACTGGGATTACGGCTGGGCGGCGATCGCGGATTCCAGCTCGCAGGAAGTTGCGGTACGGCTGGGCACCGCCACGGACCTGCTGAGGGAGCATGGCAACTACTCCTGGCTTACCGAGAAGGGCAACCTGGTGGTACTCAATAATGGCATCGAGTTCGCCGTGACCTACTTTGTGATGCTGTTGAGCCTGTTTTTTACTGGCGGTGGGCGTTATGTCAGCCTCGATTACTACCTGTCGCGCCTGTTTCCCCAGCGGGACTGAACACCCGGGGCAGGTCGCAGCCCGGGCGCGGCATACACGCGGCAATCGTCGTTTTCAGCGCTCACCCTTTTCCCGCCGGGAGTGGTAGACTAGCGCGTTTTTTGAGCAGTCATGGGAAATCCGCAATTGATTAAGAGTTTAGTAGGGCGCATCGCCGGCAAGGGCGTTGCTCCCCAGGACAACAGCCCGGCCAGTTCAGGCCATGCGACCCCGCCGCGGCACGAGCCCTCGCACAAGGCCTCCCCGGCAGCATCCAATGAGGCTGGCGGCAGGGGCAGCAAGCGCCGTCGGCGCGGGGGCAAGGCCAAGGCCGATGCCGCCGCCGCACCCTGGTCGCTGGACGAGTTTCAGGTTGATCCCCTGGAGGGGTCCACCCGCTTTCACGACCTGGGCCTGCGGGATGAGCTGATGCATGCTATCGCCGACCTCGGGTTCAAGTATTGCTCGCCGATCCAGGCCGCTATTTTGCCGCACACGCTGCAGGGTAACGATGCCATTGGCAAGGCCCAGACGGGCACCGGCAAGACCGCCGCCTTCCTGGTGACAATATTCAACGACCTGCTGTGCAACCCGCTCGAGGGCGAGCGCTTCGTGGGCGAACCCCGGGCACTGGTTATTGCGCCGACCCGGGAACTGGTGATGCAGATTGCCCAGGACGCAGAGGACCTCGCCCGGCACTGCGACCTGCAGGTCGCGACCCTTATCGGTGGTATGGACTACCAGAAACAGCTCAATCGCCTGCACACCACCGTGATCGACCTCGTGGTGGCTACGCCCGGGCGCCTGCTGGACTTCATGAGCCGTCGTGACCTGTATCTGGATCACGTGGAAATACTG
The DNA here is from genome assembly GCA_024642265.1 of Haliea sp. Classification (GTDB taxonomy): domain Bacteria; phylum Pseudomonadota; class Gammaproteobacteria; order Pseudomonadales; family Halieaceae; genus JARRPM01. The sequence continues at coordinate 2,178 of JAHEBL010000169.1, read as the reverse complement.
GTGCTGGACGAGGCCGACCGCATGCTGGATATGGGCTTCATTCCCCAGGTCAAGCGTATCGTGCGGGCAACCCCGCGCCGTGAAGACAGGCAGACCCTGCTGTTTTCCGCCACGTTTACCCAGGACATCATCAACCTGTCGGAGCAGTGGACCTACGAGCCCATCACCATCGAGATAGAGCCCGATCATGTGGCGACCGACTCCGTGGACCAGAAGGTGTACCTGGTGAGCAGTGAGCAGCGCTACCGGGTCCTGAACAACCTGGTGCGCAGCGAAGACGCCACCAGCGTAATTGTGTTTGCCAACCGCCGCGACCAGGTGCGACGCCTGCACGAGCGGCTGCGCAAGTCAGGCGTGGCTGCCGGCATCCTGTCCGGCGAAATTCCCCAGGCCAAGCGCACCAGTACCCTGGAGCAGTTCAAGCAGGGCAAGATCAAGGTGCTGGTGGCGACGGATGTCGCGGGCCGCGGCATCCATGTGGAGGGGGTCAGTCACGTGGTGAACTACAATTTGCCCGAGGATCCCGAGGACTACGTCCACCGTATCGGCCGCACCGGACGGGCCGGTGCCACGGGTGTTTCCATCAGTTTTGCCAGCGAGGACGACGCCTTCCTGTTGCCGGACCTGGAGGCATTGCTGGGCACCCGCCTGGAATGTACCCACCCGCCGGCTGAATTACTGGTTTAGCTCCTCACACCACAGTAGCGTGGCGCCCACCACCGCGGCGGGCACCACGAAAAAGTTAATGATGGGGATGCCGGCGCACAGTGCCACAAGCCCACCAAAACCCATGCTGCTGAGTCGCCGGGAACGCACCGCTTCCTTCACGTCGCCAAAGCTGAGCTGGTGATTGTCCATCGGGTAGTCCACAAACTGAATGCTCATCATCCACGCCCCCAGCAGGATCCAGAGCACCGGCGCGACCAGGCTCAATACCGGGATGAATGACAGGATCAGCACAAATGCCGCCATCGGCAGGTAGTACAGCAGTTTCGACAATTCCCGCAGAATCCCCCTGGGCATGGCCAGCAGTGCGGCGCCCAGGCCTTCCAGGGAATCCACCGGCTTGCCCGTGATCAGTTCCTCCGCTTTTTCCGCCAGCAAGGCGTTGAAGGGTGAGGCGATGATCAGCGCCACCGCGGTGAACAGGTAGCCGGTTACCAGGCTGACCGTGAGCCCGATCACTGGCCAGATGATCCAGCCGATAAAGTCCAGCCAGTCGGGGATTTTTCCCAGCCAGTCGGTCATCAGCGCGTCGACATAGCTCAGGCCATACCAGATAAGGCCGCCGAAAATCAGTATATTCACCAGCAGCGGTATGAGAACAAAATGGCGCAATGACGGCTGCTTCAGCAGCTTCGCGCCGCGCACCAGGTAGCCGGCGCCCTGGGCTATATTACCTTTCAATGGATGTATCTCCTTTGGTCTGGCCGCAGGCCGGGCACAGGCAGCGTTTGCCGATGGAGTCCGGGGGAATCGCCGCCAGTGCACTGGCGCTGATGGTGGCAGAAGCACACCAGCAACTCTGCGCGGGCCGTCCCGCTGCCATCGCGCACTGGTTGTCGCCTCCGCACAGGGGGCAGGTCTTTAGCCATTGTTCCGGTACTGTCATACCCCGAGCGTACTCTGTCGTCATGCCTGGGGCTATAATAGCGGACTCATGGCGGGGTGTAAGTATGGCCGGTGACGAAGACAAGGTATTCAGTGATGAAATGGCCGACGTGGTGCCCCTCAAGCGGGATCCGCGGGTGGCGGTGCGCCCCAGGCACCAGGCCGAGCGCGATTCCTCCCTGGACCTGCGGCGCCAGGCGGCAGTGCAGAATCCCGAGCGTGACCGCAACATACTGACCGAGGGCGGCATTGTTCCGCTGGACGCCTGGTATGTGCTGGAATTCAAGCGTCCCGGCGTGCAGAACGGTGTGTTTCGCCGCCTCAAGCAGGGCCGCTACGAGAGCGAGGCGCGTCTCGATCTGCATCGCCTCACCGCGGCGGCGGCTCGCACTGAGATGTTCGAGTTCATCGAAGAATCATATCGACTGGGCCTGCGCACGGTGCTGATCATCCACGGCAAGGGCCAGACCAGCGCGGAAAAGGAGCGCAGCTCCATCCTCAAGGGTTGCACCGACCGCTGGCTGCGGGAACTGGATGTCGTGCAGGCCTTCAGCAGCGCCCAGCCCC
>JAHEBL010000058.1:2843-21929 GCA_024642265.1 Haliea sp. | reverse complement strand
TCCATCGCAATGTGCGTTGCGGCGGGTCTTTGCCTGGTATGGGGGCTGCTGCGCAGTACCCACGCCATGGCCTATCGCGACGAACTCACCGGGTTGTTGGGTCGCCGGGCGCTGGGCGAGCGTCTCGATCGTCTGGGACGCCGCTACTGCATAGCCATGCTCGATGTGGATCATTTCAAGCAGTTCAACGACAAGCACGGGCACGATGTGGGCGATGAGGTGCTGCGCATGGTGTCATCCCATATCAATAGGGTCGGCAGCGGCGGCACCGCCTATCGCTATGGCGGCGAGGAGTTTTGCGTGGTGTTCCCGCGCAAGTCGCTGGAGGAGGCCGCGGCGGCGCTCGATACGGTGCGAGAGCAGATTTCCGAGTACCGCATGTCGATTCGCGACCGGCGCCTGCGGCCGGTGCGCTCACGCGAAGGCGCTCGCCGGCGGGGTGCCACCCGGCTGGGCAGTTCCCAGGTTGCCGTAACGATCAGTGGCGGGGTGGCTGAGCGCACAGAGGAGTACCCCAGGCCCGATGCGGTGGTGATGAACGCGGACAAGATGCTGTATCGGGCGAAGAAAGCGGGCCGGAACAGGGTGGTTTACTGATCTTCCGGCCGCCTGAGGCTGTCGTCAGGAAAACAGTCTCTCGCGCCGTTTAAAACGCTGCTCCTGGACAAAACGGGGCAGTTGCTGCAGGGGAATAGCCGGGCTGTAGTAAAAGCCCTGCACCTGCTGGCAGTTATTGTTGCGCAGGAACTCTACCTGCTCGTGGGTCTCGGCCCCCTCGGCAATTACCAGCATGCCCAGCCGGTGTGCCATTTCGATAATCATTGTGCAGACGGCTTCCTGGTGCGGATTGCGCGGCAGGTCACGGACAAAGCAGGCATCGATTTTCAGGGCGTTGATCGGCAGTTCCGTCAGGTGTGACAGCTGCGAAAAACCGGTACCGAAGTCGTCGAGAGAGAAGGAAATGCCCAGCTGGCGCAGCTCATCCATGCGCTCCTTGATCGTGCCGGGGTTTTTCAGGATGGTGGATTCTGTCAGCTCGAACTCCAGCAGCGAGGCGTCGGCGCCGCTGCGGGTGACGATATCCTTCACAATTTCCAGGAAGCGGTTGTCCTGTATCTGCGAGAACGAGATATTCACCGCGACATCAACGTGATCCATGCCCTGCTCGGCCAGCCAGATGAGCGCGGAACAGGCGTGTTGAATCACCTGGTAACCGATGGTCTTCATCAACCCCATGTCCTCGCAGGCGGACAGGAACTCCCCCGGGCAGAGCAGTCCGCGCTCCGGGTGGTTCCAGCGCAGCAGTGCTTCCAGTCCCACCAGCTGGCCGTCGTTCAGGTTGATCCTGGGCTGGTAGTGCAGCTCGAACTGGTTTTTGCGCACGGCATTGCGCAGTTCCGCCGCCAGCGAATTGCCGCCGGCGACATCAAACAACAGCTGTTCCGAGTAGCGTATGAACTTGCCACCCGGCACGCTTTTGGCCTGTTGCATCGCACTGCGCGCATTGTCGACCAGGTCCGGAAACTCGCGCCCGTCATCGGGGAAGATGGCAGCGCCGATGCTGGCCTCGACCGATACCTGCTGTTCGCTGAGAATCATCGGCGCTGATATCGAGCCGAGCATCTTCTCGGCAATCAGTGCCACATCGGCGCTGGAACTCACATCCTCCAGCACCACCGCGAACTCGTCGCCGCCGAGACGGGCAATGCTGTCGGTGCTGCGCATCTTGTTGATCAGGCGGCGCGATATGGTTTTTATCATCAGGTCGCCATCTGCTTCGCCGTAGTTGTCATTCACGTTGGCGAACTGGTCGACATTGATGTAAAGCAGGGCGGTATTGAAGCCGTAACGCTCGGAGCGATCCATGGCCCGTTCGAGGTGCGCCCTGAAGCCGGCACGGTTCAGGGCTCCTGTGAGGGCGTCCCGGTTCGACAACTGCTGGATCTGGTCCCGGGCTTCCTTCAGCTGAATGCTGTAGTCGAGAATGCGGTGAACCAACTGGTCCTGCAGCTGGCCACGCACAAGATAATCCTGGGCGCCGTACTCCCGCAGCTGGGCGCTGATTTTAGGGGAGACCTCATCCAGGAGCAGGATGATAGGGGCCGTCGCGTTGTTTTTCTGGGCCAGTCGCAGCAGGTACTCGGTCTCGGGCCCGTTGGCCATGATCACCGCGTCTATGGAGGGGTCCAGCAGCGCTTCCAGCGGGCGCCGGATGAGGTTGGGGGAGGCCAGCTGGAACCGTGTGGGGGCTGCGCGCTCGAGGCAAGCAGACAGGATCAGGTGATCTGTCTTGTGCTCGGAAATGATTAAAACAGTGTGCAGATCCACTCGTTAGCCCTGGCTGGTCACCCAAGTAGCGCCACCATTCGGCTCGCGGCGGGCGATGCCCTGCCTGCCCCGAGTAATTAGATGTCGCTTTATTCTTTATATAACATGAAGTTATACGGAAGATTTCAGAGAAATTCTAGTAAATGTTTATTGAAAATTACCACCCTGCGGATTCGGGCTGGCCGGCGGTACCGATTTTGGCTTCTGTGATAGACTTCCGGCTTTATTCCGCCTTCGCAGATGTCTGGCCTATGAGTATAGCTTCCGACAAACTGGAGATAATTCGCCAGCAGGTGCAGTATCACCTGGATCACGAGGCGCAAAAGCGGTTGAGCCCGGCTCAGGAGGACGCGCTGCGGGAGCGCATAAAGGCCAGGCTGGTGCAGGAAAATGCCGTGATCGTGGCGCATTATTATACGGCTCCGGCTATCCAGGCGCTCGCTGAAGAAACCGGGGGCTGCGTCTCTGATTCGCTCGAAATGGCCCGCTTCGGCCACGACCACCCGGCCCAGACCCTGGTGGTGGCCGGGGTAAAATTCATGGGCGAAACCGCCAAAATCCTCACTCCCGACAAGCGGGTGCTGATGCCTACACTGGAGGCAACCTGCTCACTGGACCTGGGCTGTCCGATAGAGGAGTTCTCGGCGTTCTGTGACCAGCATCCGGACCGGCAGGTGGTGGTCTACGCCAACACCTCGGCGGCCGTGAAAGCCAGGGCAGACTGGGTGGTAACCTCCAGCATCGCCCTGGCGGTGGCGGAACACCTCGCGGATAAGGGCGAGAAGATCATCTGGGCCCCGGATCGCCACCTGGGTGACTATGTACGGCGGCAGACCGGCGCGGACATCCTGATGTGGGACGGCGCATGCATAGTCCATGAGGAGTTCAAGGCCAGGGGCATTGCCGACCTGAAGCGGGTCTATCCTGATGCCGCGGTGCTGGTGCATCCCGAATCGCCGGCGGCGGTGCTGGAACTGGCCGACCGGGTGGGTTCCACCACGCAAATCATTCGCGCCGCCGTTGAGATGGACAATCGCCGTTTCATCGTGGCCACCGACCAGGGCATCTTCTACAAATTGCAGCAACAGGCACCCGATAAGGAATTTATCATCGCCCCGACCGCTGGCAACGGTGCCGCCTGTCGCAGCTGCGCCAATTGCCCGTGGATGGCGATGAACGACCTGGAGGCCCTCGCCGCGGTGTTCGATCGCACCGACAATGAGATATTCGTGGATGCCGCCGTGGGCGCGCAGGCCATGGTGCCACTGCGGCGGATGCTGGATTTTGCGGCGAACATGCATTTGCCGCTGAAGGGCAACGCCTGAGGGGGCGAGCCTTCCCCGCCTGTCTCAGCCGTCCATCTGGGTCCGCATTACGGCAATATCGGCCATGCGCTGGTTGATTTTTGCGCTGGTCAGGTAGTCGCCGCGGGTCAGCTTGAGGGCATATGACAACTGCTTGTCGGCCTGGTCCAGGTTGCCGTTCAGAATAAAGTACTCCGCGCGGGACTGGTGCAGCCCGACGATGTTCCCGGACAGACCCTGTACTTCGGCCAGCAGATACCAGAGCCCGGGATCGCCCGGGTTGAGTTTGCTCTGCGCCACCAGCACTTCCTCGGCAATATGTGGCTTCTGGTCCCTCATCAACGCTGTGGCGTAGGCCATGGTCAGGGCATGGTTGCCGGGTGTCACCTTCAGTCGCGCAGCCAACTTTTCCGCGGCCTTGCCGGGCTGGTTGCGCGCCATGTCGATCTCGGCGTCAGCAATGATGTATTCGACCCGATCAGGGCTTTTCGACCAGATACCGTCCAGCTCAAGCCCGGCCTGGTCGGTCTTGCCGGCGGAGGTCAGTGCCAGTACCAGGCCATAGGTGGCCGCCTCGGCGGAGCGGGGGGTGCCGGACAGTTCGCCGCGGAATTTCTGGGCCGCCTCTGCCGGGGACGTCGCCAGCTGGTTGGCGACCCGGGCGCGCATCAACTGGTAATCCAGGGATACCGTCGGTTCCTGCTTGGGGTATTGCCGCGCCCGGTTGCGGGTGTCGGCGATACGGTTTTCCGACAGGGGGTGGGTGCGCAGGAACTCGGGAATGCGCTCGGTGTTGGAGTAGCGGGAGGCCTGCATCATGCGTTCGAACATGCTCGGCGCGGCATGGGGGTCGAAGCCGGCGTCGACGAGGGTCTGCATGCCCACCCGGTCCGCCTCCTGCTCGTTGGTGCGGCTGTAGCGCAGTGCTGAGCTCTGGGCGGCGGCCTGGGTGGCAGACATGGCCGCCATCCCCGCATCGCCGCCCACGGTCGCCAGCAGCACGAAACTGGCCAGCATCGCGGCCAGGGTCAGGGGCTGGTTTTTCTGCTGGAACTCCACCCCGCGGGAAAAGTGGCGCTGGCTGAGGTGGGCGATTTCGTGGCTCAGTACGGTAACCAGCTCATCCTCGGTCTGGGCGTATAACAGCAGCCCGTTGTTGATGCCGATCACCCCGCCTGGCACCGCGAAGGCATTGATTTCGGGGCTGTCGACGATCACCACTTCCACGCGCCGGTCTTCGAGTTTACTGTGGGAAACCAGCAGGTAAATGAGATGTTCAAGGTAGTCGTGCAGCAGTGGGTCATCCACGGTAGGCACCTGGCTGCGGAAGATACGCAGCCAGGTGCGTCCCAGCTGATGCTCGAATTCAGCGGAAAACATGCTGGTGGATGATTCACCAAGGTTGGGCAGTTTGAGCTCCTGGGCCTGGCCAGGGCTGCCGGCGCACAACAACACTGACAGCAGCGCTGCCAGCATCTGCCTGGCGGCCGGCAGTTTTATTCCCCAGGAGTCAAACACAGAAAGGCATCACCACTTTAAAGACAAAATAAGACAGGTGCCATTGTACGTCAGGCGCGCATCAAGGCGACAATCTGTTTAGTTCCGGATTTTGGAGTATTACTCGCGTCGAAAGTTCATTCTGCGAGCACGTATCAGTATACTGTGCCGCCTTTGGTATGAGCTGAAATCCCATGAGTGACGAAAGCCCGGTTGAACTCGATACCCGCGGCCTGGTCTGTCCAATGCCACTGCTGAAAGCAAAGCGGGCACTGAACGCCATGGAAGTCGGGCAGCGGCTGCAGGTGCTCTCGACAGATCAGGGCTCGGTGCGCGATTTCAGGGTCTTTGCGGAGCAATCCGGTCATCTTCTGCTCGCCAGTGACGAGGCGGACGGTGTGTACCGGCATCTTTTACAGAAAAGCTGACAACCCACGAGGGTAAGGCGCTATGCTCGATATTTTTCACAAATGGTACAAACGCTACCTGTTCGAGGAGGAATCCGTCCTTCTGCTGGTGCTGTTGACCATTGCTGTGGCCCTGCTGATGAGTATCGGCGATATTATCGCGCCGGTGTTGGCCGCTCTTGTACTGGCCTTCCTGATGGAGGGTGTTGCCGCCCAACTGGAGCGCCACGGGCTCCCGCAGTGGCTGGGCGTCTCGGTGGCCTACGTGTTGTTTGTCGGGGCCTTTTTCGCCATCACCCTGGGTCTGGCGCCGCTGGTCTGGCGCCAGCTGGCCAGCCTGGCGGTCGAAATGCCGCGTATGCTGGAACAGGTCCGACAGTTGTTCAGTGTCCTGCCGGAGCGATACCCGGATCTGGTCAGCGCGGTCCAGCTCGACGAGCTCACCGGCATGGTCAAGACGGAAATCGGTGGCCTGGGCCAGGCTATCCTGACCCGATCGGTAGCCTCCATCCCCGGCATATTGACGGTGCTGGTATACATGATCCTGATTCCCATGCTGGTGTTCTTCTTCCTGAAAGACAAGGAACAGTTGCTCGCGTGGACCGGCGGTTTCCTGCCCCAGGAGCGCCCGCTATTGCGTCGGATCTGGGGCGAAATGAACCTGCAGTTTGCCAACTACGCCCGCGGGAAGGTGCTGGAGATCATTATCGTGGGCCTGGTCAGCTATGCGGCTTTCGCCTGGATGGGCCTCAACTACGCCGCATTGCTCGCGCTGTCCGTAGGACTGTCGGTGATCATCCCCTATATTGGCGCCGCCCTTGTCACCCTTCCGGTGGCGATCGTCGCATTCTTCCAGTGGGGCATGAGCACTGAATTTTATACCCTCTGTGCGGTCTACCTGATCATCCAGGCGCTGGATGGCAATGTGCTGGTTCCCCTGCTGTTCTCGGAGGCGGTGAATCTGCACCCTGTCGCGATTATTATGGCGGTGCTGTTTTTTGGCGGAATCTGGGGCTTGTGGGGGGTATTTTTTGCGATCCCGCTGGCCACCATGATCAAGGCCATCATCAATGCCTGGCCGGTTGCCGGTCCTGAAAAGATCGAAGTAGATACTCAATCTGTAATGGAGTGATTAATGCGTTTCCTGCTCACCCGGCAAGGGCTGAACCCCCTGTCAGTCCTGCTCTTTGCCCTTGTCCTCACCGCCTGTGCAACCGTTCCTCCCGGCGGGCAGCAGCCGGTCAAGAGTGCCAACGATACCTACGGCTACCGGCTCGTCACCCTGCCCAACCAGATGGAGGTGCTGCTTATCTCCAATCCGAAGACTATCAAGGCGGCCGCGTCCCTGGATATTGGTGTTGGCAGTGGTGACAACCCGGAGGGTCGCGGTGGGCTCGCCCATTTCCTTGAGCACATGCTGTTCCTGGGCACGGACAAGTACCCGGACGCCGCCGAGTACGAAGAATTCATAACCGAACACGGTGGCACCCGCAACGCCTATACCGCCTTCGAAAACACCAACTATTTCTTTGATATCAACGCGGCCTTCCTGCCGGAGGCCCTCGACCGCTTCGCGCAGTTTTTCATCGCCCCCCGGTTTGATGCAGCCTATGTGGAGCGCGAAAAAAATGCGGTCGAGGCTGAATTCCAGATGGGGCTTAAAAGTGATCCACGCCGGGGTCTGGATGTGTTGCAGACGGTGATGAATCCCGCCCACCCCTACAGCCAGTTTTCTGTGGGGTCGCTGGAGACCCTGGCCGATCGCCCGGGAGCCAGTGTGCGTGACGAACTGATCGGCTTCTACGAGGCCAACTATTCGGCCGATATCATGCGCCTGGTTGTGCTGGGCGCCGAACCCCTGGACGAACTGGAGTCACTGGTAGTGCCGCTGTTCAGCGCGGTGCCCAACACCACCCATGAGCGGGAGCTGATCCCTGCGCCGCTGTTTGCACCGGGCACCCTGCCCATGCTGGTGCAGGTGAAGCCGCAGGCGACACTGCGCCAGCTGGATCTGTCCTTTCCGATTCCCGATTATCGCGAGGCCTATGACGTCAAGCCGGTATCCTACCTGGGTAACCTCGTGGGGCACGAGGGGGAGGGCAGTCTGCTGTCGCAGCTGAAGGCAGAGGGGCTGGCCGAAGGGCTCTCGGCAGGCTCGGGTCTGAGCTGGCCTGGTGGGGGTTTGTTCAGCGTGAGTATCTCACTGACCGAGCGGGGGGTGCAGGACTACCAGCGGGTGCTGCAGTTGTTCTTCTCCTATGTGGATATGCTGCAGGCGCAGGGCGCGCGCGAATGGCTATACGATGAGCAGGCCCGCCTCGCGGAATACAGTTTTCGCTTCAAGCAGGAGAGCGACCCGATCAGTTATGTGAGTTCGATCGCCTCCGGCATGCACGATTACGCACCTGCAGACATATTGCGTGGTCCCTACATTATGGACCGTTACGACCAGGCCATGATCAACGGCCTGCTGGATGATATTAAAGCCAGCAATGTGTTGATCACCCTGAGTGACACGGGGGTGGAGACCGACCGGGTCTCGCCCTATTACCAGGTACCCTATTCGCGCCGGGCAGTTACGGACGAGCAACTGGCTGCCTGGCGGGGGCCGGTCAGGCCCGAGCCCTTCCATCTGCCGCAAGCCAATGAATTCATAGCCGAGGATGTCTCGCTGGTGCCTGTTGCCAGTAAGCAGCCGGCGCTGCCGGGCGTGGCGGTCCGGTCGGAGCGGCAGAAAATCTGGTTTTTGCAGGACGATGAGTACCGTGTGCCCAAGGGCGCCACCTATATCAATTTTCGCTCCCCCGAGGTGGGCCAGAGCGCTTTCCAGACCGCAGCGGCAGAGCTCTACACAGCGGTGCTGGAGGACGACCTCAATGAGTTCACCTATCCCGCGCTGCTTGCCGGGCTTAACTTCAATTTTTATAAACATGCCCAGGGCATCAGCCTGAGGATCACCGGATACAACGACAAACAGGCGCTGCTGCTGCAGGAATTGCTGGCAGTGGTGGCCGATCCTGCTTTCGAGCCGCAGCGCTTCGATGACATCCGCAAGGACATGATCCGCGCGCTGCAGAACAGTGTTGCCAGCCCGCCCGCCAGCCAGGTGATGACTGACCTGCGTGAAGCGCTGCTCTACGGGGAGTGGGGGGAGCAGGCCCTGATCGCTGCACTGGAACAAATGGATATGGCGGAGCTTGAGGATTACGCACGCCGTTTCTGGGCCAGTGCCACGGCCGAAGTACTGATCTACGGTAACTATGAAAAGCAATTTGCGGAAGAGGTGTCGGCGATGCTGTCCACCGTGATCCCGGCAGCGCCCGCGCCCGCCCTGCCTGAGCTGCGGGTACTGCAGCTGGCCGCCGGCGAGTCGCTGCTGTATGAAGTGGATGTGCCCCATGATGATGCGGTGGTGGCCTGGTATCTGCAGGGTGCCGCCAACGAGTGGCGGGACAGGGGCGCGGCTGCCCTCACCGCGCAGATCATGAAGTCCGGCTTCTTCCAGCAGTTGCGCACCGAACAGCAACTTGGCTATCTGGTCAGTGCGTTCGCCTGGCCGCAACTGGAGGTGCCCGGCCTGGTGATGTTGATACAGTCACCGGTGGCGAGCGCGGGCAAGGTCCAGGACGCCATGCAAAAGTACATGCGGTCGGTGCCGGCGGAACTGGATGAAGAGCAGTTTGCCCGTCACAAGGCGGCGCTGATGAGCGATATCCTGCGCCCGGATAAGAACCTGTGGGAGCGGGCCGACTTTTACTGGCAATCCATTGCAACCAGGCAGTTCGACTTCGACGGGCGCCAGAAGATAGCCGCGGCAGTGGAGTCCTTCACCCTGGAGGACTGGCGGAGCTATTACGAGCGCGTTTACATCGCACAGCCGCACTCCCTGCAGGTGGTGGCCCCGGGCCGATTGGGCGAGCTACCCGCAGGGGAGTTCCTGCGCTTCGACCAGGCGGATGCAATCAAGCGCGACCATGCCAGCTATCTCATTGACTGATGCGGGGAAGTGCAAACAGGAGGGCGAAGTAGAGTTCTAAAATAGAACCAAATTTCATTGTCTGAACGTTTACTGTACAGTCCAAAGCTCTTATGTTGATCCTGGCGGGTCGTCGGAGCCAGTTTCCGGCATTTGCCGGTGGATTTTAGTGCGGGAAGCCATAGACTGAATTCTATTTTGAAACCTTATATATGGCCGGTTCCTGCTCCCAGGCGTTACTTTTAGCGAGGCGAGCTGTATGACCGAAGACATTGATCCCCTGGAAACACGGGAATGGCTGGATGCGCTGGACGAGGTAGCGAAATACAGCAGTCCCGAGCGCGCCTCTTTCCTGCTGCGGGAGTTGACCAAGCACGCCAAGTTGCAGCGTCTGCGCCTGCCCCCCGCCATCACCACGCCTTTTTCGAACACCATCGCCCCCTCCCAGGAAAAAATGATGCCGGGGGACCTGTTTATGGAGCGCCGAGTTCGCTCCCTGGTGCGCTGGAACGCCCTGGCCATGGTGATGCGCGCCAACGACAACGATGAGGGGCTGGGCGGACACATCTCCAGTTTTTCATCCAGCGCAACGCTCTATGACGTGGGCTTCAACTATTTCTTCCGGGGCACGGCCAATGGTCACCCGGGGGACCTGGTGTTTTACCAGGGGCACAGCGCCCCGGGTATGTACGCGCGCTCCTACCTGGAGGGGCGGCTGGACGAGGAGCAACTCGACAAGTTTCGTCGGGAAGTGGACGGTGACGGCCTGTCATCCTACCCCCACCCCTGGCTGATGCCCGATTACTGGCAGTTTCCCACCGTCTCCATGGGGCTGGGGCCCATCCAGGCGATCTACCAGGCCCACGTGATGAAGTACCAGCAAAGCCGCGGCCTGGTCGACCACGGTGACCGCAACGTCTGGTGCTTCATGGGTGACGGCGAGTGTGACGAACCCGAATCACTGGGCGCCATTTCCCTGGCGGGCCGGGAGCGACTCGGCAACCTGCATTTTGTCGTCAACTGCAACCTGCAGCGCCTGGACGGCCCGGTGCGGGGCAACGGCAAGATTATCCAGGAGCTCGAGGGGGTCTTCCGTGGTGCCGGCTGGCACGTCATCAAGGTCATCTGGGGGCGCAAGTGGGACCCGCTGCTGGAGCGGGACAAGACCGGCCTGCTGCAAAAGCGCATGGACGAGGTCTGCGACGGGGAATTGCAGAACTACAAGTTCAATGGCGGCGCGTATACCCGCGAGCATTTCTTTGGCAAGTACCCCGAACTGCTGGAGCTGGTTGCCGACCTGTCGGACGAAGACATCATGTACCTGAACAGGGGCGGGCACGATCCCTACAAGGTTTACGCCGCCTACGCGGCCGCCGCGGAGGAGCAGGTGCGGCCGACCGTGATACTGGCGATGACCGTCAAGGGCTATGGCACGGGCGAGGCGGGGGAGGCCAACAATGAAACACATTCCCTGAAGAAGCTGGATATGGAGAGTCTCAAGGCGTTTCGCGACCGTTTCGGCATACCCATCTCCGACGCCGAGCTGAAGCATGTGCCCTATTACCGGCCCGCTCCCGACAGCCCCGAGCTGCGCTACATGCAAAATCGGCGGGAGGAGCTGGGCGGGGCGATACCGGCGCGCCGCCAGCAGATGGAGCTGCTGAGCACACCGCCATTGTCCGTATTCGGCAGCCAGCTCAAGAGCAGCGGCAAGCGCCAGGTGTCAACCACCATGGCGTTCGTGCGCATGCTGTCCACCCTGGTGAAAGACAAGGAGATCGGCGAGCGGGTGGTGCCGATCGTGCCGGATGAAGCGCGCACCTTCGGCATGGAGGGCATGTTTCGCCAGCTGGGGATCTACTCCTCGGTCGGACAGCGATACACGCCCCAGGATTCCGGCCAGATCATGTTTTACAAGGAGGACAAGAAGGGCCAGATCCTGGAGGAGGGGATAAACGAGGCGGGGGCATTTTCCGCCTGGCTGGCGGCGGCCACGTCCTACAGCACCAGCGCCTACCCCATGGTGCCCTTTTATATCTTCTACTCGATGTTCGGCTTCCAGCGCATCGGCGACCTGGCCTGGGCCGCGGGTGACAGCCAGGCCCGGGGCTTCCTCATCGGGGCGACAGCGGGCCGCACTACCCTCAATGGCGAGGGCCTGCAACACCAGGACGGCCACAGCCACCTGCTGGCCAGCACCATTCCCAACTGTGTCAGTTATGACCCGACCTATGCCTACGAACTGGCAGTCATAATCCAGGATGGCCTGCGCCGGATGTACCAGGAAGGGGAGAACCGCTTCTACTACATCACCACGATGAACGAAAACTACGAGCAGCCCGACATGCCCGATGGCGTGGAAGAGGGGATTATCGAGGGCATGTACCTGCTGCGGCGCGCCCCCGCGCGCGAGGGATTGCGGGTGCAGCTGATGGGCGCTGGAACCATCCTGCGCGAAGTCGAGGCGGCCGCATCCATCCTGGAAAAAGACTACCAGGTAGCGGCAGATATCTGGAGCCTGACCAGCGTTAACCAGCTGCAGCGGGAGGGCAAAGCCGCGGTGCGCTGGAACATGTTGCACCCGCTGGAAGAGCCCAGGGTGCCTTACGTGACGCGCCAGCTGCAGGGCCAGGACGGGCCCGTGGTGGTGGCCACCGACTACATCAAGGCCTACACCGACCAGTTGCGCGAATTTGTACCCGGCCGCTACGTGGTGCTTGGCACGGACGGTTTCGGGCGTTCGGATACCCGCGAAAAGCTGCGCAAATTCTTCGAGGTGAGCCGCGAATACATTGTGTTTGCGGCCCTCAAGGCGCTGGCTGATGAGGGTAAATTCGAGGCGCAACAGTTGGTCGAGGCGATGCGGTCGCTGGGTATTTCGGCAGACAAGACAGACCCGCTGACAGCCTGAGGGCGAGGAAACAAACGTGTCGAAACAACAAGTGACTGTACCGGATATAGGCGGTGCCGAGGGTGCCGAGGTAATCGAAGTCCTGGTGGCTGTGGGAGATGAGGTGAGTGTCGACCAGGGACTCATCGTGCTGGAGTCTGACAAGGCCTCGATGGAAATTCCGTCTACCGTGGCAGGCAGGGTGGTTGAGCTGCTGGCGGCAACCGGGCAGCAGCTGGCGGAGGGAGCGCCGGTGGCGGTTATCGAGGTCGCGCAGGAGGAGGGGGTTGCGGCGGAAGAGGCCCCGGCCGAAGAAGCCGCTTCGTCCGACCGCGGCACACCTGCTGCAGTGGCAGATGAACAGGACAGCCGGCCGGTTGATGCCCCGGCTGCTGAACAGACACCGGCCGCGACCCCGGTGGCGGCGTCGGGACAGGGTGCCAGTGCCGGGTCAGAGCAGACCGTCAGCGTGCCCGACATCGGCACCGACGAGGCCGTGGAGCTGATCGAGATCTGTGTCGCGGTAGGGGATACCGTTGCCGAGGGCGATTCGCTGGTGGCGCTGGAATCTGACAAGGCGTCCATGGAAGTACCCGCACCCTCTGGTGGGGAAGTGACCGAGCTGTTGGTCAGGGTCGGTGATCTGGTGAAGCAGGGCGACAAGCTGCTGGTGTTGCGCGGCAGTCCGCCCGCTGCGGCCAGTACACCCGCCCCGGCATCGACGCCTGAGCAAACGCCGGCGACTCCCCCCGCAAGCGCAGCGAAAGCACCGGCGGTGGCGGCAGCGAGGGAGGCGGCGCCCGCCGAATCATCCGGAACATATGCCGGTCCTGCCGTGCGCAAGCTGGCCCGGGAGTTCGGGGTATCCCTGCAACAGGTGACCGGCTCGGGCCCCCGCGGCCGGATCGTCAAGGAAGACCTGCACCAGTTTGTGCAAAAAGCGCTGAGCGGAAAGCCTGCCGGGGCGGTCGCAGGGGCCGGCATACCGGCGATACCCGAGGTCGACTTTGCCAAATTCGGGCCGGTAGAGCGTATCGAGCGCAGCAAAGTGGACAAGCTTACCGCGGCAAACATGCAGCGCAGCTGGCTGAATGTGCCCCATGTCACCCAGTTCGACGAGGCGGATATCACAGCCCTGGAAGAGTTTCGCGCGGGGCTCAAGCCTGAAGCGGAGCAGCGCGGCACTCGCCTCACGCCGCTGCCCTTCATCCTCAAGGCCTGCGCGGTGGCGCTGCGGGACAATCCCAGGTTCAACAGCTCCCTTGCCGACGGGGGCGAGCAGCTGGTCTACAAGGGCTATATCCATATCGGCATGGCGGTGGATACCCCGGCGGGACTGGTGGTGCCGGTGATCCGGGATGTTGACAGGAAAACCATCTGGGAGCTGGCTGAGGAGGTGCTGGAGCTGGCGGCCAGGGCGCGCGACCGCAAGCTGAGCCCCGGCGACATGCAGGGCGGCTGTTTTACCGTGTCCAGCCTCGGCAGTATCGGCGGCAATGGCTTTACGCCTATCGTCAATGCGCCGGAGGTCGGTATCCTCGGGGTGTCCAGGGCAGATATCAAGCCCGTGTGGGATGGCCAGGGGTTTGCCCCACGCAATATGTTGCCGCTGGCCCTGTCCTATGACCACCGGGTGATCAACGGTGGCGACGGTGGCCGCTTTATGACCCGTCTGGTGGCGCTGCTGGGCGATATTCGCCAGTTGCTCATGTAGGCGGCGTTGCCCACCAAGGGCGCGCTTGGCACGGAATCTGCTTTACCCTTGGCAATGAATGAATCAGGGGCGGGGGTGTGAGCGAAAAGTCATTACCGGGCGGTCTCGCGGCGTGGCAGCAAGCGTTTCTGGAGCAGCACCAGCTCACTTCAGCCTATCTTCAGCATGCACAACGCTGGTTCACGCCATTGGCGGAAGCCCTTGCTGTGCACTATTGTGGTGCGGCAGGCTCCGGGCATCAGGTCGCCGCCAGCGGCGGGGCAGCCCTAGTCGGCGTGAACGGCAGCCAGGGCTCGGGCAAGACGACCCTGTGCGCCTACCTGTGTGCCCTTCTGCAGGCAGAGTACGGTGTACGTGCTGTTGCTCTCTCCCTGGATGACTTTTACCTTCCCCGTGCCGCGCGCGGGGAGCTGGGCGTATCGGTGCATCCGCTGCTGGCAACCCGGGGCGTCCCGGGCACTCACGATATGGGGCTGCTTAACGACACTCTCGATGCTTTGCTGGCACATGATGGTGAGGCCGCGGTGGCAGTGCCCCGTTTTGACAAGGCTCAGGATGATCGCCGCCCGGTGGCCGATTGGGAGCAGGTCGAGGGCGGGCTCGATCTCGTGCTGCTGGAGGGCTGGTGCCTGGGAGTCAGGCCGCAGGACACGGCCCAATTGCAGCGGCCGGTCAATGCGCTGGAATACGATGAAGACCCTGACGCTTGTTGGCGAGAGTACGTGAATGAAGCACTGCGCAGGGAATTCCTGCCTCTCTACCAGCGTATCGATTGCTGGGTGATGCTGCAGGCACCGTCGTTTGACTGTATTTATCGCTGGCGCCTGGAGCAGGAGCATAAACTGGCCAGGGCGACACCCGGCCACAAGCAGGGTGTGATGAGCGATCGCCAGATTGCCCGCTTCATCCAGCATTACCAGCGGCTCACCGAACACGGGCTGGCAACTGTGCCTGCCAGCGTGGATTACCTTTACACCCTCGACGAGCGTCGCAGTATTGTCGCGAGCCGACCCGATTGGGGGCGTGCCTCGTGACCGGCCCTGACGAAGCGCTGCGCCTGGTGTTCACCGACCTGGACGGCTCCCTGCTGGATCACCATAACTACAGTTACCACGATGCTTTGCCGCAACTGCGTGTACTGGAGCGGCTCGCCATCCCCGTGATCCCCGCTACCAGCAAGACGCGGTCCGAGGTCAGCCAGTTGCGTGACGATCTGGCTAACACCCATCCGTTCATTACCGAGAACGGCGCGGCAGTCCTGATACCGGTCGACTATTTCGCCAGGCAACCACCAGACACAATCGAACGCGACGGCTTCTGGGTGCGGGAGTTCGCCAGGCCACGCAGTGACTGGCTTGACCTTCTTGGTGCAATGAAGCGCAGCTTTGCCGGTGAGTTCGATTATTTTTTCCAGGCGGGTACGGCGGGTATTTCCCGCATGACCGGTTTACCTGCGGACAAAGCCGAGCGGGCAAACCAGCGTGACTACAGTGAACCGGTGCTCTGGCTGGGGAGTGCGCAGCGCAAGCTGGATTTTATGGCAGCGCTTGCTGCGCAGGGCGCCTCGGTGCAACAGGGGGGGCGCTTTCTCGCGGTTTCCGGCGACTGCGACAAGGGCAGGGCGCTGACCTGGTTGCGCGATGCCTATCTGCAAGCGGCGCCGGGTCGGTGCTGCCACGATCTGGCGGTGGGGGACAGCGGTAACGACCGCGCCATGCTGGAGGCGGCGGGGACGGCACTGCTGGTGCGCTCTGCGGTGCATGATTTTCCGGTACTTGAGCGCACCACCGGGGTCATCCACAGCCGGGGCTACGGCCCGGCGGGCTGGGCCGAGGGCGTCGCACTCTGGCTGCACCAGCTGCGGAAGGATTCATAGAGATATAACAGGAAAGTCCATGGGCGATTTTTACCAGAACGGCATTATTACCACCCTGCACAACCTGTCCCAGCGGCCGGTAGAAGAACTGGAACGTGAGCTGTTGGCATTTTCCCGGCAGCGCCGCATGGGTCTTATCCTGCCCTCGCTGTTTTCCGAGCTGCAGGGCGATGCGCTGCCGGCGATAGTGGACGAGTTGGTGAAAGTGCCCTACCTGGAGGAAGTCGTTATCGGTCTTGATCGTGCTGACCAGCAGCAGTATCGGCAGGCCCTGGCATTTTTTGGTCGCCTGCCCCAGGCGCATCGCGTGTTGTGGCATGACGGACCCCGCCTGCAGGCCCTGGACCGGCAACTGCAGGAGCTGGACCTGGCCCCACGGGAGCTGGGTAAGGGCCGCAATGTCTGGTATTGCATGGGCTATACCCTCGCCTCCAACAGCTGCGAGTCGGTAGCCCTGCACGATTGCGATATCGTGACCTACCAGCGTGGCCTGCTGGCGCGACTGATCTATCCGGTCGCCCACCCGAGGTTCAACTATGAGTTCTGCAAGGGCTACTACGCCCGGGTCGCTGACGGCAAGATCAACGGCCGGGTCAGCCGCTTGCTGGTAACCCCGCTGTTGCGGGCCCTGAAGAAAACCCTGGGTGCGACGGAGTACCTCGAATACATGGACAGTTTCCGCTATCCGCTGGCGGGAGAGTTCTCCTTTCGCCGGGATGTGCTCAACGACATATTGATCCCCAGTGACTGGGGACTGGAAATCGGTGTGTTGTCCGAGATGTACCGCAACTATGCCAATAATCGCCTGTGCCAGGCGGATATCGCCGATATCTACGATCACAAGCACCAGCAGCTGTCTGCAGACAATGACGAGGGGGGGCTGTCGAAGATGTCCATAGACATAGCCAAGGCCCTGTTCCGCAAGCTCGCAACTCGCGGTATTACCTTCAATACAGAGACGTTCCGGTCACTCAAGGCGACCTATTACCGTATTGCCCTGGACTTTGTTGAAACCTATCACAATGACGCGCTGATGAATGGGCTTACCCTTGATATCCACAGCGAGGAGAAAGCCGTGGAGCTGTTTGCCGAGAATATTATGAAAGCCGGAGAGGCATTTCTTGCCCGGCCGATGGAGCGCCCCTTCATACCCAGCTGGAACCGGGTGATCAGCGCGGTCCCGGATATTCTGGAGCAGCTGCGGGAGGCGGTCGCCGCCGATCACGCCGAATTCGGCGTCTCTGCAGGAGGTGGCCGTGCTGCAGCAGGTCAGTGATCAAATGCTGTTGGGGGGGCGTATCCGGCATCACCTGGAGACGATCTATCACGACAACGCCGAGGGCCTGTCGCTCGACCAGCTGGCCGATGACCTGCTGGCACTGATGAGGCTGGAGCCTGAAACCTGCCTCGCCCCGGGTCATATCAACCACTGGACCCAGCGCGATGCGCTGGTCATTACCTACGGCGACAGTATCCTGCGAGCCGGGGAAAAGCCCCTGGCCACCCTCAAGCGCTTCCTCGACGAGCACAGCGATGGGGTCCTCAGCGGCGTACACATCCTGCCTTTCTACCCCTGGAGTTCGGATGACGGCTTCGCGGTACTGGATTACTCAAGCGTGAACGAGGCCCTGGGTGACTGGTCCCTGGTGAGCGCCATCGCCAATGACTACGACCTGATGGCAGACCTGGTCATCAACCACTGTTCCGGTCGCAGCCTGTGGTTTGAAAATTTCCTGCAGGGAAAGTCGCCTGGCGCCGGCTATTTCTTTACCGCGTCGCCGGACGACGATATCAGCGCGGTGGTGCGCCCGCGCACCTCGCCGCTGCTGCGGGAGGTGGAAACACCTGCAGGTACAGAATACGTCTGGTGCACATTCAGTCACGACCAGGTGGACCTGGACTTTCGCAATCCCGAAGTACTCAAACAGTTTGTCTCCATCCTGCGCCTCTACCTGGATGAAGGCGTGCGAATTTTTCGGCTGGATGCGGTGGCTTTTCTCTGGAAGATACCCGGGACGACCTGTCTCAACCTGGAGGAAACCCACGAGGTGGTGCGCCTGCTGCGGACACTGGTTGAACACGCCAGGGCCGACGCCCTTGTCATCACTGAAACCAATATTCCAAACCGTGAGAACCTGTCGTATTTCGGCAATGCCAATGAGGCCCACTGCGTTTATAACTTTTCCCTGCCGCCGCTGCTGGTGAATACGCTCGTCACCGGCGACTGCAGTTACCTCAAGCGCTGGTTGATGAGCATGCCGCCGGCGCAGAACGGCACTGCCTATTTCAACTTCATTGCGTCCCACGACGGTATCGGTCTGCGACCGGCCGAGGGTTTGCTGCAGGACGAGGAAATAGCCACACTGATTGCGACCATGGAGCGCTTTGGCGGCCAGGTGTCGTACCGCGCGCTGGAAGACGGGCAGCGCAAACCCTATGAAATCAATATTTCCCTGTTCGACGCCTTGCAGGGCACCACGGCGGGACCAGACGAATGGGCGCTTGAGCGATTTATCTGCGCCCACGCCATTATGCTCGGCCTGGAGGGCATCCCGGGCATCTACCTGCATAGCCTGCTGGGTACGCGTAACGACAATCAGCGGGTGGAGAACACCGGCCACTACCGCGCCATCAACCGGCACCAGTGGGATTTCGATGGGCTGGAGCAAGCGCTGGCAGACGGGACATCAATGCATCACCGGGTGTTTGCCAGGCTCAAACAGTTGCTTGCGATTCGACGCGGCCAGGCGGCTTTTCACCCCAACGCGACCCAGTTTACCCTGCACCTGGGCACGGCATTGTTTGGTTACTGGCGCCAGAGTCTCGATAGGCGCCAGTGTATTTTCTGCATAAGTAATATCAGTCCAGTGGCGCAGCCGCTGGCCCTGTCGGATGTCAATCTCACCGACACTGAGCAATGGGTCGACCTGCTGGGAGACCTGCAGGTGGATCGTCAGACCGGGGTGCTGGAGTTGCAGCCATACCAGAGTGTCTGGCTCAGTAATGTACCGGGTTACGGGCTGGTGCCGGCCGGCCGCTGAGAGCAACGCCGCGCCGACGGATGCGCTGTTTGTTGCCAGCAGGAGTTGTCAGG
>JAHEBL010000058.1:0-2743 GCA_024642265.1 Haliea sp. | reverse complement strand
TGCAGCCATACCAGAGTGTCTGGCTCAGTAATGTACCGGGTTACGGGCTGGTGCCGGCCGGCCGCTGAGAGCAACGCCGCGCCGACGGATGCGCTGTTTGTTGCCAGCAGGAGTTGTCAGGGACACCAGCCCCAGTGTCGCGCCGCTGCAGCACACAGGCGGGCAGAGTCCCCGCCGTTATTCGTGGGCCACAGCGTGGGCTGCAGCCGACCCAGCCCTGCCAGCGAGCAGGATGGCCAGCCGGCATCGCGTATCGCATGGATGAATTTCAGTGTTCGAAAGCCGTCAAACCACTGGTGGAACTGGCGCATGAACTGGC
Source organism: Haliea sp. (assembly GCA_024642265.1). Lineage (GTDB taxonomy): Bacteria > Pseudomonadota > Gammaproteobacteria > Pseudomonadales > Halieaceae > JARRPM01. The sequence goes on along the minus strand of JAHEBL010000058.1, from coordinate 2,424 downwards.
CGGGAGATCTGCCCTGGCGGCGGCAATGATCGACTGCGGCAGCCAGTCCCATCGCTTGCAGCGAGCGAAAACTGGCCTGTGCAAGCGGTGGGGCAACGCCTGCGCCGATCAACAGGCTCGGCAGATCTGCCAGCCCTGACCCTCGCAATGCCGGCGCTACCGCCAGCACCCCCCGCAATGCCTCGTAGCAGGCCGGATCATAGAACAGTGTGAGCTGTGCAGGGTCACGGGCAGCCCTGATCCTGGCCACGGCGGGGCCGGTGCCAAAGGGCACACGGCTGGATGTGCGGGACTCCAGCTCAATACACTCGCCCGCCAGGCGTATCACCGGCCCGGTCTTGGCGAGTTTATTGAGCAGGTAAAAATCCTCGCCACCGGCGCGTTTGGGAAAACCGCGCACGGCGGCATAGGCATCGAATGCCACTGCCAGGCAACTGCCCAGGGTGTGGAAGGCATAGGGCGATCCCGCATACTCCAGCCCCAGTGCGTAGTGGTGCAGGCGCAGTTCGTACAGGCTGGTTGCCGCGTCGCAGGCTTCCTCATTGCCCGCGACATGCCGGAACGGGTAGCAGGCGGCTGCGGCCTCGTTAGGCACCGTCTCCAGTTGATCGAAATAATCCCGCGGCAGGGTGGCATCGGCGTCCGTGCTGCATATCCAGCGGCTGGCTATGGCACCTGCACAGATCCACTGGAACGCGATATCGCAACCGATCTTGCGCGCGAGCCCCACACCCTGGGAAGCGGGTATGGAGCCGCTCTGCATGTCGAGGTCGTGTACATACAGGTCAAGCCGATCACCCAGTCGCAGAAGTGGGCCCCGGTCATTCGGGTACATCGAGGCAAGCCTGTTGCGCACTTCGTTGTTGGCCAGTGGATCCGGGTCTGAGTCCGGACTGTTGAGCACCAGGATGACCAGCGCGCGTCCTGCGCCGGCGGGCATGGATGTAAGGCGGTCCACCAGTTGCGCTGATTCGCGGTAGGCGGGAATCACCACCACGTTATCCCAGGCATTGGCGGCGCCGGGGCAGTCGGGCAGGCCCGGTTCTATGTGGCGCTGCAGGTAGCGCTGGCAGGCGAGGGTGACAGACACCGGGACGCGTCAGGTCGGCACTAGTGCAGTGCCGCCTGTATCGGCAGCGCCGCAACAATGTCAGCCTCTATGTCCAGCAGTTCGTCCCAGCGCGCCGCGATGACCTGTTGGTCGAGGTAGACCCCGGCCAGCTGCAGGAACAACTCGTAGTGGCGCTCTTCGGAGCGGGCGATCGACTGGTAAAACTTTTTCAGCGCGCCGGCAGGAAGAGCGGCGGCGACCAGCGCGAAGCGTTCGGCCCCGCGGGCCTCGATAATGCTGGCGGTCAGCAGCCTGTCCAGCAGGTAGACCTCGCGTCCCTTGCGGATTGATTCACGCAGGGCGAGTACATAGTGATCCTTGCGATCCGCGGCCGTGCGCAGGCCGCGCCGGTGTATCCACTTCACCACCTCGCGGTAGTGGGTGAGTTCCTCCACGGCGAGGTCAGCCATGGCCGCCACCAGTTCCACACGGTCGGGATAGTGGGACAGCATGGAAATGGCCATCCCCGAGGCCTTTTTTTCGGCGGCGGCGTGATCCAGCAGAAAACTGTCAAAGTCCGTCATCACGGTCTCGGTCCAGGCAGCGGGTGTGGCATGGCGCAGGGGGGATTCGGGCATGGCTGAATGCAGTGTTTTCATCGGGGCCGGTATTGAACTGTAAGTGAGCGGCTAACACAAGGCGTCGGGCGCGCTTGCCGCTGCGCCGGGACGGTATGTTAGACTTGGTCCCGTCATGCGGGGCTGGCAGGGAAGGTCCTGCCAGCGAGCATTGCCAGCCCCGGCTACCAATAACATCCAGGAAGAACGAACCCATGATCATCAAGCCACGCGTTCGCGGATTTCTCTGTATTACCACGCACCCGGTGGGCTGTGAGGCCAACGTCAAGCGCCAGATCGACTACGTGAAGTCGCAGGGCCCTATCGCCAATGGGCCGAAGCGGGTGCTGGTAATCGGCGCCTCCACCGGTTATGGACTTGCGTCGCGTATAACCGCCGCGTTTGGCGCCGGTGCCTCGACCCTGGGCATCTTCTTTGAAAAAGAGGGCAGTGAAACCAAACCCGGAACCGCGGGCTGGTACAACAGTGCCGCCTTTCACCAGTTCGCCGAGGCGGATGGCCTCTATGCAAAGAGTATCAACGGCGATGCCTTCAGTGATGAGATCAAGCAGAAAACAATAGAAACCATCAAGGCTGACCTGGGCCAGGTGGACCTGGTGGTCTACAGCCTGGCGGCCCCGCGCCGGCAGCACCCCGTCACGGGCGTCGTGCACAACTCCACCCTGAAGCCGATCGGTGGGGCCGCGACCCAGAAGGGTGTGAATACCGACAAGGAAGAAGTGCAGGATTTCCATC
>JAHEBL010000168.1 GCA_024642265.1 Haliea sp. | reverse complement strand
CACTGGATCAAGGGCGTACCGGCACCCGGGCTCGAGGTCCAGCACATGGAGCCGGGGCCGGACCCGGCCCTGCTGCATGTGTTGCAGCAGGATGACTGGGAGATACGCTACGAGGCCTATGCCAGCTTTGGCGGCCTGACCCTGCCGGTAAAAATGCACATCCAGCACCGGGATACCACCGTGCGCCTGATTATTCGCGACTGGCAGGTGGTACCGGACTGATGCCAGCCACACTGTCCCTGCTGTCACCCGCCAAGCTGAACCTGTTTCTGCACATTACCGGGCGCCGCGCCGATGGCTACCACGAATTGCAAACCCTGTTCCAGCTGCTGGACTGGGGCGACAGGCTCAGCTTTACCCCCAATAACAGCGGCGAGATCACACTCGATTCCGACGCGCCGGACATTGCGCTGCAGGACAACCTCATCTACCGGGCGGCGACGCTGGTGCAGGGCATGGCCCGGGGCACTCCCGGCGTGCATATCACCTTACAAAAGCACATTCCCACAGGAGCCGGCCTGGGCGGCGGCAGTTCCAACGCGGCCACCACCCTGCTGGCGCTCAATAAACTGTGGCAACTGGCGCTGGAGCAACCCCGACTGCAGGCCATCGGTGCAAGCCTGGGGGCCGACGTACCGGTCTTTGTCGGCGGCCACACCGCGTGGGCCGAGGGTATTGGCGAACTGCTGACACCCGTGGACCTGGACGAGCGCTGGTATGTGATTATTACCCCACCCTGCCACGTTTCCACCGCCCAAATTTTTTCCCACTTACAATTGACACGCAACACCTCTCCCATCAAAATGGCGACCTTTTTTGAGGGGTACTCCCGAAACGACTGTCAGGAACTGGTCAGACGCCTCTACCCCGACGTCGACGCAGTATTTGCCTGGCTTGGGCGGTTCGCGGATGCCAGGCTGACAGGCACCGGAGCGAGCGTTTTTGCCAGTTTCGGGGCGGAGGCAGAAGCCCGGGAAGTACTTCAGCAGCTGCCGCACCAGTGGACAGGCGTATCGGCCAGAGGGCTGAACCAGTCACCGGTAGCAGCTTCATTAGCATGACCCACTAGTTTATTGGGGTGTCGCCAAGCGGCAAGGCACCAGGTTTTGATCCTGGCATTCGGAGGTTCGAATCCTCCCACCCCAGCCATACAGCAAGGCTCCGACCGTTTGCCTACGGGGGGACGCAGAGGAGCATCGAAGCCGGAAGGCTCGGAATCGCCAGGTACCAACGGCCCAGGGGTAACGCACAGTGTCCTCAAAAATGATGGTGTTTTCGGGTAATGCCAATCCGGAACTCTCACAGAAAGTAGCGAGCAGGCTCTACCTGTCCCTGGGTAAGGCGGACGTCGGTAAGTTCAGCGATGGCGAGATTGCCGTGGAACTGAACGAGAATGTGCGCGGCAAGGACGTGTTTGTACTGCAGTCGACCTGCGCGCCGACCAATGACAACCTTATGGAATTGATCGTGATGATCGACGCCCTGCGCCGGGCCTCGGCTTCACGCATTACCGCGGTAGTGCCCTACTTCGGTTACGCCCGCCAGGATCGCAGGGTACGTTCATCCCGGGTTCCCATCACCGCCAAGGTTGTGGCGGACATGATGGTAACCGTCGGCGTCGACAGAGTGCTGACCGTCGACCTGCACGCCGAGCAGATCCAGGGCTTTTTTACCTGCCCGGTGGATAACGTGTATGGCTCCCCGGTATTGAATGACGACATTCAGGCCTGCCATTACGAGAACCTGATGGTGGTATCACCGGACATCGGCGGTGTGGTCCGGGCAAGGGCCATCGCCAAGCAGCTGAACGAAGCTGACCTGGCCATCATCGACAAACGTCGACCCAAGGCCGGTGAGGCGCAGGTGATGAACCTGATCGGTGAGGTAGAGGGAAGAACCTGCCTGCTGGTGGACGACATGGTCGATACCGCCGGCACCCTGTGCAAGGCAGCCGACGCCCTGAAGGAGCGCGGCGCAGCAAAGGTTGTTGCCTACTGCACCCACGCGGTGCTGTCGGGCGATGCCCTTGAGAATATCCGGACTTCCCAGCTCGACGAGCTGGTGGTCACAGACACGATTCCCCTGAGTGCGAAAGCGCGGGAAGTGAGCAAGATTCGCCAGCTGACCATAGCTGACCTGCTTGCCGAGTCCATGCGCCGCGTCGCCAACGAGGAATCTATCAGCGCGCTGTTCCAGTAGGGGCGGCGTTAACAGCAACTCATTACCGAGCCGGTCGCAAGCAAGGTAATGAATTATCAAAGGAGTCACGACTATGTCTGACCTATTTGAACTACACGCAGAAGTACGAGAGGACCTGGGGAAAGGTGCGAGCCGCCGCCTGCGTCGTCTCGCCGATCAGGTTCCAGCCATTATTTACGGTGGCGACAAGGACCCCCAGCCCCTGACCCTGGTTCGCAAGGACCTGGAAAAGGCACTGGAAAATGAAGCCTTCTACTCCCACGTCCTGACCATCAATGTCGGCAAGGAAAAGCAGAAGGCCATTCTCAAGGACCTGCAGCGCCATCCCGCCAGGGAAAGCGTCATGCACGCAGACTTCCTGCGCGTCAATGAGAACAAGCCCATCAAGGTCAACGTGCCGATTCACTTCGTCAACGAGGCCAAGTCTTACGGCGTGAAAACCCAGGGCGGCATCGTCCAGCACCAGGAAACGGATATCGAAGTCCAGTGTCTGCCGTCGAAGATCCCCGAGTACATCGAAGTGGATATGCTCAAGGTGGAAATCGGCCAGATCATCCACCTGTCCGACGTCACCCTGCCCGAAGGCGTGGCCTCTGTAGCCCTCGCCCTGGGTGAGGATCACGACCTGGCAATCGCCTCTATCATCGCACCCAAAGGCGGTAGCGATGCAGAAGAAGAGGAAGCTGAAGCTGCTGCACCTGAGGCGGATGCCGAGGAAGAAGGCGACAGCGAGGACTAAACCCCTCGCTGCAGGCTGCTCCCGTTGACTGCAATAAAGCTGATCGTTGGCCTTGGTAACCCCGGTAGTGAATACCGGGGTACCCGGCATAACGCGGGAGCAGACTTCACGGAAGAACTGGCACGGGTCAATGGTGGCGAGCTGCGCAGCGAGTCCCGCTTTTTCGGATTGGCCGGGCAGGTGACCGTCGGCGGCCACGAACTCAGGTTACTTGTTCCCACGACCTTCATGAACCGCAGCGGTAAGGCCGTTGCGGCCATGGCCACTTTCTTCAAGATCGCGCCAGACCAGATACTTGTCGCTCACGATGAACTCGATATCGCCCCGGGTACCGCCCGCTTCAAGCGGGGTGGGGGCCACGGCGGCCATAACGGCCTGCGCGATATTATCCCCGCCCTGGGCAACAACAATGATTTCTACCGGCTGCGTATAGGCATAGGACACCCCGGGCACGCGTCCAGGGTCAGTGGCTACGTACTGAGCAAGCCCTCCGCGGATGATCGGGAGCGGATCGATGCGAGCATCCAGGAAGCCCTCGGCGCGTTGCCGCTGTTGCTCGACGGGGACGCAACCAAGGCAATGACCCGACTGCACAGCTTCAACGCGGCCTGAGTCGTTACAACCACAGCTTATTTACACAGGAACGTCACATGGGTTTCAAATGCGGAATCGTCGGCCTGCCTAATGTCGGCAAGTCCACGCTGTTCAACGCCCTCACCAGGGCCGGCATCGATGCGGAGAACTTTCCCTTCTGCACGATCGAGCCCAACGCCGGCGTGGTGCCGGTACCGGACCCGCGCCAGACCCGCATAGCGGAGATCGTCAAGCCGCAGCGGGAAGTCGCTACCACGATGGAGTTTGTGGATATCGCGGGGCTGGTGGCGGGCGCTTCCAAGGGTGAGGGCCTGGGGAACCAGTTCCTGGCCAATATCCGTGAAACTGATGCCATTGCCCACGTGGTGCGCTGCTTCGAGGACGACAATGTCATCCACGTGGCGAACAAGATCGACCCCAAATCGGACATCGAGGTCATCAATACGGAGCTGGCCCTGGCGGACCTGGAAAGCTGCGAGAAGCAGCTGCAGAAAGTGATTCGAACCGCCAAGGGAGGTGACAAGGAATCCATCGCCATGAAGGCCCTGCTGGAGAACAAGCTGCTGCCCCACCTGAACGAGGCGCTGCCCGTGCGCTCACTCAAGCTGGACGACAACGAGCAGGTTCTGATCAGGCAGCTGTTCCTGCTCACCGCCAAGCCCACCATGTACATTGCCAATGTCGATGAGGACGGCTTCGAAGACAATGCCCACCTCGACACGGTGCGGGCCATCGCTGAGCAGGAAGGCGCCGTGGTGGTACCGATCTGCAACAAGCTGGAGTCGGAAATCGTGGAGCTGGAAGACGAGGAGCGCAAGGAATTCCTCAATGACCTCGGCATGGACGAGCCTGGCCTGGACAAGCTCATTCGCGCCGGCTATGACCTGCTGGGCCTGCAAACCTACTTCACCGCCGGGGTAAAGGAAGTGCGCGCATGGACCGTGCGCATTGGCGCCACCGCACCCGAGGCCGCCGCTGTTATTCACACCGATTTCCAGAAGGGTTTTATCCGCGCCGAGGTAATCGGCTACGATGATTTCATCGCCTACAAGGGCGAGCAGGGCGCCAAGGACGCGGGACGCTGGCGGCTCGAAGGCAAGGAGTACGTGGTACAGGACGGGGACGTCATCCACTTCCGCTTCAACGTCTAGCGGCATGAATAGTATTCCCGCAGTGCGCCGCGCTATAGGCGGGTCACCGCAGGGAGGCTCAGCGACTTTGCAGGAACGGGCCTTTCCCGACGAACTCTTGCGAATTGATCTGCCCTACCACGAACTCAGCCAACTCGCCGGCGCGAACATTGAACGCCCTCGGCGTTTCCAGGGACACCTGCGCACTGTGGACAAATGGCTCCGGGTCGATCAGCGGGCAGCGCACCAACGTCCATTTAACACGGCTTGCAGCCAGCAAATGGTACTCGGCCTGTTTATCCCTGAGGGTGTCGCTCAGCGTTAACAACACCATCTGCCTCATCAGCCAGCCTGTGAGGTTGCGATCATCACCCGGCATGACCACCGCCGCCCCTGAAACCACGATGTACCGGTCAATATCCTTCTGAGGCATCAGCTCTAGGAGCTGGCCGGTGACAGCGGTGCTGATCATTTGCGCGCCACCTCCATCGGCCCTGACCGGCCCCAGCGCGCTGACCACGACATCGCTCCCCTCCAGCAGGGTATTCAGGGCGGCGGGATCCCGGGCGTCACCCTCGACGATGGTTATCCGGCCTTTATACCCTTCCAGCTTCTGTGGCGTGCGGGCCAGCGCCCTGACGTCATAGCCCTCGGCCAGGGCCCGATCCAGGATGAATCTGCCGGCCATACCGGTGGCGCCCAGCAGAGCCACGGTGACATTTTTTTTGGTGACACTGTCTGCGACCGGTGGCGGCGCCGCCGGCTGCTCGACGGAGAGACAGCCGGACAGCATCACCACAGTGATCAGAACTGCCAACTTTGCAAATACGTGGTGCCAGGGCGGCAGGTAGTTCACTTTGTCGTCTTTCATCGCGGATGCTTGGTTGCCATAACTATACGCGCCGGCACGGAGACGGGAAGCCGGCTGGATGTTCACCGCATGCCTGATGCAGCGGCGCTTGACTTGCCCTCCCAAAATCTGGAAAATTCGCGCCTCTCGAGGGACC
>JAHEBL010000057.1 GCA_024642265.1 Haliea sp. | reverse complement strand
CCAGGTCACGCCCCTGGGCGAGCAGCCGGCCATCGGCATCCACCACCCGCACATTCATGCGGTAGTAGTCATCGAGCTTTTCCAGGGCCCAGTCAGCGGGCGCCAGCTGCGGGCCACCCCCTCTGCCGAGCTGCCTTGACAGGGTCTCCAGCAGATCCACGTTGTCGGGCTCGAGCCCAGCCAGCGCCCGGTCTACGTGGTCAGGCACCGGCACAATTTGTTTGCGCTTGTCCTTCGGCAGGCCCTTGACCAGCTGGATACATTTTTCGCGCAACATGCCCGGCACCAGCCAGTCAAAACGATACTTCGGCACCCGGTTGAGCAGAGCCACCGGCACGGTGACCGACACACCGTCGGCTGCGCCACCGGGTTCGAACTGGTAGCTCAGCCGGAACTGCACGTCCTCCCAGTCCAGGTGATCGGGAAACTGCTCGGCCAGGTTTGTGCCCGGATCGCGCGCAACCAGATCCGCACGTGTCATCCGCAGGCCGGCAGCTGCTTGCGGGTGACGTTTCAGCCAGCCCTGCAGGCGTCCGGCCGTGAAGGCATCCTCGGGTAATCTCTCATCATAAAACTCGTACAAAACCTGTTCATCAACCAGAATGTCCCGGCGACGAGTGCGTGACTCCAGGTCCTCCAGCTCTTTCACCAGGCGCTGGTTGTGCTTCAGGAATGCGGGAAAGGGGCGCATATTACAGGCAACCAGTCCCTCGCGTATCAGCAACTCACGGGCTTCCACCGGCGCCTTGGGTCCGTAGTGGACCGGGCGCTTGTCCGCCAGCGTCAGGCCGTACAGGGTAACCCGCTCATAGGCCATAACCCTGCCGCTGCGTGCCTGCCAGCGCGGCTGGTAGTAATGCCTGCGCAGGAGCGCGGGATTCACATCGAGCGCCCAACCGGGATCTATCGCCCCCACCTCCCGCGCGAATACACTGGATGTCTCGACCACTTCAGCCGCCACCACCCACCTGGGCGGTTTACGCGCCTGCGAGGAACCCGGAAAAATCTGGAGTTTGCGATTGCGACTGCCCAGGTACTCCCTGCCCTCCTGCAGCTGTGCGATATTGGACAGCAGCCCTGACAGCAGCGCCCTGTGCACGCCTTCATAGTTCTCCTCCTCCGGCAGGGTCGGCCGCGGCCTCATCTTCTGGCTGCGACAGGCGATACTCAGCTGGGTATGGATATCCCGCCACTCCCGCATGCGCAGGTAGGACAAAAACTCGCGCTTGCACAGCTTTGCCAGCTGGTTATTGCTCAAGGCCTGGCGTTGTTCCTCGTAGTAACGCCACAGATTGAGCCAGGCCATGAAATCGGAGCGCGGGTGACGAAAGCGGGCGTGAGACTGATCGGCCTGCTGTTGTTTTTCGGTCGGGCGCTCCCGCGGGTCCTGGACCGCCAGGGCACTGGCGATCACCAGCACTTCCTGCAGGCAGCCCTGCTCACTGGCTGCGAGCACCATCCGCGCAAAGCGGGGATCCACGGGGAGCCGGGCCATGCTCCTCCCCACCCCGGTAAGCTTGCCCGCGGGGGTAACCGCACCCAGTTCCTCGAGTAATTTGTAGCCGTCTCGCACCATGCGCGCATCCGGCGGGTTGATAAACGGGAAGTCCTCCACTTCGCCAAGCCCCAGCACCAGCATCTGCAAAACCACAGCCGCGAGGTTGGTGCGCAGGATTTCCGGGTCGGTAAATTCGGGCCGCTGCATAAAATCGGCTTCGGTATACAAGCGCAGGCATACGCCCGCCGCGATGCGCCCGCAGCGACCCTGGCGCTGGTTGGCGCTCGCCTGGGACACCGGTTCTATTGGCAGGCGCTGTACCTTGGTGCGAAAACTGTAGCGACTGATCCGCGCCACACCCGGGTCAATGACATACCGGATCCCCGGCACGGTAATGGATGTTTCAGCCACATTGGTGGCCAGTACCACCCTGATGCCCCGCCGCGAGCGGGTATCGAACACGCGACTTTGTTCCGCCTGGCTAAGGCGCGCATACAGCGGCAATACGTCCAGCGCGGCATTGTGACGCAGCCGCCGCGCCAGCTCCCGGATATCGCGCTCACCGGGCAGGAACACCAGCACATCGCCACGGCTGCCGAAGCGACCGGCATCGATATCCTCCACCAGAGCGGCAATCTGGGCGCTGGTACCATCATCGGAATCCGCCTCCGCGGGGTCGATGTAGTGCGTCTCGACCGGGAATGTACGGCCTGATACCTCTATGACAGGCGCGTCATCAAAATGGCGGGAAAAGCTGTCGACATCGATGGTTGCCGAGGTAATGATCACTTTGAGATCAGGCCGCTGCGGCAGCAGGCGCTTGATATAACCGAGCAGGAAATCGATATTCAGGCTGCGTTCGTGAGCCTCGTCGATAATGATGGTGTCATAGGCGGCAAGCAGCCGGTCGCGCTGTATTTCGGCCAGCAGAATACCGTCGGTCATGAGCTTGATGGCGCTGGCAGGCGACACCTGGTCTGTAAAGCGCACCTGGTAGCCTACCAGGTCACCCAGGCTTGTATCGAGCTCCTGGGCAATGCGCTGGGCGACAGTGCGGGCAGCCAGCCTGCGGGGCTGGGTGTGGCCGATCAACTTGCGGGTACCACGCCCCAGTGCCAGGCAAATTTTCGGCAACTGGGTGGTCTTGCCCGACCCGGTCTCCCCCGCCACGATAACCACCTGGTGTTCGGCAATCGCGCGGGCGATATCCTGCCGCCGTTCCGCCACCGGCAGTTCTTCCGGAAAGCGGATATCCTCCACCCGGATATCGCGTGGTGCGGGCTCAGGCGGGGCCTGCCGGGGGTCGATGTCATGGGAGCCTGCTGCGCTCCCGCCGCTCTTTTGCATGCTGATGCTCTGTTAAGTCCGGTGCATGTAAGTCCGGTGCATGGTAAATCGAGGTACACTCGCCGCTATTGTAAGCGCAGGAGACCAAGGAAATGCCAAAGCTTGTCAATTTTACCTACGACGAAATTACCATAGGGCAGACCGCGAGCTACGCCAAGGTAATCGAGGAACGCGATATACAACTGTTCGCCGCGGTGTCTGGTGACGTCAATCCGGTCCACCTGGATCCGGAATTTGCCGCTGCAAGCACCTTTGGCGAACGCATCGCCCACGGCATGCTGACCGGTGCGATCATCTCGGCTGCGCTTGCCATGGAGTTGCCCGGACCCGGTACTATCTACCTCAGCCAGACCCTGCGGTTTCGCCTGCCGGTAAAAATAGGCGATACCGTCACGGTAGCACTGCAGGTGACTGACAAGCAGGAACGTCGCAGGATTGTCGTGCTGGACTGCAAGGCGAGCAACCAGGCTGGCAAAGTGGTCGCCACGGGCAGCGCCGAGGTGATGGCACCGGCACAGAAGCTGTCAATCGAGCGTCCGCAGTTACCGCGGGTTGAGGTCTAGACAGGCAAGCCGCCGGCATCCGGGGCGGCGTCTTCACCCTGTTGGGCAAACTGCGCCGGATCCAGGTACATGAGCCGCAGGGTGACGATGCCCGCCTGTCCCCCGACGTCCGCACCCAGAACCATCACACTGGTTGTGTCGCCTTCCACGGTGACGCCGGTTATACCGAACAGGATCGACTCCGGGCGCTGCTCGACACTGAAGACTGTGATGTCCCGCTGGTCCTGCAGTGCGCGGGCGAGATTGCCCAGCAGCACGCCGAGGCCGCCCCGGAACGCACCGAAATTGGGATGCCCCCCGAATTCACTATGGTCGAGTGACACACTGAAGCGGACTGTCGACTCATCTTCCATTTTGACGGTGGTCAGTCCTGCCACCTCTCCCTCCATGATCTCGCGGTAGAGACGCTTCGCCTGGGAGCGCCCCGCCTCAATAAAATGCCGGTGCAGCAGGTTGACTGCAATGACAAGGAACTTTTCCTTCGGGATGGTTTGCTGGGCAGATTTTGACATGCGACTTCCTGGATTTTGCGGGCCTCGGTTTCAGGCGCGTAAGTCTAACGCCAGTAGGGAAATATGTCGCTATTTACACTAAACGCGCTGGCCCGCCACTCACCTGCTCTGGTACCCTTTTCAATGATAAATACTTGGATATTGTCTAATGACTGGGCTGTTTACGGTCATCAATTACCGGCGGGGCCAGCTCCGCAGCGCGCTGCTGCTGGCGGCGTGGCTGGCGTGCGCCCTGCTCCTGGCAATGCAGCCCGCCCATGCCCAGCCCGGCGACGGCGAGCTTGAGCTGCAGGCCCTGGCCGGCGAGCGGGACATGCTTACCGCTGAGCTGGAGCAGTACAATAGCACCGTCAAGCTGCTGCAAACCGGCAATACGCCCCCGGAACAGAGCAGTAACCCGGCATTGCGCAAACTCGCCCTGGAAATGGTCCGGATCAAGGAACGCCTGATCGCAGTCACCGAACGTGAACTCACACTGCTGCAGGAGCAGATCACTGCAGCCCGACTGTTGGCCGAGCGCGATGAGCCAGCACAGGAAATCAACGCCATTGAGAGCAAGCCGCTGCGACAAACCGCCCGGGACTACACGCTGGCCAACGAACGGGAGCACGTGGAGCGCCTGCACGCGCTGCTGGCAAGTTATTACGCGGAATTGCAGGAGGCCGCCCGCACCCTGCCCAGCGAGGAGGAACTGGCAGCCCGCGCCTCTGCCCGGTCCGATGCGGAAACGCAGTCCCGGATTCCCTTCAGTGCAGACAAGATCCGGCTTAACGGCGCAGAGGGCAGCACCGCCCTCGGTGAAATCACCCGCCGGCTGACAGACCCGAATATTCCCGAAAGCCGACGGGACGTGGCGCCGATCTGCGGAATCCGCACACAGCTGTTCGGCTCGCTGATCGCCAGTGAGCGGCGCAGCCTGAAACCGGTAGGCAAAAACAATTATGTGGCCCGGATACGCCTGCAACCTGGGGATACCACCCTGCGAATCAAGGAGGACCGCTGGGAGATCCAGCTACCCCAGAACGTCAGTGCCAGCGATTTCCTTATCACACTTTACCTCCCGCCGGAGGGTTCACCCGAATTACACCTGTTCGCGGTCGATGACCTGCTGGCTGAACAGACCCCCCATATACCCGCCTGGCTACCGGATGATATCAAGCTGACATCGCGGTCTGGATGAAGCGTGACAACACCCCGTGGCAGCCGGTGACGGCAGCTGCCGTGGACTGGGGCGAAACCGGTGACCCCAGCTCCCGCAGGTTCGGCGATGTTTACTACTCCAGAGACAACGGCCAGGCAGAGAGCCGCTATGTGTTCCTGCAGGGAAACGAGCTGCCCGAGCGCTGGCAGGACTGGCCGGCCGGCCGTTTTTGCATTGCTGAAACAGGCTTCGGCACCGGCCTCAACTTCCTGATGACCTGGCAGGCCTGGCGTGAAGCCGGGCAAGCGCTACCCGGCCTGCACTACCTGTCGGTGGAGAAATACCCGCTGGCAAAGGCCGACCTGGCCAGGGCCCTGTCCACCTGGCCCAACCTCGCACCCCTGGCAGACGAGCTGCTGCAGCAATACCCCGGCCTGCTTCCGGGCCAGCACCGACTGTTGTTCGAAGGGGGGCGACTGACGCTTGACTTGTGGTGGGAAGATGTTGAGGCCGCACTGCCGGACCTGGCGAGCCACGGACAGCCCATGGTGGATGCCTGGTACCTGGACGGCTTTGCGCCGGCGCGCAACGAGGCCATGTGGCAGCCGCGGGTATTGGCAGCGGTGGGACGCCTCAGCCGCCCGGCTGCCACTTTTTCCACATTTACCGCCGCCGGGGAGGTGCGCAGACAGCTCGCCGGTGCGGGTTTCGAGGTCCGCAAGGTAGCCGGATACGGACGCAAACGGGAGTGCCTGCGCGGGCGCCTCGGCCAGCCTGGCGGGGCGCCCGATGCCAACGTCGACACGCCCTGGGACCTGCCCGCCTGCCAACGCGAGGCACCCGGGCGGGTAATCGTCCTGGGCGCAGGACTGGCCGGGACCACCGTTGCCGCCGCCCTGGCCCGGCGCGGAACGGAAGTGCTCCTGCTGGAACGGGGCGCGCTCGCCAGTGGGGCTTCCGGCAATGCACAGGGCGTACTCTATACGCGCCTGTCTCCCAGGCACTCCGGTCTGACAGATTTCAGCCTGCAGAGCTACCGTTTCAGCTCGGCTTTCTACCGCGGGATGTTTGCCAGCGGGGACCTGCGGGATGGTCCGGACGGCGCGCTCTGTGGCAGTTTTCACCAGTGCCTGAATGCGCAAGAACTGGGCGTGCTGGCAGCCGCTCTCGAGGCCGTACCGGAACTGGCCAGCGTGTTGGATGCGGAAGCAGCCAGCGAGCAACTCGGCGTCCAGCAATCCGCCAGTGGCTACTGGTTTCCACGCTCCGGCTGGCTCCACCCCCCGGCAGTCTGTCGCGCGCTCGCCGCTCACCCCGGCATCCACCTGCATGAGCGCTGCGGCGATATCAGCCTGCAGGCGGCAGCTGATGGCTGGCGTGCGGTGGACAGCAGCGGCCGGGCGTGGGACGCACCCTGCGTGGTGATCGCCGCCGGTGCGGCCAGTGCGACGCTGACAGCCCTGCACTGGCTGCCTACGCAGGCAATCAGGGGACAAACCACCCGCCTGCCCAGCGCCAGCCCGTTTGGCGACCTGCGCGCCGTACTCTGTCACGAGGGTTACATAGCGCCGGCCCGCGCCGGCGACCACTGTATCGGCGCCACCTTCAACCCCGGTGACACCGACATGGCCGTGCGGCCCGCGGACCACATCGCCAACCTCGCCACCCTTGCCCGTGCCGTGCCCGCCTGGCAGGAGACTCTCGCACAGCTGAACCCGGCTGAACTGGCAGGTCAGGTGGGCCTGCGCTGCGCCAGCCCGGACTATTTGCCTCTGGTGGGGCCGATACCTGACAGGGAGGCTTTCCTGCTGGATTACGCAGCCCTGCGACGGAATGCAAAACAGGCCATCCCCCGGCGGGGTCGCTTCCTGCCGGGCCTCTACCTCAGCACTGCCCACGGCTCACGTGGCCTGACCTCCACACCGCTGGCGGCGGAATTGCTGGCAAGCATGATCCTTGGCGAAGCGCCGCCGCTCAGCCGGGAGTTGAGTCGCGCCCTGGCCCCTGCGCGGTTTATAATCCGCGACCTCAGCCGCAACCGGATCTAGCCATGCCCCGCGCTCCCTTCACGTCACTCCTGTTCTTGCTGGTCGCGGCCTCGGCCGCTGCAACCCAGCAGTACGGCTACAGGGTGACCGAGCGAAAGCCCCTGGCTCCGCACACCCATGTGCAGGGGCTGGAGATCGTCGATGGCCAGCTTTTTGCCAGCAGCGGCGGCTACGGTAAATCGCGGCTGTTGCGCTTTGACTTCGCCAGCGGTGAACAGCAGGCAGCCCACGCGCTGGACCCGCGCCTCTGGGCAGAGGGACTGACCCTGCTTGGGGACCGTATTTACCAGCTGACATGGCGCGCCCGCATGCTGCTGGTGTACGACAAGGATCAGCTGAATCCTGTCGAGCGGATGCGTATACCGGGTGAAGGCTGGGGTATGACCAATGACGGCGAGCAGCTTATCTACAGTGACGGCACCGATCGGCTGTTCTACGTCTCACCCGCTGAGCACAGGATCACCCGCGTGCTCAATGTGCAGGAAAATGGCGAGCCCGTCTCTCGCCTGAATGAGCTGGAATGGATTGACGGCAGGATCTGGGCCAACGTGTGGCTGACCGACCGCATCGTCATCATTGATCCGGCCAGCGGCACCGTGGAGGGCAGCGTCGACCTGCGGGGCCTGTTGCCTGTCATGCAGCGCCCCGCTGATATGAATATCTCCGACGACGTACTCAACGGCATCGCGCGCAACCCGGCGGACGGTGGCATCTGGGTGACGGGCAAGAACTGGCCGTTTCTTTACAGGATTGAACTTGTGCCGGTAGCGGATACAAAAACACACACCCGGTAAACGCGGTAGACTACCGCTCTTTTTCATTTGACGATTCACACCAGGAAATCAACATGAGCATTGGCAGTACCGCACAATCCGAAGCCCACCCGGCTTTCTTGCCCATTCGCGAGCACACCATCGACTCGCTCAATATCCGGGTGGAACAGTACGAACACCGCAGCACCGGTGCCATGCACTACCACCTTGCGGCAGACAACAATGAAAACGTATTTCTGGTCGCCCTGCGCACTGTGCCGCACGACTCCACCGGCGTGGCACACATCCTGGAACATACAGCCCTGTGCGGCAGTGATCGCTACCCGGTAAGGGACCCGTTTTTCATGATGCTGCGGCGTTCACTCAATACGTTCATGAACGCATTCACAAGTTCAGACTGGACCGCCTACCCTTTTGCCAGCCAGAACCGCAAGGACTTCGATAACCTGCTGGGGGTCTATCTCGACGCGGTGTTCTTTTCCCGCCTGGACCCGCTGGATTTTGCCCAGGAAGGACACCGGGTGGAATTCGCCGAGCCGGGCAACCCCGACAGCGACCTGGTCTTCAAGGGCGTGGTGTTCAACGAAATGAAAGGCGCGATGAGCTCCGTCACCAGCGTATTGTGGAACTCACTTTGTGAGCAACTGTTCCCCACTACCACCTACCACTACAACAGCGGCGGTGACCCGGAACACATTCCGGACCTGAGTTACGAGGACCTGAAAGCCTTCTACAAAAGTCATTACCACCCGAGCAACGCGATATTCATGACGTTTGGGGATATTCCGGCCGCACAGCACCAGGCCGCGTTCGAGGAGCGTGCACTGGCCAGATTCAAGAGACTGGACCAGCGCATCCAGGTCGGGGCGGAACAGCGTTTGCCGGCCCCCCTGCGGGTGCAGGGCAGTTACGCACATGACGAAAGCGGCCCCACTGACAAGAAGACCCACATAGTCATCGGCTGGTTGCTGGGCGAGAGCACAGACCTGGAGCAGCTGCTGGAAGCGCAGCTCCTTGCCAGTGTATTGCTGGATAACAGCGCCTCACCGCTGCAACAGGTACTGGAAACCACTGACCTGGGCCAGGCGCCCTCGCCCCTGTGCGGCCTCGAGGACGGCATGCGGGAGATGGTGTTCTGCTGCGGCATCGAGGGCAGTGAAGCTGAGCACGCCGATGCACTGGAAGCGCTGGTGCTGGCGACCCTGGAGCGTGTCGCCAGCGATGGCGTGGACCACGACCGTATGGAGGCAGTGCTGCACCAGCTGGAGTTGCACCAGCGCGAAATCAGCGGTGACGGCTACCCCTACGGCCTCCAGCTGATTTTACAGGCACTGGGCTGTGCCACCCACTACAGCGACCCCATAGCGGTGCTCGACCTTGATCCGGTGATCGCAAAACTGCGTGCGCAAATCCAGGACCCGCAGTACATCCGCGAACTGGCCAGGCGCCTGCTGCTGGACAATCCGCACAGAGTGACACTGGTGATGGCACCGGATACCGGCCTGTCCGCACGGCGTAACGCGGCCGAGGCAGCCCGCCTTGCAAAAATCAATGAAAAAATGGACGCGCAGTCCCGCGCCAGAGTTGTCCAGCTGGCGACGGACCTGGCCGCACGACAGCGCCAGGTAGACGATGAAAGCATCCTGCCCAAGGTTGAGCTCAGTGATGTGCCCGACAGTCTGCCCGATCTGGCATACCGCGAGAGCAACATAGACGGCATACCGATTACCACCTATGACCAGGGCACCAACGGGCTGGTGTACCAGCAGGTCATCGCTCCCCTCCCCCTGCTGGGGGCGGAGCATCTGCAGATTTTGCCCCTCTACACCCAGATCATCACGGAATTGGGACTGGGCAGCGCTGACTATCTCGAAGCCCAGCACCGCCAGTCCGCCACCGTGGGCGCAATACACGCATTTTCCTCGATGCGCGGTGCGATCGATAACGAACAGTCTGTCTCCGGCTACCTGGCGCTGTCATCAAAGGCCCTGTTGCGCAATGACCGGCAGCAGTCTGAGCTGATGCGCGAGACACTCGAAAACGTACGATTCGATGAAACAGCTCGTATCCGCGAGTTGATCAGCCAGCAGCGCGCCAGGCGGGAGCAGTCAATAACGGGCAACGGCCACGGGCTGGCCATGGCCGCGGCCTGCGCGGGCATGAGCCCGCTGGCGCACCTCAATCACGAGTTGTCGGGTCTTGCCGGAATCCGCAAGCTGCGGGCGCTTGATGACAGTTTGCAGGAACAGGTAGCGCTCGACGGCTTCGCCGGCACCCTGGCCGACGTACACCGGCAGGTAGTTGCAATGCCGAGACAGTTACTGGTGGTTGCCGAAGCGGAAAAGACCGCCGCTGTGGCTGACCAGGCGGCAAGGATCTGGGGTGCCTCGCCGCCGTCCTGCGAAGCCGACCGATTCGCCCTCGCACCGCGCCGGGAACGCCGTGCGGAAATCTGGCTGACCAATACCCAGGTCAATTTCTGCGCGCGCGCCTACCCCACCGTACCTATACAACACCCGGACGCGGCAGCCCTCACGGTACTGGGGGGCTTCCTGCGCAACGGCTTCCTGCACCGGGCCATAAGGGAACAAGGGGGTGCCTACGGCGGTGGTGCGTCCCAGGATTCCGGCATAGCCGCGTTCCGTTTCTATTCCTACCGCGACCCGCGCCTCGATGAAACCCTGCAGGATTTCGACAGCGCGGTAAGCTGGATGCTCGAAAGCAGCCATGAGCAGCGTGCCCTGGTGGAGTCTATCCTTGGCGTTATCGGCAGCCTGGACAAACCCGGCTCTCCGGCGGGCGAGGCCAAACAGCATTTTCACAACCGCCTGTTTGGCCGCAGCCATGAGCAGCGTGAGCACTTTCGGCAGCAGGTGCTGGGCGTCAGTCTTGAGGATTTGCGTCGGGTGACCGACACTTACCTGCGCCCGGAAGCTGCCAGCACAGCGGTTATCACCAATAGCAGCAGGCTCGAGGCGACCAGGGCACTGCGCGAAAAGCTTGGCCTGTCCGTGCAAAAACTGTAAGCACTGCTGCGGTGCGTCGCCGCAACGTATATACGGCGCGGCCCATTATTGGTAGTTTATGCAGAAGCAGCCGCCCGGCACCGATCGCCGGTCGGCGAAATAATAATAGCCACCCACTGGCGCCCCGGTGCCGGGAGATCCTATGATGCGAACTGCCCTGATCCTTACCCTGCTTACTTCGATGGCCGCTCACGCTGCGGGCCCGGTCGAGTCAGACCTGAAGAATGATGCCGCAACACCCGGAGACATTACCACCTATGGCGGTGGCTACGACCTGCAGCGGCATAGCCCTCTCAAGCAAATTGACCGCAGCAACGTGAGCCGACTGGTACCGGTCTGGAACCTGAGCCTGGCCAACAATTATCCCCAGGAAGGCCAGCCACTGCTCATTGACGGCGTGATGTACGAGACCACCACCGACGCCACGGTGGCGCTGGACCCGCTCACCGGCAAACAACTGTGGCGTACACCGACAACGCTGCCACAGGACGTGCACGCGGTGGCTTGTTGCGGCTCCCACAACCGCGGCGCGGCGGCCTACAAGGGCCTGTTGTTTCGCGGCACACTCGATGCGTTCGTGATTGCCCTGGATATGAAGACCGGCAAGGAAGTCTGGCGGCAGAAAGCCGCAGACTACAAGGACGGCTACTCCATGACCGGGGCGCCGCTGATCGCCGATGGGGTACTGATTACCGGCATCTCAGGGGGCGAATATGGCACCCGCGGGTTCATCGACGGGTGGGATCCGGCCACCGGCGACAAGCTGTGGCGGCGCTACACCACCGCCGCACCCGGTGAACCCGGCGGCGACAGCTGGGCGGGCGCCGAGGCCTACCTCGAGGGCGGCGGTCCCACCTGGCTTACCGGGTCCTATGACCCCGACATGAACCTGGTATTCTGGGGCACCGGCAACGGTGGACCCTGGAACCCCACCGGCGCGCGCAAGGGCCAGAACCTCTACATCTGCTCGGCACTGGCGATCCGCCCCAGGACGGGCGAGATCGTCTGGCACTACCAGTTCTCCCCCAACGACCCCTATGATTACGATGGGGTAAATGAACTGGTACTCGCCGAACTCAGCATTGACGGCAAGCCTCGCAAGGTCATTCTGCAGGCCAATCGCAATGGCTTTTTCTACGTGCTCGACCGGGCGACCGGCGAGCTGCTGGCGGCCAACCCTTTCGTTGACAAAATCAACTGGGCCAAGGGGATCGACCTTGAATCAGGCCTTCCTATCGATACCGAGATGACCACCATGGTCAGGAACACGCCCGAAATGGATGCGCCGGTCGATGTCTGGCCATCCGCCCTGGGTGGCAAAAACTGGATGCCCATGTCCTATGACCCCAATACCGGCCTGGCCTATGCCAACACCCTGAACTTCGGCTATCCCTATCGCTCCATATCAGAAACAAAAGAGCCGAAGACAATGTATCTCGGCATGGAATTCGTCGGCTTTACCTGGCCCGAGAACGGCATGCGCGGCTATCTCAAGGCCATCGACCCACTGACCGGCAAAGCAAAGTGGCAGGTGCCTTCCGAGCTGCCCAACTTCAGCGGTGTGCTGAGCACCGGCGGCGGGCTGGTATTTACCGGTCGCATGGACGGGGAGTTTGCGGCCTATGACAGCGCCACCGGCGAGAAGCTGTGGGGCTTCCAGACCGGCTCGGGCATCACCGGCATTCCGGTGACCTGGGAACGCGACGGCAGGCAGTATGTGACCATCGCCAGTGGTATCGGTGGTGTTTACTCGCTGTTCAGCGGCGACGAGCGACTGCAGAACATACCCCCCGGTGGCTCCCTTTGGACATTCGCCCTGTTCAATGACAAAAAGTGACCGCAGGGACATACTGGCTCGACTGAGCGGGAGTGCCGCGCAAATTTGCGGGCACATCCGCCCGCTGAGGCGGCGCTCCGCTACCAGCGCGCCGCGCACAAAACTCATGGCGGCGCTAACGATGGCGGTCGCCCTGACTGCAACAGGCACCCCTGGGTTTGCCATTGGGTCGACCGACGCAACAGCCACGGACGAGGCCTTGTATGCGAAGGGCAAGTCCTCCTTTCGCAAACGCTGCGCCCGCTGTCACGGGGTGAACATGGTAAATCCCGGCGTCGGCATTTACGACCTGCGTAATTTCCCCAAAGACGAGCAGGCGCGTTTCACAGAA
The DNA here is from genome assembly GCA_024642265.1 of Haliea sp. Classification (GTDB taxonomy): domain Bacteria; phylum Pseudomonadota; class Gammaproteobacteria; order Pseudomonadales; family Halieaceae; genus JARRPM01. Next base: position 9,003 of record JAHEBL010000057.1, on the reverse strand, counting down.
TCGGTAACCTACGGCAAAAACGCCATGCCCTCGTGGCAGGACGTACTGGCGCCGGAGGATATAGACGCACTGTGGATCTACATCAGCAGGGACGCTGCCGCCACACCTCCCTGACCGCCAGAGCAATATCAGGAATAGGCTGTGCCGTCTTTATGGACCGCCACCTTACCCTCTTCGGTGTGAAACCAGGCAATGTCGTCATCCGGATAAAACGCGTTATCCCCGGGCACTCGCGCGCCCATGACCAGCAGTTTGGCACTGCCTGGACCGCGGTTGATGAAATGGTGGCCGTTGCGTTCACCCGCCTTGAAACCGGCGCACATGCCCGCGCCAAGGGCGGACTCGCCATGCTCGGTCACCAGCACGACCTCCCCCGCCAGCACATAGACAAACTCATCACTCAGCGTATGCCAGTGCCGCAGGGCGGACTGGTCACCGGGTTTGAGCGTTTCCAGATTAACCCCTAACTGGGTGAGGTCGAACTGATCCCCCAGTGGACGCCAGGTAGCGCTGCCCACCTGGGTATTGAATGGCTCGGGATAGCCGGACCCGGATCGCTCCGGGACCGACTCGGCGTTTAGCGGACCGACTGTTTTCAAAGGACTAGCTCCCTTACCAGGCTGATGTGCCTCCAGCATAGGGCATTAGTCAGGCTGCTTGCCACCGTCACCGCGCCATTTGCCGCGGTGCTCCTCTGCGCGCCTGGCCATCATAGTGTCCAGCTGTGCTTTCTGCTCCGCGTCCAGCAGTTGGTAAACCTGCGACCAGCTTGCAGTGGCCTGGTACGCCAGGCGCGCCGTGATCTGGCCAATTTCATCAGCCAACTGGCGCGCCTGCTGCTGGTCAAAGTTGTCACGCATACCCATCATTTGCTTACGCAGTTCCTGCATACGCGCGTGATCGGCCGCATTCGCTTCCTTGCCCTCAGCCATGAGGCTCTCGATCCGGGACTTCTGCTCACTGCTCAGGTCGAGCCGATCACCCAGATGCGCCAGCATCCTGCCCGGGTCCCGCTCCATATCCCCGTGCGGGCCCATGGCCCACGAGGTCAGGGACATTGCAGTCGCCCCGGCCAGGGCGACGCCACACAGCCATGTTTTCACTTTGCCTGGCATTTTCATTCTCCTTTGTCTTGCACTTAACCGGTGACGGGCCGTTCCCGCCACCCACGAGAGCAATTCTGGTAGAACGGCCGGTAAATGTGGCACCGCCCCTGGTAAAGATTTGTTAAGAACCGCAATACCGGGTGAAGCGCGAGTGACAAGTCCTGCGCGGTTATACACACTATGTGATATCCAACAGGGGGAACACGTTGTGGGCGCAACGATACTGATCATAGACGATGACCACGAGCTGTGTGCGCTGCTGGCAGAGTTCCTGCAACTGGAAGGGTTTACCACCGAAGCCATCCACGACGGCGCGGCTGCGGTAGAGCAATGTCGGGAGCACAGCTATGACGCTATCGTGCTCGATATCATGTTACCCGGCCTGCAGGGCCTTGAAGTACTGCGCAACTTGCGCAGGTTCAGCTCCACTCCTGTTCTGATGCTGACCGCCAGGGGCGAGGAGACCGATCGCATCGTCGGCCTTGAGATGGGGGCCGACGACTATCTGCCCAAACCCTGCAACCCACGCGAACTGGCAGCACGGCTGAGAGCAATACTGCGGCGTTCTGCCGCCGGGCCCGACAAGCCCAATGAGACCGGGCAGGAGCTGGTTGTCGGACAGACCCGCCTGGACAGCGCCGGGCGCAGCGCAAGCTACGCCGGGACTGACCTGCGACTGACGGCCGCCGAATTCAATGTGCTGGCCGCCCTGCTTGCCAGGTCGGGTACGGTAGTGGACAAGGAATCGCTCTGCCGGCAGGCCCTCGGTCGCCCCCTTGCCGCCTATGATCGCAGTATCGACGTACATATCAGTAAACTGCGCAGGAAACTGGCCAGCCTTGGGGGCGACAACCTCATCGTCAGTGTGCGCGGCAGTGGCTACCAGTTCACTGTGCGCCCCGGGGACGGCCCGTAATGACCCTGCGCATGCACCTGTTTACCAAGATTTTCCTGGGATTCTGGCTGGCGACTATCGCCGTTCTGGCCAGCTGGCTCATCTCCAACCAGTATTTCGACGCCAATCCCGATCGCTATGCTGTGAAACATCGGCCTCATGGCCCGCCCCAGCGCTTCGTCCTGCAGATGATCTACGACCTGCAAAATACCGACGCTGCCGGCCTTGCCGCGCTGGTCGAGCGCGCCAGCGCCGAGCACGATGTGGATATTTACCTGCTGGATCGAAGCGGCACAGACCTGCTCGGACGCCAGGTACCGGCCACGGTCCGGAAAGTGGCACTGGAACTGCAGGGTGTGCGCCGCCGGGCTTTTCTCAACGCGGGTCGCGAGCATCTGCTCGCCCATGAAATCTACCGCCCGGAGGACGGCCTGCTGCGGGCCGTATTCGTCTTTCGGCCCTCCCGTCACCTGTTATTGGCCACCCTGGGCAGCAATTTCTGGTTGCGCCTGGGACTGGCAATTATCGTCAGCGGCCTGGTGTGCTACCTGCTGTCCCGTGTAATGTCAAAGCGCATCAGGAATCTGCAGCTCGCATCGCGACGCCTCGCCACCGGTGATCTCGATACGCGGCTGCAGGTGCGCAAGTGGGGCCTGGACGAAACCGATGAACTGGCCAGGGACTTCAACAGCATGGCACAACAACTGCAGGAACGGATCGAGGCACAAAAACGCCTGCTGAGTGATGTATCGCATGAACTGCGCTCTCCCCTGGCACGCCTGCGAATAGCCCTCGCCCTGGCCCAGGAAAATCCGGACACGTCCCCCGCCTACCTGCAGCGCATTGAGCGGGAGGCAGAACGACTGGAACAGCTGATCGGCCAGCTGTTGGCCAGCCAGGTCGAGGCTCTGGAACTGGATGATCACATCGACCTGGTGCAGCTGCTGAAACAATTATGCAGCGATGCCACTTTTGAAGGTGCCGCCAATGGCAAAACGGTTACGCTGGTACACGCACAGGAAGACGCGATAGTCGCAAGCTCTGGTGACTTGCTGCACAAGAGTTTTGAAAACATCCTGCGCAATGCTGTCGCCCACGCACCGGACAATACCACTGTAGCGGTAGACCTGGAGAAGCTCGGGGAGAGCTACCGCATTTGCGTGACGGACCAGGGCGGTGGGGTTGCGGAAGCGGAACTTGAAAAGATTTTTGAGGCGTTCTACCGCGCGGACACCGCGCGCACCCGAGACACCGGGGGCCACGGGCTGGGGCTGGCCATAGCCCGTCGCGCGATTGTGCGTCACGGCGGCCACATCCGGGCTGAAAATACAGGAACGGGGTTGGTCGTTATCTGCACCCTGCCCTGCACTGACGTCGACCAGTTGTGAACCGCGCCTGCGCGTGGTTTTGCCAAAGGTATTGTGTCGTGAAAATCGGTAGACTGGAGGCCGAGAGGGAGAACGAGCGATGAAACAGCATTATCTGCTGCCACCCCTGCTGACAGACAGTTCCGGGCAGCCCCGCAGGGCCGGCTTCGAATTTGAGTTCGGCAACCTGCCGATTGTTAAAACGGCCCGGGCCCTGCAGCAGTCACTTGGCGGCGAACTGGAAATCAAGACCCCGTTTGAGGCGGTGCTGCATGGGAGCGAGCTCGGCAAACTCAAGATCGAACGGGACGCCAACATCCTGAAATCCGTGAGATACCGCAGATGGCTGGAATCCCTGGGGATTGAATTCTCCCCGGGCAGCCTGGCAAACGATATAGAAACCAATATCGACAATGCCAGCCGCGGCCTGATCCCCTGCGAGGTTGTCACTGAACCGATCCCGTTTAAGCAGTTGGACAAACTGGACACCCTGACTGCGACACTCAACGGGCTTGGAGCGGAAGGCACGCAGGATTCACTGATTTATGCCTTCGGTCTGCATATCAACCCCTCGATACCGGATAACTCCTGCGAGACCCTGAAACGCTACCTGCAGTCCTTCTTATTGTTGTACACCTGGATTATCGATTCCTCGGAGATCGATCTTACCAGGCGATTTTTTACCAAGTACATCGATCCCTTTCCCCCGGACTATATGGAACTGGTACTGGACAACAGCTACAGTCCCGATGACGACGCGCTTATCAGTGACTACCTGGAATACAATCCCACCCGCAACCGGGCGCTGGACCTCCTGCCCATAATGCTGGAGCGCAACAGGGACCTGGTGCTGGCCAGGATCAATGAAGACGAACGCAAGCTGGTCCGCGGCAGGCCCGCTTTTCATTACCGCCTGCCCGACTGCAAAATCAATGAAGCCGGCTGGAGCGCGGCGGGAGCCTGGAACCGGTGGGTATACATTGAGTCCCTGGCAGCTGATGAGTCACTGCTTAAGGAGCTGATCGATGCCTGGCGTGAGAGTAACAGCACCTTCTCCATCGCTCCCAGAGCCACCTGGGCGATACGTCTCACGACCATACTCAGCCAAAAGTTTTTTGAAGGCTGAGTCGCCTCGTGAAACAAAGGATCAGAATCGGTGTTACCGGGCCCGACAGGGGTGGCCTGATAGCATGGCTGATGACCGCGTTGGCGATCTGGCGCTGCGGTGCCAGGGCTGTGCGAATAACGCCCAAGCGACGGTCTGATCCAGACAAGCTGGACGCACTTGTCATCGGCGGCGGAACCGACGTCGACCCGTTCCACTACGGCCAGGAGAGTGAACCGGAGGACCGGCAGCCCGGACAGCACAACACACTGACAGACTGGGCAGTGGGACTCGTGCTGGGTGTTTTCAGGGCTGTATTCGCACGCCACTCGGGCCAGGATTATGACCCAGAGCGCGACCGGCTCGAAAAAGACATTATCCACCATGCTCTGTTGAAACGGCTACCGGTGCTGGGCATCTGTCGCGGCGCTCAGCTCATGAACGTTGCACTGGGCGGTTCCCTGCACCAGACCATCGGCCACTTCTATACCGAGGAGACAAGCAATATCCGCAGTATACTGCCCCGCAAGACCATCACCGTCACTCCCGACACCAGCCTGCAGCGGATTCTCAAGACCGACTCCTGCCTCGTCAATGCACTGCACAACCAGTCGATCAACAATCTGGGAACGGACATAGCGGTGAGTGCTGCTGAGTCGAACGGCGTGGTCCAGGCGATAGAAAAACGTGAGCACCCGTTCTTTATCGGCGTACAGTGGCATCCGGAGTACATGCCGCAAAGCAGGACCCAGCAACGACTCTTCATGGGTCTGGTGCGCTGTGCCATTGCCCGCGCTTACCCTGAGCACTGAGGGCGGCTGCAGGATGTCCAATTAAATGGCAGACATTGAAGCCTACGCGGGACTATTCTTCAGCGCCTTTCTGGCCGCCACTGTGGTACCGGCCTACTCCGAGATAGTGCTCATGGGGATGGCGAACGCAGGGTACGACCCACTCGCACTGTGGCTGTGGGCATCCACCGGCAATACCCTGGGCTCGGTAGTCAACTGGGCGCTGGGGCGCTACCTTTTGCATTTCCAGGACCGCCCCTGGTTTCCGTTCAAGCCCCGGAGCCTGGGTATATCACAACGCTGGTTCCAGAAATTCGGTGTCTGGTCGCTGTTGCTGGCCTGGATGCCAGTCGGAGGCGATGCCCTGACGTTCATCGCCGGCATCATGCGTGTCAACTTTTTGGTGTTTGTATCGCTGACGGCCATCGGCAAGGCGACCCGCTATGCCATATTGCTGGGCCTGCTCGGGCTGTTCGGCCAGGCCTGAGCAAAGCGGGGGACCCATCGCCCAGCGCATACGCTCTGGCGGTTGACAGATCCTCTGCCGGCTTCACAATAATCACTCACCGAAACAGGAAAACCCTGCCATGAGAATAATCTGTATCACAGTGTGCGCGCTGCTGATCACTGGCTGCGCCGGCAACAGTGAGGTAGAGGGAGAACGGGTGTCCGAGAAAAACGGCATTGTCCACGTTTGCGGAGAAGGACACGGGTTGCCCGAATGCCGGGATTACAACAACCTGACCTATGGCGAGAATCTCAAGTACAAGGCGCCAACAGATAAACAGATGGAGGACGAGGCGAGCAAGCTGCGCGCGGAATCGCCGGAGGAACTGGAAAGGAGCATTTCTGAACTCGAGCAAAACCCGGAACTGATTGACAGCATGGCAGAGTAAGCAAGCCGAACAGCACAATGCCCCACGCTGCTACAGGCCCAGTGACACTTCCCGTCGATTCTGCCGCACAGGCCCACCCGCCATGGACTGCACCTGTTCCATAAAATGCCAGGGGGCCAGCAAGGGCTGCAGCTCATGCGCAGGTAACGGCTTGCTGAACAGGTAGCCCTGGATGATGTGCGCGCCGTTGCTGGTGAGAAACTCATACTGTTCCTGCGTCTCCACACCCTCGGCGACCAGTCGCAGGTTGAGGCTGCGGGCCATCGCGATGATCGCAACAACGAGACTGGCATCATTCTCGCTCTCGTCAAACTTGATTACGAAACTGCGATCAATTTTCAGCTCATCCAGCGGGAAGCGACTGAGGTAGCTCAGTGATGAGTAGCCCGTACCAAAATCATCGATTGACAGGCTCACGCCCATTTCCTTCAACTCTTTCACTGCGTCGATGATGGCACCGGCATCGCCCATAACCACGCCCTCGGTGAGCTCGAGTTCGAGTTTGGCCGGTGCGAGGCCGCTTTCCTGCAGTACCTCCTTAACGCTCCTGATGAAGGTCGAGTTGAACTGGAGGGCGGATACATTCACTGCCACCTTGGGCAATTGCAGGCCCATGGCCTCAAAGGCCTTCATTTGCCGGCAGGCTTCCCGCAGGACCCAGTCACCAAGCGCGCCGATAAAGCCCATCTCCTCCATCAGGGGAATGAAACGGAAGGGGGGGATCATACCCTTTTCCGGGTGCTCCCAACGCACCAGCGCCTCCGCTCCCACTACCGAGCCGGTGCGGGTGTCAACCTGGGGCTGGTAATGCAGGACAAACTCGTTGCGCTCCATGGCACGGCGCAGATCGGCTTCCAGCTGCAGCCTGTCGACACCCGCGGCATCCATGTCACTGTGATAGAAAAGACAGTTGTTCTTGCCCGCGGCCTTGGCGTGGTACATGGCGGTGTCAGCGGCCTTGAGCAGTCCATCCACATCGCTGGCGTCCGCAGGCGCCAGGGCGATACCGATACTTGGGGTCACAACCAGCTCGTGCCCCCCGATCTCCATCGGCTCGCTGAGAGCATCCAGCAGGCGCTGTGCGACCATGCGTGCCGATTCCGGGCTGTCTATCTGGTTCAGCACTACCGTGAATTCATCGCCACCCAGACGTGACACATCGATCTTCGGGCCGGACTCCACGTAATGCGCGACCACGTCGCTGTCGCGTACACAGCCGGCCAGGCGAGCGCCCACTTCACGCAACAACTGGTCTCCGGCGCTGTGTCCGAGAGAATCATTTATCCGCTTGAAATTGTCGAGATCGAGAAACAACAGCGCGAGATTTTCATTGTTGCGCTTCGACAGGCGCAACAACAAATCCAGCTGCTCGGTAAACAAGCGGCGGTTTGGCAGCGAGGTGAGGCTGTCGTAATAGGCCATCTGGCGCAACCGGTCTTTGGTCTCGGTCACTTCCAGTACAGCCTTGTTCAACTCCTCATTGCGCCTGGTCAACTGCGATGTTCGCTCCTCCACCTTCATGCTGAGCAATTGGTGATCGACATCCATCCGGGTCTTGTAACGACTCAGGCCGGTGATAATTCCATTGAGAATCGTGGCAATTTCCCTGACCTCTCCGGTGCCCTCCACCTCGACAGTGTCGCTGAGCTTGCCTGAGGCGATCTCATCGGCCACCTTGGCCATATGCGAGAGGGGCTCGGTGATGCGTCGGGTAATTCTCAGGGAGAGGTAGCTCGAGATCAGCACCAGTAACAGGCATGCGACGAAGACCGGGGTGACTATCGGCAAAACGCCAAGCAGGGTTGCGCGCAGGCTTATGGCCACCTGCAAATATCCGATCACATACAGGCTCGCGACCTCATGGGGCTGCACCACGGCCGCGCCAAAATCCGCGGGCGAGAGATCCTCCAGCAGGGGGTTGAGCACAGAAAATACCGGATAGCTAAGTTGAATCGCGCTGTTCTCACTCAGAACGGCAGTCAGCAGGCTCTGTCCACCGGTTTCAAGCTGCCCGTTAAAGACCAGTCGGCCTGGCTCTGTGCTACTGACATTCCTGCGCAGCGACTCGAACGGCGCAATAACGCCGCCAATGGCAGCTGGCGAACCCCTCCTCAGGAGAGGCTCGCCGTCGGTATCGTAAAGCACCACATAGGAGACTGCGGGGGACTCAACAAAACGGTCCAGGGACTGTTGCAACCGATCCTTGTTGCCAAAATAAATATCGACCTGCAGATCGGGAAGGCTCGACACCAGGGTAGACGTTTTCTCTATCAGGAGGTCGCGATCACTACGAAACTCGCGGACCGCGGTAATGCCGGTAGCAACCACGGCCAGCAGACCCGTAACAACGAGCACGAGGGCGTTGATTTTGCCAGCGATGGTCATGTCCCGAGTCCGCGTCCCCGGCAGTCAAAGCTGCCATATAGTTCTGCAAACAAACCTAACATGACAGTGTTTGCCTGTGCAATGCCGCACTCTGCGTTCGTCCACAAAGGCCCTGCGAGGCGAATTCTGACGGCGCGAACGATGCTCTCAAGCATCGTCGACAACAGGTGATTACCCGGTGAGTACAATGGGCGTTACGGCCCTCGCCCGATGCAGCGCACCAGTTGCTTAGCCGAACGCTGGCGCCGCCATCGGGGCCAGCTGCCAAGCAGCTGGCAGGAGCACTCCCGGTGAAACACTGTCCAGCGACACAGGCCGGCGCTGCAACGCGCGGCCATCGGGACCGTATCAGCTGTCCGCCGGCCGCCGGGTTTCGCCCTTTGCGCCACAGACCATGCGCACGGTTCTCTGGCATGTATCGAGCCAGGGCGTTTTGGTCGGGGTTTGCAGCGCCCGCA
>JAHEBL010000167.1 GCA_024642265.1 Haliea sp. | reverse complement strand
CCCGCCGCAAGAGCCCCCCGCAATAAACGGTCGACCCGGTCGGGCGACTCAGGGTTGGGCTTGCGCTCGCCATTGACGAGAAAGCTTTCGGGATAGTGTTTGGCCTGACCGGCACAGAGCACACATTTCATACAGGAACCCTCAAGGCCTGGCTGTCGGCAGATTGAGCATCTTTGCCAGGCTGCCCAGACTGTCATCCAGGATGTCCAGAATGTCATTTATCTGTTCGGCGCTGGTTATCATGGGCGGACAGATCAGGAAGTGATCACCCTCAAGCCCGCCCCTGGAGCGTCTTGAGTAAATTATCAGGCCGCGTTCGTATGCCAACTCAACCAGCACCGAGAACACATTCAGAGCTGCTGGCAGCGGAGCCATGGTTGCGTTGTCGCTGACCAGTTCAAACGCGGTTAGCAGGCCCTTGCCCCTGACGTCGCCAATGAACGCATAGTTGTCTTTCAGTCGCGATAATCCAGCCAGGAGCTGAACGCCTCGGCTGACGGTATTTGACATCATCTGCTGCCTGAATATTTCATCGATAACCGCCAAACCCGCAGCGCACGCAATGGGGTTGCCCGCATAGGTATAACCGTGCTGGAAGCCGCCGCTGTCCAGGATCGTGTCAACTATCGATTGTCTTGCCGTCAAAGCGCCCAGAGGGATATAACCGGCGCCAAAGCCTTTTGCGGTGACAATAATATCGGGGTTGATATTCCAGTGTTCCGCTGCCAGAAACTTTCCGGTGCGGCCAACGCCGGTCATCACTTCGTCATATATCAGCAACACGCCAAACTCGTCACAGATGTCGCGAATGTGGCCATAGTAGCTATCGGGTGCTACCAACGCTCCCGTGGAGGCGCCACCTACCGGCTCCATGATAAATGCCAGCACCGTCTCCGGTCCTTCAGCCACTATTTTGTCCCTGAGCATCTGCGCGTAACGCAAACCGCGCTCATCATCACTCAGGTCATCCCGATCCAGATAACAGCGCGGAGCAGGAATCTTTGGCATGGCGACGTGCATGGGCAGGAACGGCGCGTTGAGTGGCGTATAGGAGGTCAGCGACAGCGCGCCCAGCGTGGCTCCATGATAGGAGGGCGAACGGGAGATAATTTTCCAGCGCTCGCCGTCACCGCGGGAAAAAGCATACTGGCGGGCCAGTTTCATTGCGCTTTCCACGGCCTCGGAACCCCCGGAAACAAAAAAGACCTTGTTGTGTCCGGGGGGACTCAGTTCGGCGACTTTTCTGGCAAGCAATTCGGCCGGTTCGTTTTCAAAATGTAAGCGGTAGCCAAAAGTGGACTTCGCCATTTGCGCCTGCATCGCCTTCAACACCGCCGGGTTGCTGTGGCCGATGTTTGACACCATGGCGCCGCTGGAGCCATCAATGTATTTCTTGCCGTTGACGTCCCACATGTACAGGCCCTCGGCTCGGTCGAGCACCGGGCGTCTGTCACGGGTCTGGTAGAACAAATGCGATTCCATCATCCTGCTTCCACTGGGTCCAGGTCGGCGAGGCCATAGGAGCGTTGTCTTATGTCGGTACTGTTTACTGTTTGCCTCAACGCCATCAAAAACGCCTTTTCCGCCACATTCAAAATGGCTCCCTGGTTTTGCAGGGTAAACACATCAACCGCAACCGGTGTTTCATCCACGGCCAGTCGCCAGAGTTGCTCATTGGCGATATCCCGCTCAACCACGTGCACCGGCAGCGGACCTATACCGAGCCCGGCCATGATCATACGCCGCACTTCTTCCAGGTTATTGGACAGGCCCGTGATGGTGTCGCTCAACTGTGACTGACCCCTTAGTACCGCTACCTGATGCAACACATCGCCGAGCTTATCGGTGTAAAAGCTCACAATCTGCTGTCCCTTGAGCTCATCCAGTTTGCAGATTTTTTTGCCGAAAAGCGGGTGCGGTCGTCCGCAGAAAAACCCGAAGTGCTCCCGGTAAAACAGGTCCACGGCTAAATCCGGCACCGGCTCCCTGATCAGGCAGACGCCCAGCGTGGCCTGTTTTGCCCGGATGGTTTCAATGACCTCCTGACTGTCCTTTATCGAAATTGAAAAAGTGGCCCTCGGGTTCTTTTGATGAAATTCCAGTAGTGTTGCGTCCAGCATCGGTGTCATGACATGGCTTGCCATGACGATTCTGATGTGCCCCTCAACGTTGTCGTGACTGTCCTGGACGATGTTGGGTAAGCGCCCGATGGAGCCGAAAATCTCCTCGCATTGCCGGTAAAGAGCTTCGCCGTGGTCGGTCACCATGAAATTGCGAGGCCCCCGTTCGGCGAGCTGGAAACCCAGTTGTGTTTCCAGCCGCCTCAGGGCATTGCTGACGGTGGGTTGTTTCAGGTTCAGATAATGTGCCGCCCGGGTGATGCTCTTGCACCGGGCGATCACCATGAAGGTTCGCAACAGGTTCCAATCGAGGTCCCAGGCAATCTGTGCGGGGTGCCGGGTAGCTTTTTCAGTTATGTTGTGGCCTGGATCCATCATCATTTCGCAGTATGATTACATTCATGAATACTATAGTTGAGTTTCTAAATATAATTTCACAGAATGTTATCATGGCGCGGTTTTTCTGCAAACTCCAAAAACCAGGCCTGGAATAGGGACGGCAACAGGGTGGGAACAATGAAACGAAAGGTGATTATTACCTGTGCGGTAACTGGTTCGATTTATACTCCGACCATGAGCCCGCATATTCCGGTAACAGGCCCCGAGATCGCCAGGGCGTCCATGGATGCGGCCGCCGCTGGCGCCGGCATCATTCATCTGCATGCGCGTGACCCTGCAAATGGCCGACCCAGTGCCAGCGTCGGTCACTTCATGGATTTCATTCCCACCATTCATCAGGGCTGTGACGCGGTACTGAATATCTCTACAGGCGGGAGTTCACTGATGTCGCTTGAGGAGCGGCTGGCCCCCGCCCGTCACATCAAGCCGGAGATGTGTTCGCTGAATATGGGCTCCATGAATTTCGGGATATTCACCCTGGCGCGAAAGTACACCCAGTGGCAACACGAGTGGGAGCCCGCGCTGCTCGAGGCCACGCGAAAGACCACCTTCAAAAATACCTATGAGGACATAGAAGCCATTCTGGCGGAGCTTGGCGAAGGCGACGGGGCCAGGTTCGAGTTTGAGTGCTATGACATGGGCCATATCGAGACCCTCGGCTATTATCTGCGCCAGGGATTGGTGCAAGCTCCGCTCTACGTACAGTTTGTTCTGGGCGTCATGGGCGGGATCGGCGCTTCACCAGAAAATCTGATGGCCATGAAAGCCGCCGCGGACCGCATACTGGGCGACAGCTACCAGTTTTCCGTACTGGCGGCCGGCCAATACCAGATACCGCTGGCCACGCTGGCAGTTATTCTGGGTGGCAATGTCAGGGTGGGGCTAGAAGACAGCCTGACCATGCCCTCGGGCGCACTGGCCAGCAGCAGTGCCGAGCAGGTTGACCGCATAAGAACTATTATCGAGGCACTGGGACACGAGGTCGCCAGCCCCGCGGAGGTGCGTGAAGGTCTGCTACTCAAAGGGCGTGACAAGATAAAGGTATAAGACGATGCCTGACGTCAGGTTGACCAAAGCCAGTTCGGACGATGCGCCGGTTCTATTCGAACTTTTGAAACAGCTGGCTCATGATCTGGGTAAGCAGCAGGAATTCCGCGGATCCCTTGCATCACTGCTATCTTATGGTTTCACATCTCCCGCGGCTTTCGAGGCCATCATCGCCTGGCGCGGTAAAACCCCACTGGGATTCATCCTGTTTTTCAGTGAATTTTCTACCTGGCGAGGGTCCCCCGGAATTTATGTACAGGACCTCTTCGTTGCGGCAGAGGCCAGGGGCTGTGGACTGGCTGCAAAACTTACTGCCGCGGCGATAGAGCAGGGCCGACAACATGGCGCCAGCTATATGCGATTGAGTGTTCACAACAGCAATGAGCAGGCTTTCGGATTTTACCAGGCGCTGGGCTTCAGACCTGCCGCAAATGAAACAGTGTTGGTTCTGGAGGGTGAGCGCTTCGATGGCCTGTCCCCGGAACAAGTCTAGATGCGCCCGCGCAGCAATTGCCCACATGCCATTGCGGGTTTGGCTGGGAATGACCGTCAATAAAATCCACATCACCGCAATCCGGGGGCTGTTTCTTTCCGCGGTCATACTGCCGACTGTCCTTGCCCAGGATCTGCGGTCAAAGCCCACTGATGCGCCGCTGACTGTCGCTATGATCGAGCAACTCTATGCTGACACTCGCGCGCTGGGTGATCGGATCGATATCATCCGTTTTCGAGGCGAAACCGGCGCCACCAACCTGGCAGGGCTGATTGAATCCTATAATTCTTCACGGGGCCGACTGCAGCAGGCTCTTTCGGTAAACCCTGTCGAACCTGTGTCCGGGCAAGACCTGCTGGCCCTGGCCACGATGAGGCGGACCCTGGTTGCAGGCCTGCATGAGACTGCAGACGAAGAATCTTCCGCAGAGGGAAACACTGGCGAAGATGAACTCGTCGACTGTCGCTATGACCCGGCGGCTGTTGCAAAGGGGGAAGGGGGTTACCAGGCGCTCTCGTTGCGTATTTATCACTGCTTTTCAGTGGCCGCCCGGTCACTGTCATTCGAGGGCGAGGCGGTGGACAGGTTAACGGTTTTCGGCCGGCTGCCGTTAACAGACGAGCCGTCCCGGCGAGAGAGCCTGTGGCGGGCAATGGAGCCAGTGTGGGTGTCGGTCAACGGTGACAATGGGCCGCAAAGTCCCTATAGAACGCTGGTTCGGCTGAACGCTGCACGGATGAAGAGCGCAGGTGAAGTAGTGGGGGAATCAGTGCGGGCTATCGGCATCGAGCCGGCGTTGATGGAGAAGTGGATGATGGCCGTGCTGCAGAAGTGGCGCGACATCACACCCGACACGGCGATCGAGCCCTGGGATTTTGCCTACAACACCGGTCGCAGCAGCCGGGCGCTGAGCAAGGCAATACCCGGGAACGCTCTGCGGGAGATCAACGACCGTTACTACCGCGATCTTGGGGCCGACCCGCTGGCCCTGCAGGTGCACTACGACCTGGAGCCCCGGCCGGGCAAGGACCCTGTCGCTTTCACCACCTTCGGGCGCCGACCTCGGCTCGACAACGGCGTCTCGAGTCCCGGCGAGCCGTGGGTCTTTGCGTCCTATCAGATCGGCGGACTCGACAACCTGATGGAATTATTACACGAGACGGGCCATGCGATTCACATCGCCGCCATACGCACCCGCCCGGCCTTCGCGGACTGGCCGGACAGCGACATTTTCACCGAGGGGGTTGCCGATATTGCCACCCTGGACATGTACGAGCCGCCATGGCAACGACGCTACCTCGGCGCTGCCGTACCGCTGGAGGATGCCATTATCGCCAAATACGCGGCAATCGTGATGGATATCGCATGGGCGCTGTTCGAGGTACGCATGCATCGCGCGCCGGAAAGCGACCCCAATCTGGTGTGGGGGGAAATCACTCACAAGTACTTTCGCATCAACCCCCAGCCCAATCTCGCCTGGTGGGCGGTTCGCGGCCAGTTGATCGATTCACCGGGTTACATGATGAACTACGCGGCCGGGGCGATCGTGATCGCCGACTTGCGAGCCCGTGCAGTGGAATTATACGGGCCCTACACTGAGGGCAATCCGCTCTGGTATGAAAAAGTCAGCGGCAGCCTCTACCGCTTTGGTCTTGAAAAGACGTCGAAAGAGGTCATCGAGGCGTTTCTCGGCCGACCGGTTTCGCCACAGGCGCTTCTGGACGACATGTCGCGGGCGCTTGCTCCCGATTGATCGAATGCCACC
>JAHEBL010000056.1 GCA_024642265.1 Haliea sp. | reverse complement strand
AGTTCCGCCCGCAGTTCCTCGCTGGGTTCCACCCCCTGCATCGGGGTGACGTAGGCGTAAATGCCCTGGCCCTTTATGTCGTGGGGAAAGCCGACTACCGCCGCTTCGGCAATCTTTTCGTGCAGCACCAGGGCGCTTTCCACCTCGGCGGTACCCATGCGGTGGCCGGAGACATTGAGTACGTCGTCCACCCGGCCGGTGATCCAGTAATAGCCGTCCTTGTCCCTGGTAGCGCCGTCACCGGTAAAGTAGTAGCCCGGGTAGTGGCTGAAGTAGGTGTCTACCATGCGCTGGTGGTCGCCGTACACACTGCGCAGCTGGCCCGGCCAGGACGACTTGATCGCCAGGTAACCGGCGCCGGCGCCCTCGACCTCTGATCCGTCCTCGTTGAGCAGTGCCAGTTCTACCCCGAAGAAGGGCTTGGTGGCCGAGCCCGGCTTGAGGGGGGTCGCCCCCGGCAGCGGGGTGATCATGTGGCCGCCGGTTTCGGTCTGCCACCAGGTGTCCACTATGGGGCAGCGTGAGTCGCCCACTGTTTCGTAGTACCAGTTCCACGCCTCCGGGTTGATCGGTTCGCCGACGGTCCCGAGCAGCCGCAGGCTGGCGCGGGAGCTGCGCTTGACGGGCTCGTCGCCGACCGCGTGCAGGGCGCGAATGGCGGTGGGTGCGGTATAAAAGGTGTTGACCTGGTGCTTGTCCACCACCTGCCAGCAGCGGCCGGCATCGGGGTAGGTGGGTACGCCCTCGAAAATCAGGGAAATAGCGCCGTTGGCCAGGGGGCCATAAACAATATAGGTGTGGCCAGTTACCCAGCCCACATCGGCGGTGCACCAGTAGATTTCGCCCTCGCGGTAATCGAAAACGTATTTGAAGGTCATGGCCGCCTGTAGCAGGTAACCACCGGTGGTGTGAAGCACTCCCTTGGGCTTGCCTGTCGAGCCGGAGGTATAGAGAATAAACAGCGGGTCTTCAGCCGCCATGGACTCCGGCTGGCATTCGCCGGCCGCAGCGCGAGTTGCCTCGTGGTACCAGATATCGCGACCATCCTGCCAGCTGATGTCGGCGCCGGTGCGCCGCACCACCACGCAGGTGTGCACGTTGGGGCAGGCCTCGAGTGCCTTGTCGGCATTCGCCTTGAGGGGGATCGCCCGGCCGCCTCGCACGCCCTCATCGGCAGTGATGAGGGTCTGGCAGTCCGAGTCCAGGATACGGTCCTTCAGTGCCTCGGGAGAGAAACCGCCGAATACCACCGAGTGCACCGCGCCGATGCGGGTGCAGGCCAACATGGCGTAGGCTGCTTCGGGGATCATCGGCATGTAGATGCAGACCCGGTCGCCCTTGCGCACGCCGCGCTCCTTCAGCACGTTGGCCAGCTTGCAGACCTGTTCCTTCAGTTCGGCGTAGGTGATGTGCTTGCTGTCAGCGGGGTCATCGCCCTCCCAGATGAAAGCGGTCTGGTCGGCGCGTTCCGGCAGGTGCCGGTCTATGCAGTTGTAGCTGACGTTGAGCCTGCCGCCGTCAAACCACTTGGCGTCGCCCTTGACGAAGTCATAGCTGACAACCTCGTCCCAGGGCTTGTCCCAGGACAGGAACTCACTTGCCATTTCGCTCCAGAAAGCGTCCCGGTCATTGATAGAGCGGTCGTACATCTGCCGGTACTGATCGGCGTTGATGTGGGCGTCCCTGAAATTGGCTGGTACCGGATGGGTAGGAAATTCAGACATGGTGGACGTTCCCCTGCGTGTTTAGTGGTGAGTCTGGGATGATACTGCGCCTGCGCGCTTAAGCAAGCCGACCAAAGTCTAACGCACAGGGAGTAGGTGACCTGCCCGGGGGGCGGTGGTGGCTGTCAGCGACCGCCGGCGAGCATGCCCCAGTCCGATACCGGATTCAGGGCGAGGCGGACGTTGTCGATCAGGCGCGTGGGTCCGAGTCGGGCCGCCGCCAGAATGGCGATCTCCTCGGTGTCTGCGGTGACGGGTCGCAGGGTGCTGGCGTCGCGGATGGCAAAATAATCGGGTTCCAGGCCGGCTCGCAGCAGCTTCATGCGGGCATGGGATTCCAGTTGCAGGAAATTGTCGAAACCGCAGGCGATGGCCTCGCGGCAGCTGTTGAGCGTCTGGTGGATCACTGGCGCTATATGGCGCTGCTCGGGGGAGAGATAGCCATTGCGCGAGCTCTTGGCCAGCCCGTCTTCGTCCCGGGTGGTCGCCACCCCGACGATCTGGACCGGCATGCACAGGTCCTTGACCATCTTGCGCACTATGGACAGCTGCTGGAAATCCTTCTCGCCAAAAACGGCGATATCCGGTTGCACGATGTTGAACAGCTTTGCCACCACGGTGGTAACGCCATCGAAGTGGCCGGGACGGCTGCTGCCGCAGAGGGTCTCGGACAGATCCGGTACCCGCACCAGTGTCTGGTTAGCCATGCCCTGGGGGTATATTTCCCCCACCTGCGGCGCATAGAGTACCTGGACACCCTCACTGAAGAGTTTTTCCTTGTCCGCTGCCATCGTTCGGGGGTAGGCATCGAGATCTTCATTGGGGCCGAACTGCAGGGGGTTTACAAAAATGCTGACGACGACCACATCACACAGTGATCGAGCCTTGCGTACGAGGTTGAGATGACCGTCGTGCAGGTTGCCCATGGTGGGAACGAAGGCGATGCTCTGGCCGTTGCGGCGAAAGCGCTCCAGGGCGGAGTGTAACTGCGCGTTGCTGCTGTAAGTTCGCATATCGACCTCTTCCCTCACGTTCGGAACGGTGATGCCAAACAAATAGAAATCACGGGCCTGCCTTCCCACGGGGTTAGCGAACCGTCGAGGGACCGGAAGTATGGACCAAGGTCCAGCACCCGGCAACGGATTTTCATGAAAAATTCACGGCGTTTGTTACTAAAAGAAGCAGTTTTTTGTTATAGCGCACGGTTTTGATCGAAAGATGTGAGCGAACACTAACATGATGTCGCCACCCGCCGTCGGTGCCAGGAGAGCAGCGGCTGTTCGGGTGGCTAAGGGGGCTACTGGTAGGAATGCTCTTTAGTGGGGTAATCGCCGGACTTGACGGCATCCACGAATGCCTTCAGGGCGCCCTGTATCGTGCTCTGGCCCGCCATGAAGTTCTGTACGAAGCGTGCCTGATGCACGGTCAGGCCCAGCAGGTCATGCATTACCAGCACCTGGGCGTCGGTGCCCGGGCCGGCGCCGATGCCGATTACCGGGATATCCAGCTTCCGGCTTATATCACTGGCCAGGTCTGCCGGGACGCACTCCAGTACCAGCAGGCTGGCCCCGGCGTCCTTGATCTCGACGGCATCGGCGAGGATGGATTTGGCCTCCTTGGGGGTGCGACCCTGGACCTTGAATCCCCCGAAGGTGTTGACCGACTGGGGTGTCAGGCCCAGGTGTGCACACACGGGAATGCCCCGTTCCACCAGTTTGCTGATGGTGGCGCTGAGCCAGGTACCCCCCTCCATCTTGACCATCTGGGCGCCGGCCTGCATCAGGCGCGTGGCGTTCTCCATGGCCTGGTCCGGGGTGGTATAGGTCATGAAAGGCATATCTGCGATGATCAGGGCGCCGTTGGATGCCCGGCAGACGCACTCAGTGTGGTAGGCCATGTGGTCCATGGTGACAGGGATGGTGCTGTCGTGACCCTGCAGCACCATCCCCAGGGAATCCCCCACCAGGATGGTCTCGGCGCCCGCCTCACTGATGATGCGCGCGAACGTCGCGTCATAGGCGGTGATGCAGACGAATTTCTCCCCCGCGGCTTTCATCTTGCCCAGGGTGCTTATGGTTACCTTGGCCATGGTTTTACCCGAAAAAAGTGGGGTTGAAGTAGTGACGACCGCTGCGAATCTCCAGCAGGTAGTCCACCAGGTGAATGTAGTCTGCGTCACTGTTGGCCAGGTCCAGCTCACTGGCGTTGACGATCAGCAGAGGCGCGTCATCGTAATATAGAAAGAACTCACTGTACACTTCGTTCAGGCGCTCGAGATAGTCCCTGTCTATGGTTCGCTCGGCGCTGATTCCGCGATTTTCAATGCGACCCAGCAGCACGTCGGGCGAGGCCTGCAGGTAGATCACCAGGTCCGGGCGTGGCGCCTCGAAGGTTAGCTGGCTGTAGACTTTCTGGTAGAGCCGGAACTCGTCCCTGTCGAGGTTGATGCGGGCAAACAGCGGATCCTTCTCGATAAGGAAATCGGCCACCCGCACCGGCTCGAAGATATCGGCCTGGCGCAGGTCCTGGATTTTCTGGGAACGCTGGAACAGGAAAAACAACTGGGTGGCCAATGCGGCCTGTTTGCGGTTCCGGTAAAAGCGTTCGAGGAACGGGTTCTCCTCGGCGTTTTCCAGCAGTGTCTGGTAGTTGAAGCTGGCGGCCAGGCGCTTGGCCAGGGTGGTCTTGCCCACCCCGATAGGGCCTTCCACGGCAATATAGGCGGGCGGCTTGCGCCCCTTCAGGTCGATGTCTGGAACCGTGGTGGCGGGCATCCGGTGTATTAATCCCCTTTCAGTTCAAGTCCCCGGGCACGAGTGCATCCCGGGTGAGCCGCAGCCCGGTTTTGACCAGGTCCCCCTGCGGGCAGCGCGCAATCAATGTACCAAGATCCGTGCCGTCCGGCAGCAGCAAATTTGGCCCGCTGATTTCCAGCAGCGGGTAGAGCACGAAATTGCGCCGGGCAAGCGCCGGGTGAGGAATGGTCAGGGTTGGAGTGGCCAGGCGCTCATTGCCGTAAAGCAGGATATCCAGGTCCAGGGTGCGCGGCCCCCAGCGGATGGTTCTCACCCGGCCCTGTGCCAGTTCAATACGCTGCAGGGATTCCAGCAGCGTTGCGGGCTCCAGGTCTGTCTGCAGGCATATCACCGCGTTCAGGTAGTCGGGTTGATCACCCGGGCCGACCGCCTTGCTGCGGTAGGCGCAGGACACTTGCGTCACCCGGGAAGCCGGCAACGCCGCAATGGCCTCGAGGGCGTCCCGCAGCTGTTGTATCGGCTCCTGCAGGTTGCTGCCCAGGCCGATGTAGGCGGGCATCATGCCTTTTTGCGGGTACGTCTGCCGCGGGACCTGCGCCCGCCCTGGGGGCCTTGTTCCAGCGCCGCCTGCTCCAGTCGCTGCTCCATGGGCAGTTGCTGGAAGTCGGTCCACCAGCTCCCGAGGTCGCCGGTGTCCTCGCCCGCCTGCTCCCGCAGCAACAGGAAGTCATAGGCCGCCCGAAAGCGGCGGTGATCAACCAGTTCCGCCGCTTTGCGACCGCGCCGGTTTTGCAGGCGTAATTGAAACTCCCAGATCTCCCGCATCGGTTGGCTGAAGCGCCGGGGGATGGCGATGTGGCGCGCCGCCGCGGCGATGGCATCCTGTGCGGCGCTATGCATGGCGGGAATGGGAGGGTCACCGCGTTCCTGCAACAGCTGCGCCTCGTGTTGTACCTGGGGCCAGAGCAGGGCTGCCAGGATGAATGCCGGTGTGACGGGCTTGTCCAGTGCTATGCGCTGATCGGTGCTGACCATGGCGGCGCGCACCAGGGCGAGTGCCGTGGGGTTGCGGCGCATCTGCTCGTTACTCTCGGGAAACAGGTAGCGCAACAGGTCATGGCTTATCAATTGGTCAAGCGTGGCGGCGGCGTAGCCGGCCAGGAACAGTTTGAGAAACTCGTCGAACAGTCGGGCGGAGGGAATCTCCGCCAGCAGGTGGGCACAGGCCGGAATGGCGCGGGCCGTATGCAGTTCTATGCTGAACTGCAGCTTGGCGGCGAAACGCAGTACCCGCAGCATGCGCACCGGATCCTCGGTGAAACGCGCCGCCGGCTCTCCGATAATGCAGATGCTGCGTCGCTCCAGGTCCGCCAATCCGTGCACGTGATCGAAAACCTCGAAGGTGCCGGCATCGTAATACAGGGCGTTGACGGTCAGGTCGCGCCGGGCGGCGTCTTCCTCGAGGGTGCCATAGACATTATCTCGCAGCAGCAGGCCGCTGGCGGACTGGCGAGAATGGTTGCCGCCGAATTCCGAGGTGGGCTCGGCATCGTTATCGTGATGCCCGCGGAAGGTTGTGACCTCGATGATTTCCCGGCCAAAGCGTACGTGGACGATACGGAAGCGGCGACCGATGATGCGGGAGTTGCGAAACAGCGCATGAACAGTCTCCGGCGTGGCATCGGTGGCAATATCAAAATCCTTGGGGTGTCCTCCCAGCAACAGGTCCCTTACGGCGCCGCCCACCAGGTAGGCCTGGTGACCACTGCCGCGCAGGCGTGACATCACCTTGAGTGCACCATCGCTGATATTTTTACGGGATATGCAGTGCTGATCCCTGGGAATGATCTTCAATCGAAACTGTGCCTGTGAAGCAGTTTGTAAGGCGCGCAGTCTACCATAGTTCAACGGCCCGTTGATGCGGATGACTGGTCGTTGCGGGGGTGGCTGAATGAAGGGGAAAACAATGTTTTCCCCATCCAGGTCTCACTGCGAGATTTATTGTTATTTCTTGTGTGCTGTTATTTTTATGGGCTTATAGAAACATACTTTAGCCGGATGCCCAAGTTTTGTCGGTACCAATCGGTACCCTTTCCGGGGCAGTCCGGGTGGCCATGCAATCGCCGGCCAAGCCCTACAGGCTCACAAGGAAATCGAGGGGAAGGTATCTTCCCCATCCAGGTCCATAGCTGAGCGTATTATTTTTATTACGGTAACTGTTATTTTTATTGTTAGTACCTGGGAATACAATTGCACGCGGCGTGCCAATAAGAAAAAAATCTATACTTATCAGGCACATAGTAAATTTGGCGGGTCTCGAAACAAGGCTGTGATTACCGACTTGTTACCGAATTACCCCCCTGTCTGTAACATGCGCCCGGTCGGGTAACGCCTATTTTCCCCGTCCAGCGGACTTTCGCCCCGCGTTCGCCACGCCTGGCCGATTGCGAGGAATGCCCAATCGCTGGCGCCGCTCCCAGAGACACTTGCGACTCACTCCGAGTTTCTGGGCAAGTTCGGTCTCGCTCATGGAGTCCTGGTGTTCCAGCACAAAACGCTGGAAATAGTCCTCGAGTGACAGGTCCTCGAGTGGGTCATGGTTGCCTGTGCTGGGTGTCCTGGCGGCGGGGACGATGCCCTGCTGTCCGCGGATTCGATTGATATTGACCAGTTCCAGATCGATGCCCAGGGCCTCGTTATCGATCTCGCTGCTGTCGGACAGGATGACCGCCCGCTCAATGGCATGTTCGAGCTCGCGCACATTGCCGGGCCACTGGTAGGTGGTAATGGCCTGGATAGCGCGTGGGGACAGGCGCATCGTTTTTTTGCCAAGTCGTTCAGTCTGGGCCTGCAGCATGTTCTCCGCGAGGTGCAGGATATCCTTGCCGCGCTCACGCAGCGGTGGCAGCGAAAGCTGCAGCACGTTGATCCGGTAAAACAGGTCCTGGCGGAATTCGCCCTCGGCCGCGAGGCTCTGCAGGTTGCGGTGAGTGGCACAGATGAGGCGTACATTCACTTTGCGCGAGTGTACCGAACCGATGCGGCGTATCTCGCCCTCCTGAATGAAGCGCAGGAGCCGGGCCTGGGCTTCCATCGGCAATTCGCCGATCTCATCCAGGAACAGGGTGCCACCGTCTGCCGCCTCAATCAGCCCCATGCGGCTTGCGTTGGCGCCTGTGAATGCGCCTTTTTCATAGCCGAACAGCTCTGATTCGATCAGCGTATCGGGAATGGCCGCACAGTTCACGGAGATCAATATCTTGTCGCCCCGCATACTGTGGCTGTGCACACTGCGCGCGACGATCTCCTTGCCGGTACCGGTTTCGCCCAGCACCAGTACGGTGGAATCCGTAGGTGACACTTTGCGGATATGCTCGAACAGGGTCTGCATCGCCGGGCAATTGCCGGTGATGCCGGCGACTTGCCCCGCCTTTGGCTGGCTTTGGGAGCCGTCCTTACTCCCGGTCTGGCGAGGCGCCGGGTGATCGGCAATGATCCGCTGTACCGCTGCAATCATGTCACCGTGGTCAAAAGGCTTGGCGATATAGTCAACGGCGCCCATGCGCATGGAGTCCACTGCCGAGCGCAGGCTCGCATAGCTGGTCATGATGAGTACCGGCACATCGCCCGCCTTGCGGATCAGGTCTGTGCCCGGTGCGCCGGGCAGGCGCAGATCACTGATTATCAGGTCGAATTCTTCCAGCTCCTGGCTGGACTCGGCTTCCTGTACCGATCCGGCTTCGCTCACCTGGTAGCCGTTGCGCTCCAGCAGGCGCCGGAGCGCGGTTCGGATAACCGTTTCGTCTTCGACAACGAGGATCTTCAGCATGAAGTGTTACCTTTTGAGTAGAAGCTACCCAACATACTATTCCATGGTTCTATATTCCAGCAAAAGCAGCGGTGCCGGGGCCTGTGCGGCCGGCAGTGACAGCTAGGCCTCGAAAGTGTCGCCATAACTGGCCCGGGGCAACTGCAGGGTGACGCGGGTGCCGGGTTCGGGGCCTGCCTGTACCGGGCTGCACAGGCTGACCGTGCCGCCCATGTCCTCCATGATACTGAACACCAGTGCCAGTCCCAGTCCGGTGCCCGCCCCGGGGTCCTTGGTGGTAACAAAGGGTTCAAACACCTGCGCTTGCAGCTCCGGCGGGATGCCAC
Source organism: Haliea sp. (assembly GCA_024642265.1). Classification (GTDB taxonomy): domain Bacteria; phylum Pseudomonadota; class Gammaproteobacteria; order Pseudomonadales; family Halieaceae; genus JARRPM01. Next base: position 14,105 of record JAHEBL010000056.1, on the reverse strand, counting down.
AGCCGTTGTCCAGTATATGGATTGCCACCAGCTCGCCCCTCGGTTCAGCGGTGATTTCTATGTGCCCGTACTCGTCACAGGCATCCCGTGCATTGCCCAGCACATTGACGAAAACCTGCAGCAGGCGCTGGCTGTCGGCGAGTACCAGGACCTCGCGATTGCACCCGTTATCGAAATGCACGGGCTTGGCCTCCCGGTCTAGCGCCAGCAGGTGAATGGCCTCGTCGATACAGTCGGCCAGGTTGGATGGTGCCAGGACGACTTCGCCGGAAGCTGAGCCGGCATGGGAAAAGTTTACCAGCGACTCCACTATCCGGCCGATGCGGTCTGTCTGTTTGAGGATGTCCTGAGCTGCGAAACGGATTTCCTCCGGGTCGGTTTCGTACTCCAGGTTCTGGGCCAGGCAGGCGATGCCTGTCACCGGGTTACCGATTTCATGAGCGACACCCGCCGCCAGTCGCCCTATCGAGGCGAGACGCTCATTGTGCAGAAGCTCTTCCTCGAGGCGCTCGAGGTCAGTGATATCCTCGACCAGTATCACCGTATCGGCGGGCTTGCTCCCGCCCCTGGTGCTGGTGTCTGTCTTGTGCAGGCTGATCCAGCAGGTCTGGCCCTCAGCCCGGGCGACCTCCGTTTTGAGCTGGGTGGTGCTGTCGCCGCGCTCGAACTCGCCGATAATCTGCTGCCATGGCTGTGGCAGGGAGTCCAGCAGGGAACCCAGGACAGCCTGTGGCGCGATACCGGTAATCTGTTCCATGCTCCGGTTCCACAACAGGACCTCGCCGTCTGCCCCAATCGAGCAGACCCCGATCGGCAGGTTGTCCAGCGTCTCCCGGTAATGGCGCCGCAGGTTATCCAGGTCCGCCGTCAGGCCGGTAAAGGTGGATTGCGCCCGGTCCAGTTTGCGTTCAATCAGCTGTATATCCTCGGTATCACCCTGCAGCCCCGGCTGGAAAGGGATACAGCGCTCGACGATGCTGTACGCCACCGCGGGACCCAGCAGGCCCGACAGGTTTGCCTCGAGGCGTGCCCGCAGCCTGCGCAGGGCGTAGGGTCTGGATTCCTCCGGCGAAAACTGCAGCTCGGAAAGGGCCCGGTTGACCTCGGAGCGGGCGGTTTTCTCACCCAGTGCGGAGCTCAGCCGCTGGCTGAACTCGCCCGCGCTGTGGAGTGACAGGACCCGGCGGGTGGGGCGGGACTGGTCGTCCATCGAGCATATTTCAGCTGCTATCTTCTCCTCGTCACTGGCGGTGGTCAGCAGGGAGACGATAACAAACAGGCCGGCGTTCAGAAGCAGTGAAACCAGGATGCTGTTGGCCCAGTGGTCGTTACTGGCGGCGAACACCTGATCCGTCAGGAGCCGGACCGCAGGCGCGGAGTAACCATCTGCCAGGGGCAGTAACATCGAGAAAAACCATACCGTCAGACCGGCGGCCAACCCCGTCAGCAAACCCTTGCGATTGGCCGCCGGCCAGTAGGGCGTGGCGATAATGCCGGGGAGAAACTGCAGGGTGCCCGAGAACGCGACCAGGCCGAGCTGGGTGAGAGTCTGGGTGCCGCTCAGGGCGACGAAAAAGCCGTAGCCGGCCATGATAAGGATGCCGATAAGGAAGCGCCGCAGCCATTTCAGCTGGATGTAAATGTTTCTTTCCTGGTCAATTTGCAGCAGCCTGGTAGGCAGAATCAGGTGGTTGAGGCACATATTGGCCAGCGCCAGCGTGGTAATGATGATGGTCGCGCTGGCGGCCGAAAGGCCGGCGACAAACGCGGCAACGCTTATTATCGTGGAGCCCGCATCCAGCCCCATGGCGAGACCGCTGTAATCGATGGGCAGCTCGTGGCCCACCGCAATACCGGCCCAGGTGACCGGAAGGACCGGCAGGCTCAGCAGCATGAGGTAGAGCGGCAGCCCCCAGGTCGCGGTCCGCAGGTCGCCTGTATCGGTATTCTCAGCGAACACCATGTGGAAGATATGGGGCATGCAGACCGCCCCGGCAAAGAACAGGACCAGCAGGGTTCGCGCCGTGTTGTCCTGCATCGAGTGTTGCAGCGCGCCGCTTACCTGCGGGTGTTGCTGAAGCCATTGCTGCAGCCCGTCGAAACCGCCGAATACCCCATAGACCGCCGCCAGCAGCAGCACAAACATGGCGGCCAGCTTGACCAGTGATTCGAAGGCAATAGCCGTCACCAGCCCGGTATTGCGCTGCTGGGCGGATATATGGCGCGTGCCAAACAGAATCGAGAACACAGTAATTATCACGCAAAATAACAGGGCCAGGCCGTCCTGCCGGTATTCCCGGGAGAACAGGTTGTCGGCATCGCCTGCCATTATCTGGATACTGTCGGCGACGGCCTGGATCTGCAGTGCGAGCAGCGGCAGCAGGGTGATGCACATGGCCACCGTGATGGTCGCCCCGATCCAGGGGCTGCGGAAACGGAAAGTCAGGACGTCAGCCAGGGAAGACAGCTGGTACACCCGACACAGGCGCAGCAGCGGCACGAGCAGTAAGGCGGCAAACACGAACATGAATACCACGCCGCCGTAATACAGCATGAAACTGTAGCCGTAGTGGTAGGCGAGCTCCATGATGCCGTTACTGGCCATGGCTCCGGCGAAAACGCCCAGGGACAGCACGTAAGTGGCTGGGTGGTTGGTGATTCGTTCGGGGACGATGCCGCGGTCGGCCAGGTAGGCGACGGTGAACAGGCCAGTCAGGTAGGCGACGATGAACAGCAGTATCTGGGCGAGGCTAAAGCTCATCCGGATATCTCGAGCGCTGGTTCCAGTAAGCCGCGATGATAACGAGCAACCACAGCTGGTAGGGTCGGTACCAGACCTCCCCGGAGTGGAATAACCAGCTTTCCACCGCGGGAGAAAAAATAATAAATACCCCCACCGCCAGTAGCAACGCTCGGTTGATGTACATTGGGGTCGACTTCCTGTGGTGGTGCCTGGCCGTCGATACTACTGAAGCGCCGCGAGGGGGTAAAGCTCAGCTATGTCCGGTGGCGGTCATCGCAAGGGTCGCGGGGATATGTCCTGCCCGCCATTTCCCGGTGGCAAAATCAAGCATCTGCCCACATGTTCGCAACGCCGCGGGTGGCTCTGCCTGCCGCAGGAACTGTAGCGCGGCGCGCAGGTTCGCGGGGGCGTTGTGGTCATCCAGTGCGGGGGCGTGATTCTGCTTGCTGAATTTTTGCCCGCGCCCGTCGGTTATGACCGGAATGTGGCTGTACAGGGGCGTGTGAAAGTCCAGCGCCTGTTGCAGGAAAATCTGGCGCGCGGTCGAATCCAGCAGGTCGGAGCCGCGGACGACATGGGTAATGCCCTGCCATGCATCGTCCACCACCACAGCCAGCTGGTAGGCGAACAGCCCGTCCTTGCGGCGCACCACGAAGTCCGGTACTTCGATGCCCGGCGCGCAGTAAATATTACCCTGAATCTGGTCGCGGAAGCTGATGCGGCAGTGCGGGGGTGGCGCGGCGCGAATCGCAACGGGGGCGGAGAGTTGCCCCTGGCGGTTGCGGCAATCGCCGCGGCAGGCGCCATCCGGACCCAGTAGCTGGCGGCTGCAATCACAGCAAAACAGGTACCCGCGGTTGGCCAGTTCGCCCAGTGCGCTCTCGTATGCCGCGCCGCGTTGGCCCTGGAATACGATCTCCTCGTCCCAGCGCAGGCCATGTTTCTCCAGGCTGGCAATTATGCTCCGGGCAGCGCCGGCCTCCTCGCGGGGCGGATCGAGGTCCTCCATCCGTACCAGCCAGGTGCCGTTGTTATGGCGTGCATCGAGGTAGCTTGCCAGCGCGGCTATCAGGGAGCCCAGGTGCAGGGGGCCCGTTGGGGAGGGGGCGAAACGCCCGCGGTAGGGCAGGGCGCCGTTGGTGTGCACTCGGTGGTGGTTAACCGAGTTCCTGCTTTTCCTTGATCTCGGCAAGGGTCTTGCAGTCGATGCAGAGGCTGGCGGTCGGCCGGGCTTCCAGGCGCTGGATGCCTATTTCCACACCGCAGGCGTCGCAGAAGCCATAATCGTCCTGGTCGATGCGCTCCATGGTGGAATCGATTTTCTTGATAAGCTTGCGCTCGCGATCGCGGGTGCGCAGCTCCAGGCTGAACTCTTCTTCCTGGGTGGCCCGATCCGCCGGGTCCGGGAAGTTGGCGGCCTCATCTTTCATGTGGCTCACAGTGCGGTCGACTTCCTGCATCAACTCCGCTTTCCATTTCAGGAGAATAGCCTTGAAGTGCTCACGCTGTTTCTCATTCATGTACTCCTCGCCCCGCTTCGGTTTATAGGGCTGGAAGTTTTTGAATTCTGTCGAGGCTGCTTTTTTGACGGCTCTAGGCATGGTTATCTTTCCATACTGCAAGGGTAACTGGGCGAAACTTTCGGGCATTTGGGCGGCGCTCGCAAAGACCGCCCAAATCCAAGGGCGGAGAAACTACCAGATATCCGGCGGCGGTTCCACTTTTTCGTCAGGGTTTTTACGCTTTGCGAGATGTCGCTCCCAGCTTTGCTAGAATAGTGCGTTTGTTGACGGGTGTCGTGCCGGCACGGTGAAAAGCATGCAATTTGATGGACTGGTGGAGGGGCGCCTGCTGCGCCGTTACAAGCGCTTTCTGGCAGACGTTGAAATGCCCGGAGGGGAGGTGATTACCGTCCACTGTCCCAATACCGGGGCCATGACCGGCTGCGCCGAGCCCGGCGCCCGGGTCTGGTTGTCCACCAGCCCGGTCAAAACCCGCAAGTACCCCCACACCTGGGAGTTGGTGGAGACTACCCGCGGCATGGCCTGTGTCCACTCGGCCAGCGCCAATCGCGTCGTGCGCGAGGCTTTTGCCGCCGGCCTGGTCCCGGGTTTCGAGGACTATCCGGACATTACTGCCGAGGTCAAATACGGGCAGGGGAGTCGGGCCGACCTGCTGCTGAGCGGGGGCGCAGGGCAGGTTTATGTGGAGGTCAAGTCAGTGACCCTGTGCCGTGCCGGCGGGCAGGGCGCATTTCCCGACGCGGTCAGCGAGCGTGGTCGTAAGCACCTGCGTGAACTTCAGGCGGTGCTGGGCAGTGATACCCGCGCAGTGTTGTTCTTCTGCGTATTCCACAACGGAATAAAGACCGTCAGCGCGGCGGGCGATATCGACCCCGCCTACCGCGACGCATTGCTTGAAGCCATGGCGGCGGGAGTGGAAGTGCTTGCCTGGAGCGCCGCTATAGACACCTCAGGGATCGACCTTGCCGGACCCTTGCCGTTTACACTCGACCCTCCGGCAGCGCCTCAGTCCAGATAGATGTCCCCGTTACTCAGGGTAAACCCGACCGGTACCAGGCTTTCGCCGAGGCAGGGTCCGCCGATGCACTCCCCGGTGCTGGCAAGAAACACCGCCGCATGGCGCTGACAATGGATCAACTGGCCATCGGGGCTGGCCACCGAGCCGCCCACAGGATCCAGCGACTCCCGGGTGTGGGGACATATATTCTGGTAAATCACGATATCGCTGCCGCGCCGCAGCACCAGCAACCTGAGCTGGCCGGATTCGATGCCGGTGGCGCTGGAGTCGGAAAAGTCCTCGATGTTGCCGATATGGCTCATGCCTTGTTGCCGTCCCTTTGTCCGCGATAGGATGCCCCGTGTGGCGCGCTATTGTGCCTGTTTCGATATAGCGGGCAAATGGCTGTATCCCGTAATCCCCCGAGAGGATCTCTGTTGGCCTTACATCTTGACCCAGCGCAGCTGACCGGGCGCGAGGAAGCCCACCTGGTGACGCTGCCCTCTGGCCACCGACTGCAGGGCGCGGTGGCGGAAGCATTTTTGGCGCTGCAAGAAGACGCCCTGGTCGCCGGATTTGACCTCGCTATCGCCAGCAGTTTTCGTTCCTACGCTCGCCAGCTCACCATCTGGAACGGCAAGGCCAGCGGTCAGCGCGGCGTGCACGACGACGCCGGGCGGGAGGTCCCGATGGACAGCCTGTCGCCTCGCGACCAGCTGCGGGCGATCCTGCGCTATTCCGCGATCCCCGGCACCTCGCGTCATCACTGGGGCACCGACCTGGATGTCTACGATGCGGCGGCGATGCCAGCGGGCTATCGGCTGCAGCTGTCGCCGCAGGAGGTGGCGCCCGGTGGCATGTTCGACCCCCTGCACCGGTGGCTGGACCAGCGTATGGCGCTGGGCGAGTCCCGCGGGTTTTATCGCCCGTATAGCCGCGACAGGGGCGGGGTCGCCCCGGAGCGCTGGCACCTGAGCTATGCACCGCTGGCTGCGGACTGTGCAGAACAGATGACTGTGGGGATGCTGCTGGCCTGCTGGGAGGAGTGCGCGGCGGGAGGCGAGCCGCTGCTGCTGGCCGATGAAATCAGGGCGGAGCTGCCGCAGATCATGGCGAATTATGTGATGGTTGCACCGGGATGGTGTCCGGCCCCGCAGTGATTGCGGCAGGGCCGGGCGGAAAGCAGGGATCCCGCCGGGGCCGGGCCCGGCGAGAGCTCTGGACAGGCTCAGCCCTTGTGTTGCTGGTGCAGGTGCCCGTAGTGGTTCTGATAGTCCAGTTCGGCAGCTGCGATCACTTTCAGCGCTTCGTCACGGCCGTACACGAAATCAACCTTGACGTTACTCTCCTTGCCCGGAATCATTTTGTAGGTTGAGAAATAGTGCTGCAGGCGCTCGGTCTTGATCGCGGGCAGATCGGCGATATCGTGCACATCACCCCAGATATTGTCGCCGGCCAGCACAGCCACAATCTTGTCATCCGCCTCGCCACCGTCAATCATCTGGATGCCGCCCACAACACGGGCTTTCAGGATGATGTCGGCGCGGGTGATATGGCGCTCGGAGAACACGCAGATATCCAGCGGGTCGCCGTCGGCCACTTCCGCGTGAGGGCAGCGCTTCGCCACCTCCTCGGCACAGTAGGTACGGGGAATGAAGCCATAGAGGGCGGGGGGGCTGGAGGTGGTCCGCTGGGGGCGGTCTACCATCAGGAAGCCTGAACTCTTGTCCAGCTCATACTTGACCACATCATCCGGTGTCATTTCTATGTAGACCTGTACGACATCCTCTTTGGCGCCTTCTGCGCGGGCGTGCAGGCCGTGCCATGGGTGGCGCCGCCAGCGGTTGAAATTGGTATTGTTGTACATGGAAATACCTTCGCTCTGGTTCACTATGGAGGCGCGCATTGTACAGGCTGTGAACCCTGAAATCTTGCCCGATTCTGGCAAATATTCCCGTCAGGGCGGCCACCGCCGTGGCGCGCGTGGCGGCTCGCGGAGCGCCCTAGCGACCGACCCGGAAGCGTTTCTTCAGTCTCTTTGGCACTGGCGTGTTTTTCAGGCTCACATACACCGGCATGCCATTTCGATACTGCGGGTAGGCTTCCCCGGCAATGAGCGGCGCCAGGTAGTCACGGGCTGCGGGGGTGATGCCGAACCCGTCGCGGCTGATGTAGTTGCGCGGCATTTTCTTCTCGCGATTGGCGACGTCCTCCAGCTTCGCTTCGCCGATAGACCAGCTGTAGCGCTTGCCCTTGCCGCGCACGATACTGGGCATCACGGCGTTGTCCCCGCGCAGGGCAAATTCCACCGCCGCCTCACCCAGGGCGTAGGCCTGCTCGACATCTGTGGCCGAGGCGATGTGGCGGGCTGAACGTTGCAGGTAGTCCGCTACCGCCCAGTGGTACTTGTAGCCCAGCTCGTCCTTCACCATGCCCGCCAGGTAGGGCGCAAGCCCCCCCAGCTGGCTGTGGCCGAAAGCGTCCTTGAGCCCCGATTCGGCCAGGAAGCGGCCGTCCTTGTACTGGGCTCCCTCGGAGGCCACGATCACGCAGTATCCGCGCTGCTTTACCGTGCGCTTGACCCGGGCGAGGAATTTTTCCCGGTTGAAGGCTATCTCGGGAAACAGGATGATGTGCGGTGCGTCCCCCTCGTTCTCCGCGGCCAGTCCGGCCGCGGCGGCGATCCAGCCCGCATGCCGACCCATGACCTCGAGAATGAACACCTTGGTGGAGGTCTCACACATCGCGGCAACGTCCAGGGCGGCCTCCCGGGTTGAAATGGCCACGTATTTCGCCACCGAGCCAAAGCCCGGGCAGTTGTCGGTCAGGGGCAGGTCGTTATCGATGGTCTTGGGTACGTGGATGGCCTGCAGCGGATAACCCAGGGCGGCGCTGAGCTGGGAGACTTTCAGGCAGGTGTCGGCCGAGTCGCCGCCACCGTTATAGAAGAAGTAGCCGATGTTGTGCGCCCTGAACACTTCGATGAGGCGTTCGTACTCTGCGCGATTTTCCTCAAGGCTCTTGAGTTTGTGCCGGCAGGAGCCGAATGCCCCCGAGGGCGTGGTCAGCAGGCCGTGAATCGCCGCCTTGCTCTCCTTGCTGGTGTCAATCAGGTCTTCCTGAAGTGCACCGATAATACCATTGCGACCCGCGTAGACCTTGCCGATCCGGTCGCGGTGCTTGCGGGCGGTTTCGATGACGCCGCAGGCAGAGGCGTTGATCACCGCGGTAACGCCGCCGGATTGGGCGTAGAAGGCATTTTTTCTCGACATTTGAGCTGGCTCCTCAATGGCGGGCCAGATCCATGGCCCCTGGCGGGCCAAAAAATTGGCCCGTGGTTTTCAGGCAGGCGCCATCATACGAAACTTGGCGCCGTTTGTAGACCTTGCAGGGCGTTTTCTGCGCCCGGACACCTGTGGCGCCTGCAAGCCGCGTGCTACCATTGGCCGCTTTGTTCGGGAGGTCTGTTTGAAAGGGCACATTCATATCCTGGGTATCTGTGGCACCTTCATGGGAGGCATTGCCCTGTTGGCCAGGGAGATGGGCTACCGGGTGACGGGTTCCGACGCCGCTGTCTACCCGCCCATGAGTACCCAGCTGCGCGCGGCGGGTATCGACCTGATGGAGGGCTATCTGCCGGAACACCTCCACGACCGCCCGGATTGCGTCGTCGTCGGCAACGCGATGACCCGCGGCAACCCCGCCGTGGAGTACATGCTCAACAATGGCCTGGCTTACACCTCCGGTCCCCAGTGGCTGGCCGAGAACCTGCTGCGGGACAAGTGGGTGCTCGCGGTTGCGGGTACCCACGGCAAAACCACTACCAGCAGCCTGCTGGCCTGGATCCTGGAATACGCCGGTATGGCACCGGGTTTCCTTATCGGTGGCGTACCCGCGAATTTTGGCCTGTCGGCGCGTTCGGGCGGGTCCGATTTTTTCGTGGTGGAGGCCGACGAATACGATACCGCCTTCTTCGACAAGCGCTCCAAGTTCATCCACTACCGGCCCCGCACCCTGGCCATCAACAACCTCGAATTCGATCACGCCGATATTTTTGACGATCTCCGGGCCATTCAGCGCCAGTTCCATCACGTGGTGCGCTGTGTGCCGGGGGAGGGCCTCATCGTCACGCCCAGGGGGGTGCCGGCGATTGAGGAGACCCTGGCCATGGGTTGCTGGACCCCCGTCACCTCTTTCGGCGTCGGTGCGGAAGCGGGTGCCGACTGGCGCGCCGAACTGCTGGCCGCGGACGGCACCGCCTTTCGCCTGCACAGGCAGGATGAGCCGCCGCTGGACATCAACTGGTCCCAGTGCGGTCTGCACAATGTGGAAAACGCCCTGGCGGCGATGGCCTGCGCCCGGCATGTGGGCGTGGCGCCCGCTGTTGCGGCGGCGGCACTTGCGGAATTCGGCGGCGTGAAGCGGCGCCTGGAACTGCTGGGTAGGGTGCGGGATATCGCCGTATATGACGATTTTGCCCATCACCCCACCGCCATAGCCACCACCCTGGAGGGCCTGCGGGCCCGGGCTGGAAGCGGGCGCCTGATCGCTCTGGTTGAACCGCGCTCGAATACCATGCGTATGGGTGAGCATCGCGCGCAACTGTCCGCGTCAACCGCCGCCGCCGACCTTGTCTACTGGTTTCAGCCGCCCGCAATGAACTGGTCGCTGGAAAGTGTGGTCGAAGACAGTGTGACGCCGGCACGACTCGTGCGGGATATAGACGAGCTGGTTGAGCAGGTGGCAGCCGAGGCAGCGCCTGGTGACCAGATAGTGGTTATGAGCAACGGCAGCTTCGGTGGTATTCACCAGAAGTTGCTGACCGAACTGGATAAAGAAGGCAAATAACCATGAATGACCTCCTGCTGTCGGCCTATGACCGACTGGTGCTGGGCCGCCCCTGGCTGGTGCTGGTCCTGACGGGTCTGTTGGTCGGGGGCTTTGCCACCCAGCTGGACAAGATCAAGCTCGACGCCTCGGCCGACTCCCTGATGTTGCAGGGTGATCCCTCACTGGAGTTCTATCGCCAGATCAGCACCGAATACAGTTCGGAAGAGTTTCTGCTGATCACCTGGCAGCCCCATGCCGCCCTGCTTTCCGATGAGTCGCTGCAGCCCTTGCGCCGGATGGCGGACGAGCTTCGCAAGCTGGAGGGGGTCTCCTCGGTGGTTACCGTCTGGGATGTGCCGCTGCTGGAGAGTCCACCGGTAACATTGTCCGATATCAGCTCGCCGGAGCCCTTGCCCAGCCTGGAGACGCCCGGGATCGACCGCAAACTCGTGCTGAACGAGTTGACCACCAGCCCGATCTACGCCGATCTGCTGGCCAGCCGGGACGGGTCGCTCACTGCGGTCCAGATCAACCTGAAGCGCGACGAATTCTATTACGACCTGCTGGCCAGCCGCGACTCCCTGCGTATCAAGCGCGACCGCGAGGGCCTGGCCGCGAATGAACAGAAAGAACTCGCCGAGGTCGAGGCGGCGTTCAAGGCGCACACGGCGGTGGCACTGGATGCACAGGGCCACATGGTGGAGCAGGTGCGGGAGATCGCCGCGCGTTACAAACCCTACGCCGATCTGTTCGTGGGCGGGGTGCCGATGATAGCCGCGGATATGGTGAGTTTCATCGCCCGCGACCTGGTGGTGTTCGGCGCCGCCATACTCGGTGTGATGTTACTGGTCCTGGCGCTCATTTTCCGGCGCGTGCGCTGGGTGGTGATACCCCTGGTGACCTGCAGCGCCACGGTCATCATCATGCTGGGGCTGCTGGGCGCGCTGGACTGGCGGATGACGGTAATTTCCTCCAATTTCGTGGCGGTACTGCTGATCATCACACTGGCCATCGCGATCCACCTGATCGTGCGCTATCGGGAAATTCACGCCATGGAACCCGATGGCGATTTGCATGAGCGGGTGCTGCGCACCGTGCAGTTGATGGCGATTCCCTGTATTTACACCGGTATTACCACCATCGTTGCCTTCGTCTCGCTGGTGGTCTCGGGCATTCAGCCGGTTATCGATTTTGGCTGGATGATGACGGCCGGTATCGCGCTGGCAATGGTGCTGAATTTCATTATCGTGCCGTGCATGATGCTGGTCTGGCCGGCGGGCAGGCCCCACCGGCACGCGGGTACGGACACGCCGCTCACCGCGCTTTTTGCGCGCTTTGTGGACGTTCATGGCCGCGCTATCCTGGTGGTCAGTGGCGCACTGGCGGTATTGACCCTGGTTGGTATCAGTCGTTTGCAGGTGGAGAACCGTTTCATCGACTATTTCCACAAGTCCACGGAAATCTACCAGGGTATGGAGCTGCTGGACTCCAAGCTGGGAGGTACCATCCCGCTGGATATCATTCTCGCACCTCTGGATATGGATGAACCGCTGCCCGGGCTGGAGCCTGCCCACGCGGGCAGTGCAGCGCCGGTGGCGCCGGACGACCCCTTTGCGCAGGACGGCGAAGACTTTGGCGCCGCCCCCGCGCCGGCTGCCGGGGATGAATGGGACGACGAGTTTGACAGTGATGGCGATGACTTTGCCAGCAGTGGCGAGTCCTTCCAGCCCAGTTACTGGTTCAGCCTGGGCGGAATGCGCGAACTGGATGCCGTCCACAACTATGTGGATGCATTGCCGGAAACCGGGAAAGTGCTTTCCCTGTCCACAGTGTTCTCCGTGGTCAAGAACCTGCTGGGTGACGATATCGGCAGTGTCGAGCTGGCCATAGTGCAGAAAAGCCTGCCGCCGGATGTCAGCGGCATGATGGTCGATCCTTATTTTTCCCGGGAGCGAGAGCAGGCGCGGGTTACCGTGCGGGTAAAGGAAACCAGCAAGGACCTGCGCCGCGACAAGTTTCTGAAGCAGCTGCGTACCGATCTCACTGAAAAACTCGGTATCGCCCCGGACCGGATCCAGTTCACCGGTATGCTGGTGCTGTACAACAACGTCCTGCAGAGTCTGTTCCGCTCCCAGATACTGACGATCGGCGCGGTATTCCTGGCCATCCTGCTGATGTTCCTGGCCCTGTTCCGCTCCCTGTCCCTGTCGTTGATCGCGCTGGCCCCCAATATGCTGGCCGCCGGCATGGTACTGGGTATCATGGGCCTGTTGGGCATACCGCTGGATATCATGACCATTACCATCGCCGCCATCGTGGTCGGTATCGGCGTGGATGACTGTATCCACTACGTGCACCGCTTCATCAAGGAATTCGAGGTGGACAAAAACTATCGCGCGGCCATGTTTCGCTGCCATAACAGCATCGGCCGGGCCATGTATTACACCACGGTGACGGTGGTGATCGGGTTCTCCATGCTGACCCTGTCGAGCTTTACTCCGAGTATCTACTTCGGCCTGCTCACCGTGATGGCGATGGTTGCAGCGGTGCTCGGCGCGCTGCTGTTGCTGCCGCTGTTGATTGTACTGGTCAAGCCGCTGGGTCCGGAGGGTAGCTGATGCAGTGTCGCGAGGCATGTGGTGCCTGCTGTATCGCTCCATCGATCAGCCGACCTTACTACGGCATGCCCCGGGGCAAGGCGGCGGGCGAACGCTGTGTTCACCTGGATGCGAGCATGCGTTGCGAACTATTTGAGGACCCGCGCAGGCCGCGCTTTTGTGCCACCTTTGCCGCTGAGCCCGCCGTCTGCGGGGCCAACCGTGAGCAGGCGCTGGTGATCCTGGCGGAGCTGGAAGTCCTCACTCTGCCGCCAGCCACCGCGGGCGGGCGTCAGCTGTGAGCGAGTTGCCGCTGTTCCCCCTGTCGGGTGTGCTGATGCCTTTCGGGCGGATGCCGCTGCAGATTTTCGAGCCGCGTTACCTGGACCTGGTGCGCGACTGCATGAAGACCGACACTGCTTTCGGTGTGGTGTGGATCCGTCGCGGTGCCGAGATTGCCCAACGCGGCAGCGCCTCGCCGCAGCTGGGCGATTACGGTACCACGGCGCGCATCGTCGACTGGGACCAGCTGCCCAACGGCCTGCTGGGCCTCACCATCCAGGGCGGCCAGCGCTTTGACCTGGGCGCTACCGGGGTGCGGGCCAACGGTCTGGTGGTAGGGCAGGTGGAGTTGCGGCCGCAGCTCGAGCCGGCCGCCATGGAACCGCGGTGGCAGGCGCTGCTGGACATCCTGCACAGCCTCGAAACACACCCCCATATTCAGCGCATGGCACTGCAGCTTGATTACGCTGACGCCTGGCAGGTGGCCTGTACCCTGATCCAGTTGTTGCCGCTGGAGGAAGCGCTCAAGTACGAGCTGCTGGGAATCGACAGTATCGAGACCCTGATGGCGGAGCTGGATACTATCCTCAACCAGATCAGCGGCGAGGACTAGCGCGCCGCTATCGCGACTCACCGACCTTACTGGGCCAGCTGCGGGTCCTGCACGAACAGCATGTCGATGACGATTTCCGGGTTCCAGCCCTTGAGGGCGCGCTCGCTGTGGTTGCGGATCTCATCCAGCCCGGCGATGGAAGTTATGGCGAAGGCATCACCCACTACGATATGAACCAGTAAATAGGTGTTGCGACCGCGTTTGGTCACGCGCAGCTCCACATGGTCGTAGTCGACGTCGCTCAAACTGTCCAGCAGGCGCTGCTCGATCTCGTCGACCAGCGGTTCCGAGGGCGCCATCAGGACGATTTCTTTCAGGCTGTCACGCAGGATACCCAACGGCACCGGCAGGGCCAGGGTCACGATGCTGATCAGCAGGATGGGGTCTACCAGCGGTGCATACTCGGGCCAGGGTGAGCGCTCCAGCCACCACGCCCCCAGGAAGCCGACAAACACAGCGCAGCTGAGCAGTCCGTCCATCAGCCAGGTCTTGGATTCCACCGCCACCAGGTCGGAGCGGC
>JAHEBL010000166.1 GCA_024642265.1 Haliea sp. | reverse complement strand
CCGGGGACAGGTTGGCAGGCCACGGCCACATGGATACTCACGCCGTTGTAAAGCGCCCGCAGTTGCTCAAGCTGTTCGAGTTGCTCCGGCGGTGCAGGGCTCCAGGTCACATACTCATGCAGGAACGCGGTGCGATAGGCGTAAATGCCGATATGGCGATACCAGTTACCCTGACCGGGCATGGCCTGTTGGCCGCCCTTGAACTGCTCCCGGGGCCAGGGAATGCTGGCCCGGCTGAAATACATCGCCATGCCGGCGCTATCCAGGACCACCTTGACCGCGTTGGGATCGAGCAGCTCGGAGACTTCGGTAATTGACTCGCACAGGGTCGCGATCCCCGCCTTCTGTTGCCCGGCGAGGTTTTGCGCGACCTGGTCGATCACCGCCGGCGGAATCATGGGCTCATCGCCCTGCACATTGACAACGATGCGGTCATCGGCCCAGCCGAAATGGGCAGCGACCTCCTGCAGCCGGTCAGTGCCGGAGGGATGGTCCGTCGATGTCATACAGGCGGTGGCGCCGAATCCCCTGGCGACCTGCAGGATACGTTCGTCGTCAGTGGCGACGACCACCTCCTGAGCTGCGCTGCGACGGGCCTGCTCCCAGACCCGCTGCACCATGGGTTTGCCGGCGATATCCAGCAGCGGCTTGCCAGGCAGACGGGTGGAGCCGTGGCGTGCGGGTATGACAACGGTATAGGACATGGTTGCTCCGTAAAGTGATCAGTGACGGGCCAGCGCCGCCGCGGCTGTGGTCACGCTCTGTGGCAGCTGTGCGTTGATTTTCAGGTACCAGGCATCGTCGCCCGCGAGGCCGCTGCATTTTACCGCGTCCTTCTCGGTCATGATAATCGGCCTGCCGACAAGTTGGTCAAGATCCCCTGGGCTGTAGCGGTGGTGATCGGGAAAAACCGCTGGCTGGATTTCGAATCCATACCCTTGCAGGGACTCGAAAAACTGCCCGGGCTGACCTATACCCGCCACCGCGAATACCGCCGCGCCCAGCGCTGCCGGCGTCACCGGACGCTGTTCGCCGCTGCGCAGATTTATCAGGCATTGCGCTGCGTACTGCACCCCGGTCTCAGGGTCAGGGCTGCCGCGATAGAGCACGTGATCTGCGCTTTGCAGGCGGTTCAGCGGCTCGCGCAGCGGCCCCGCGGGCAGGCAAAACCCATTGCCGGTGCGGTGTTTCTCGTCCAGCAATGCGATTTCCATGTCGCGGGCCAGGGCATAGTGCTGCAGGCCGTCGTCACTCAGAATGATATCAACACTGGCCCTTGCCAACAGGGCACGTACTGCGTCTGCACGCGAGGGCGCAACAACGCAGGGGCAGCCGGTGCGTCGATGTATCAGCAGGGGCTCGTCGCCGCACCGGCCCGCATCACTGCTGCTGTCGACCCAGTCAGGTGCAGCGCGGGCCGCGCCGCCGTAGCCGCGACTGACAACTCCCACCCGGATGCCGCGTTCCTGCAGGTAGTCAACCAGGGCAATAACCACGGGCGTCTTGCCTGTGCCACCAACGGTGATATTGCCCACTACAATCACCGGTACCGGGGCGCGGTAAACCGGCAACAGGCCGAGCCGGTACAGGCCCCGTCGCGCCGCCGCCACCAGGCGAAAGCACAGCTCCACGGGACGCAACAACCACAGCCACCAGGCCCCGCGATACCAGGCACTTTCCAGGGTTGCGCGCAGTTGGTTCAATCGACAAACTTCTGGTGGTAAAGCTGCGCGTAGAGTCCACCCTCCTGCAGCAGGGCCCGGTGATTGCCACTGGCGACCACCCTGCCGGCATCCATTACCACAATATTGTCCGCGTGTTCCACGGTAGACAGGCGGTGGGCGATGACGATGGTGGTACGATTGGCCATCACGTTGTCCAGCGCCTGCTGGATGCGGTGCTCGGATTCGCTGTCCAGGGCCGAAGTGGCCTCGTCGAGAATCAGCACAGGGGCGTCCTTGAGAATCGCGCGTGCGATCGCTATGCGCTGTCGCTGGCCGCCACTCAAGCCGCCGCCATCATCACCAAGAACGGTCTGGAAACCCGCCGGCAGGCTCTCGATAAAATTCCTGGCGTAGGCTGATTCGGTCGCCGCAAGCACGGCCTCTGTACTCGCGTCCGCCAGGGAGCCATAAGCAATATTGTTGTACACGGTGTCGTGAAACAGGGCGACCTGTTGCGAGACCATCGCCAGCTGGGCGCGCAGGTTCGAAAGTCGGTAATCCGCCAGTGGAATACCATCCAGTGTAATTTGGCCTGTATGCAAGGGGTAAAAGCGCGCCAGTAAATGCATCAGCGTGGTCTTGCCGCTGCCGGAGCGACCCACGATGGCCACGGTCTTGCCGGCGGGAATCTCCAGCGAGACGTTCTCAAGTACCAGCCGGTCGCTCCCCGGGTAGGCGAAGGACACATCCCGCACGCTGATCGCGCCGGTCGCGCGTTTGACCGTGACTGAGCCGCTGTCCACCTCCTCATCAATGTCGAGCTGGGCGAATATATCTTCCGACGCGGCCAGGCCCCGCTGGATGTCACTCTGTACCTCGCTCAGTTGGCGGATCGGTTTGCCCAGCTGGGTGGCAGCCGTGAGGAATGCCACCAGAGAGCCGGCGGTAAAGCCTCGCAGGATATCGGGGCTGAGGGCGAACCACACCAGGGTGGCCAGCGCGAGGGCGAGCAGGGTCTGGATCACCGGTGTGCTGAGACCGTCGGCAAATGCCATCTTCAGATTCTGGGTGCGGTTGTACTGGCTGGCTTCACGAAAGCGTTCCTGTTGCTGGGACTGCCCGCCAAAGATACGAATCTCGCGGTAGCCGCTGACGCTATCGCCCGAGACCTGGGTGACGTCCCCCATCGAAGACTGGATGCGCCGGCTGTAGCGACGGAAATGCTTGCCGACAAATGCCACCACCGCGGCGATCACGGGTATCACGGCAATAAACACCAGGCACAGGCGCCAGTTCAGATACAACAGGTAGCTGGTCAGCGCGATCACCGTCAGGCCCTCCCGCACCACGGTCTTCAGCGCCTTGGTGACTGCTCCCGTGACCTGCTCCACGTTGAACGTGATCTTGGATATCAACGCGCCCTGCTTGTGGACGTCATAATAGGCACAGGGCGCAACCAGCATCTTGTTGAACAACTCACAGCGCAGCTTGTGGATCAGCGTGCGCGCGACGTGGTTCATGCAGTAATTGCCCATGAAAAAACCACTGGCCCTGGTGGCGGCAATGAGCACCATGGCCGCAGGCACCGCTATCCGGGCAAACTCGACGCGGTCCTGCCCGCCCGCGTCAAAAAATTTGTAGACCACCGAGGAGACGATCCCGGAGGAGACTTTAACGCCGTCATCGAGCGAATCGAGCAGGAACTGCATGAGGTCGGCGAGCAGCACGTTACCCATTGAGTAAATCGCGTAGCCCACCAGGCTCAGTCCAAACATCATCCACTGGGGTAAGACGTAGCCCAGCAGTCGCCGGTAGATCTGCCAGTCGCTCATGCCGCTATGACCGGGCCGTGCGTATGGCAGGTCAGCGTAACTAGCCACCCGAATCCGACTCGACGGGCTGCATGGTGGTAATACTCAGGTGTACGAAGCCCATCTGGCCAGCGGCATCCATGGCGCGCACCACGTGCTGGTGCGCTGTATCCGCATCGGCGGTGATAATCATTGGCATGGTGGTATCGCCGGCGGAGATCTTGTAAATCGCCGCCTGCAGGGTGCGCATGCGATTATCCACCAGGCCCTGGCCGTTGACGCGGTAATTGCCCGACTCGTCGATCAGGATCTCTACCTGCTGCTCGTTGGTTTCCTTCACACTGCCCTCGGCCTCGGGCAGGTCGATACTCAACTGGGTTTCACGGGTAAAGGTGGTGGACACCATGAAGAAGATCAGCAGCAGGAAGACCACGTCGATCAGCGGGGTCAGGTTGATGCCGACCTCCTCCCGGTGTTTACGCCTGAATTTCAAGAGCCGCTGTCCGAGTTCTCTTCACTGTGCAGGGCGTCGACCAGCTTGATGGTTTCCTGCTCCAGTTCAACCACGATACCGTCGATTCGACCGACGAAATAGCGGTGCATCACCAGCGCCGGTATCGCCACGGTAAGCCCGGCTGCCGTAGTGATCAGGGCCTGGGAAATACCGCCGGCCAGGGCGCTCGCGTTACCGGTGCCCTGGGCCATGATTTCGGCAAACACCTTGATCATGCCCACCACTGTTCCCAGCAGCCCCAGCAACGGCGCCACCGCGGCGATGGTACCCAGCGTATTCAGGTAGCGCTCGAGGTCGTGCACCACGTGCCCCGCCGCTTCCTGGATACTCTCCTTCATCACGTCGCGACCGTGGTAGGCATTGCCGAGCCCCGCCGCGAGTATCCTGCCCAGTGGCGATGCCTTTTTCAGGTTGCGCAGCCGCTCGGCGTCGAGTTCGCCGGCCTTCAACTGTTTCCAGACGGTCGCCAGCAGGTGCGGGGGCGCGATTTTCCTCGGGTTCAGTGTGTACAGGCGCTCCACGCAGATGGCCAGGCCGACGATGGAACAGAGCAGAATAAGCCCCATCAGCCAGCCACCGGCAGTTAACAATTCAAGCACGTTTACTCTCCCCTATTTTAATGGTGCCATTATACGCTCAGGTAGAAGGGCTGAGAAACCAACAGAAATTACATCCAGAAACGCTGGTACTGCTGCCGCCTGCGCAGCACCTTCACCGGCTGGCCGGGGGCGAACTCGAATTCGAGGGCTCCACCGCTGGCCGTGTCGTGGACACTGGTGCCGGCTTGCCGCAACCGTTCCAGCACATCAGGGTGGGGACGGCCGAAGCGGTTGGCATAGCCGCTGCTGATGGCGGCGACCGCGGGTTGGACGGTTTTCAGCAGGGCCCAGGATGTCGACGTACGGCTGCCGTGATGCGCCACCAGCAACCAGTCGCTGGCCAGGTGGGCACCCCAGTAACGCACCAGCTCTCGTTCCTGGTCGCTTTCCACGTCCCCGGCCAACAGCAGGCGGTGCCCCCCCGCATCTATCTGCAGGACACAGGAGCTGTCGTTGCTGCGACCGGCCACAGTATCAGTGGGCGCGGGTGACAGGAACTGGAATCGCAGCCCCCCGGGCCACCGCCAGGCCTGCCCCGCGATGCACGGCTGGCCACCGGCGATGGCCGCCCCGTCTCCCCCGAAATACACCCGGGCGGGCGTCATGGCGGCCTGCAGGGCCGCTGCACCGGCACTGTGATCGTTATCCGGATGGCTGATCACAAGGGTGTCCAGAGCTGTGGCGCCCTGGTGCCGCAAGTACGGCAGCACCACCGAGCTGACCATGTTCGCGCCGGCGGGGTCTCCGCCACCGGTATCGTAAACCAGTACCCTCCGGCCGGCCCTGATGACCACCGCAGTCCCCTGCCCCACATCGAGCACGGTTACCCGGGTCAGCCCCTCCTGCTCCGGGGCGCGGGGAAAACGGGCCGAATCATCGAGGGGCAGCACCAGCGGCAGTACCATGAGCGCTGTCAGCGCCCTGGCCTGGCGGGGCAGCGGCAGTATCAGCAGCAGGATTCCCATGGCGGCCAGCACCACGTCCGCCAGGGCGCCCTGTAGCGGCAGATAGAGCCAGCTGCTGTTCTCTGCCAGGGCCCTAGCGAATGGCATCAGCTGTTGTAGTGGCCAGGCCGCGAGCTGCCACAGCAGCAATTCCGCCGCCGGCAGGGCATACATGCAGATTACCGCCAGCAACGCCAGCGGCACCACCACCAGACCAACCAGCGGCACCATTACCAGGTTGGCCAGCCCGGCTACCACACTGCTGCCGCCAAACCACCATGCACCGAGTGGCAGCATGACCAGCGACATGAAAGCGTGGGTCGAGAGTACGCGCCACCCGGCGCACCAACGCCGTTGCCAGCCGGCCAGCCACAGCAGCG
>JAHEBL010000165.1 GCA_024642265.1 Haliea sp. | reverse complement strand
CTACAAGTATTTGCTTTCGACCATGGGCTGACATCCGCTATGCTGCGAAAAACAACTGTGGAGGATTCTTATGATTGGCTACGTAGTATTGGGCACCAACGATCTGCAGCGAGCTACGACTTTTTACGACGCGCTGCTCGGCGAGATCGGCCTGACGCGTCAAATGGACTTCGGAGACCGAGGCTATGCCTGGGGTGCAAACAAGGATGCCGTAATGCTGTGCATCATGACACCTTTCGATGGCAAGCCGGCAACGGTCGGCAATGGCACGATGACGGCAATCGGAGTCAATTCACCTGACGAAGTGCAGCGGATCCACGCCAAAGCTCTCCAACTTGGTGGCAAGGATGAGGGCGCGCCGGGCCTGCGAGCTGAGGGTGGTGACGGCTTTTACGCGGCCTACTTCCGGGACCTGGATGGCCACAAACTGGACGTGTTTACCTATTCCTGAAGAGCCACTGCGTCTATCCACCAGGGCTTGCGGACATCGGCCCAGGTGGATACGTATGCAGTTACTTTTCAGGCACGAGCCTGCCAGCAATCACTGGGGTCCCGGTCGGTCATCGGCGCGGCTTACTGCGCCGCTGGTTCATACCAGATCGGTGAGGTCCATGCCCGCTCCTGTATTACCGGTGAGTAGAACGTCTCTTGCCCGGTCTGTTTACAGCAATTACCGTATACATCGCCCCTGGCGCCAGCATGGTCCTGCAGCTTTGTGGTAAGCGCGTCGGCCTGTTCCCGGCAATCACTGGCAAAGGGATTCACGCCCGCCGCGAGGCAGTGGCGGGTGCTCCAGCGGCAGCTGGGATTTTCAAGCACTCTGGCGTAGTAGAAGGCCCGCTGTTGTGGGTCGAATGCCGGGTCTTCCCACTGCGCGCACAGTGCCCGTGCGCCGCTGCCGGTCGCGTCGCAGGTGGCAGTGTCCACCCAGGCGCCATTGTCGCTGTTACCGGCAACATCAAAAACCCGCTCATGCGTGTTACCGTCAGCATCCAGCCAACCCTTGATGATCTGGATCCGCTGCAAGTCAGTGCCCGCCTTGCCTGGCACTCCAGGGTCCTTCAGGGCGCTCACCACGAAGCCCGGCGGGGCAGCGTTGGCATCAGCTAACAAGGTGCCGCCCATCGGTACACCACCAGTGTAGCCCCTGGCGGCAAAATCCCTGGTCTCACAAAGGCCGCTCCCGAGAGCGTACCCCCCGAAGAAGCGGACAACTGGCCGGGTGCCGCTGGTGGCGTAGGTCTCCTTGCGCCGGATTGCAGCGAAAATCGAGTCCCTCGAGTTCTCCTCGGCCCAGACTACCGCGAGCCCGCCCGGGTTATCGGCAAAGTGATCCTGTACACCGCGATAGCCGCCATCGCGCTGGCCCAGGTGACCGGTAAAACGGTCCTCTTCGGTAGCGCCGGGAGTGGCATTGTGCGTGTCCGTGCTGCCGATAAAGCCCATCCTGAATGGGTTGACGCCGGTTTCAGCCTGCAGGGAAAGGCCATCCTTGAGAGTGTTACGCAGCATATTGCGCGGCGCGAACTCCTCCAGGCTTTTGGGTCGGCCACCCTCGGCACGAAGCTCACCGTACAGGACTCCCATAGCCTGCAGGTTGTCGGACTCATACTGCTCAAAGGTGCACAGTTCATCGGTGGTCCCCAGGCCCCGACCGGCCAGGCGATCAAAGCGACACTCCGAGGAACCCTTATGCTGGGTGATCTCCACGACGGGCTCGAAAAAGAGGCGTTCCTGCGCCTCGGCTTTGTTGGGTGGATCGCGGAACATCAGCCCGCCGGACAGGTTGGGGTTGTGGGGTATTACCAATGCGTCACAGCGCGGCTGGCCGTCAATGCACTGCTCGCGCAGTAACTGCCATAACCTGGGAAACTGATAGCTGCCCGTGGCGTATACGCTGAGTGCCTGCAGTGTGACCTGGTCGTTGCGAAAGATCACATTGCGATGCATATTCCTGAATTCCGGGGCGTCCGTGTACTCGTAGCCAACAAAGGTAGTGAACTGGCATTCAGCACTGCGGTCGTAGTGATCCTCGGCCGCCCGCTGGATGTCGCTCCAGGTATCCAGTGCCGCTGCCTTGCAGTCTTGCCCGGGGAGATTGCAGATTATTGACCTGTCCGCATCCGTATCCCTGCCCGCTGCGCCAAGGCCGGACCAGTAACGCGCAGCCAGCAGGCGCAGGAAGAAGTTGTCCGCGCGGCCCAGCATACACTGGGGCATCCAGTAGGCGAGTTTTTTGGGGTCGCGGGTGCACAGGTTCAGCTCGCCGAAGTACTCCGCGTGATCGGTCACCGCGGTAAAATCCAGCGGCCTGCTGATTTGCACCTGCACCGTGAACTCGCCGTCGGCATCCGGTTGCACGAGGGTATCGCCCCTGGCGAAGCGGTAGGCATCCCAGGGATCGTTCCGCTGCAGCGACACCCAGGCATCATGGGAATAGCTGGTATGCACGTGCAGGTCGCCAAACAACGGCTGCCGCAGTGGTGAGAAGCGACTGCAGTTTTCCCGCGTCTCCGTTCGCTCAAAGCTGCCGGCTTCTGCTGCTGTGTTGACCGCCTGCGCCGCGCCGACGGCACAGCTGATGCAGACCAGCAGGGAGAGGGCTTGCAGTTTTTTACCCGGCATCATCGTGTAGACAAGGCGCCGTTTGACGGCCCTGTGCCCGACTGGTACCAGATGGGCGAGGACCAGGCGCGCTCCTGAATAAGCGGCGAGTAGAATGCCTCGTCTGCGGGATCGGTGCAGCACTTGCCATAGACATCCCCCGAGGCGCCCCTGTCCAGCGCTCGCGCGGTGGCGGCCTCGGCCTGGGCAGTGCAGTCCTTTGCAAATGGATTCACGCCCGCCGCCTGGCACTGCAGGGTGCTCCAGCGGCAGGTCGGGTTTTCCAGCACGCGCACGTAATAGAAGGCGTCTTCCCCGGCCTTGAACCGGGGATCCTGCCACACGGTGCAGGACTGTTGCAGGCCCCGGCCCACCCTCGCGCAATTCTGCGGGTCCACGGAGGCGCCGTTGTCGGCGCTGCCTGCTATGTCGAATACCTGCTCCCGGGCTTCCCCGGAGGAATCCACCCAGCCCTTGATAATCTGTACCCGCTGCAGATCGGTACCCATTGATTGCAATGTGCCCGCATCCTTCTGGGCACTTACCAGGAACCGTGGCGGCTTGTCACTGGCCCTTATTTCACCGCCCATGGGCACGCCCTGCTCATACGCCTGGCGGATCAGGTCCGGTGAATTGCACAGCTCCCTGTCCAGGTCGCCCGCAAAGAAGCGCAGTATCGGCCGGGTGCCACTGGTGGCGTAGGTCTCCTTGCGCCGGATCGCCTCGAAAATACTGTCGCGGGAGTTCTCCTGCGCCCATACCACGGCAAGGCCGCCCGGGTTTGAGTAGAAGTGGTCCTGCACGTTGTTGTACTGCGAGTCCCGTCGGCCCAGGTGTCCCACGTAGTTGTCCTCCTCGGCGCTGCCGGGAGCGGCGCTGTGGGTATCGGTGCTGCCAATGAAGCCCATGACAAAGGGGTTGGCGCCGAGTTTATCCTGCAGCAGGAGGCCGTCCTTGAGGGCGTTGCGCACCATGTTGCGGCGGGCAAAATTCTCCAGAGGAACTGCATTGGCGCGCTCGGTGCGTACCTTGCCGTGCACCGAGCCAAGCATATTGAGGTTATCAGCAGCAATCTGTTCAAAGTCACACTGCTCGTCAACGGTGTCGAGACCCATGCCGCGCAGTCGGTCATAGCGGCACTCCGAGGCACCCTTGTGTTGCACCAGCTCCACCACCGGTTCGAAAAACAGGCGATTCTCCAGCTCCTCGCTCGATTGGGGATCGTTGAACATCCGCCCTCCGGAGAGGTTGGAGTTGTGGGGGATGGCCATTACGTCACAGCCGCTATCCAGGTTGGTACAGCGCTCCCGCAATTGCCGCCACAGGCTGGGGAAGCTGTCGTAACCCGTGTCATAGACGGTGACAGGTGATGCCGTGACATGTTCGTTGCGGAAGATCACGTTGCGGTGCATGTTGTTCTGGTTAAAGGCCTCGGTGTACTCGTAGCCCACGAAGGTGGTGAAGTCGCAGGCGGCGCTGCGATCGTAGTTATCTTCAGCCGCCTGCTGCGTGCGCAGCCAGGTCTCGGCATCGGCTGCATCGCAGTCCGACAGTGTGCAGGCAAAGGACTTCTGCGGGGGGTCCTCCAGTTGGCCGCCCAGGTCTGTCCACCAGGTGGCTGCGAGCAGCTGCAGCCAGATGTTCCGGGCCCGCGTCATCGCACAGTGAGGCCACCAGTAACCGGCCTTGCTGCTGTCCAGTGTGCAGACGTTGATCTGCCCGAAGAACTCGGCGTGATCGGTGACGGCGGTAAAATCGAGTGGGCGGCCTATCCTGGCCATGACTTTCTGCTCCCCGTTCGCGTCCGGCAGGATGATGGCCTCACCCCTGGCATAGCGGTAGGCATCCCAGGGATCACGCCGCTGGCTTGAGAGGTAGGAATCGAACGAGTAGCTGGTATGCACGTGCAGGTCGCCAAACAGGGGGCGTCCGGTAGCCTCGTAATCGGCACAGGGTTCGCGCTGCTCGGTGCGTTGGAACAGCGGCGCGACGCTGCTTCCCGATACGGCAGTTTGCGCTTGCGAAGTGATGCTGTGGCTTGCAGCACAAAGCGCAAAAAAGAGGGGCAGTAAGCGGGCGGCGCGAGGAATCAGGGTCGGTAGGGGTGTATCTTTCATTATCTGTCTCAACAGGTTGTTGCCAATTCCAGCGGTGCCAAGTGCGCGGTTTACAGTGTAAACCCATCCTGTTAGGATGCCAAGCTTCCATGGCAAACGGGCATGCAGCATGTACAAGTCTCACGCTGACCAGCGGCACCTGATCCCGGCATGCGGTATAACCCGACCGGAAGGGCGTGGCTGGTTATGACCAGGGCCGCCCTGAATCGCGATGCCTACGTGGAAGCCGCACTCGAGGTCATCGCCGAGGTGGGTGTCGACAAGCTCTCGATGCGCAACGTGGCGTCACGCCTGAGCGTGAGCCCAATGGCCATGTATAAGCACTTCCCTACCAAGGACGACCTGCTGGCTGCCTCGCTGGAGGCGTTTATCGCGCGGGCGAGTGTCGTGCCGGACGACACGCTGCCCTGGGAGCGGTGGGTTGAGCAGGCTGCCCGCGGCATGTACGAGGCACTGTGCAGGGAGCTTAGTTGGGTGCCGCTATTAGGTTCGCTGCCTGTTGGCCAGCAGGCGATAGCGGTCACCGACGCATTTGTCACGAAGCTGTGCGAGGCGGGGTTTACTCTCGAACAGTCATTGCAGGCTTATTTTGCGGTGATTCAGGTCGTCGTGGGTGCGGTCTGCCTGCGCTCCTCCCTGGACGCAAGGACAACTGCGGCTGCAGACAGTGCCAATCAAACGCGCAGCGCGACGCGTGGCGAAGGTCGAAGCAACACCGGCGGGCCAGGTATCCCCGGGGAACTGCAGTCATTTCTCAAGCGGGACCAGATTACTATCGGCCTGCCGATGATCATCGACGCACTCAAGGCACAACTGGAGGAAGCCAGAACATGACACGCAAGGTGAGCGCACAGATCGTACTTGATATGCCCCGCGCGCAGGTCTGGGAAAAGCTGCGCGATATTTCACTGGCACACAACTACGTCCCCGGCATTGTTAAAACCGAGATTGTCAGCGAGCAACGCGAAGGCGTTGGGGCCAGTCGTTACGTCTACCGCAATGCCAGCAGCTACATCCAGGAAACAGTCGTCGAGTGGGAGGAAGGGCAGGGCTTTCTCATCCGCCTGCACCGTGGCGACAAACCGGCCCCGCCGTTCCGCAATGCCTGGTTTCGCTATCAGTTGGCTGACCAGGGCGCGGATAAAACCCTGTTTACCGCCAGCCTGGAATACGAGCTGCCCTGGGGTGCTGTTGGTGCCTGG
>JAHEBL010000055.1 GCA_024642265.1 Haliea sp. | reverse complement strand
TGTCCGAGGAGGGCTCCACCCAGGTGTTCGCGCCAGTCAACAGCAGTGACCTGGTAGTAGGTGCGGTGGGCCAGCTGCAGTTCGACGTGGTGGTTTACCGCCTCAAGGACGAGTACAAGGTGGAGGCTCGTTACGAGCCGGTGAATGTCTATACCGCCCGCTGGGTCCACTGCGACGATCCGCGCAAGCTGGAGGAGTTCCGGCGCAAGGCGGCCGAGCATCTTTCCGTCGATGGCGGCGGCCACCTCACCTACCTGGCTCCAACCCGGGTGAACCTGGCGTTGATGGAAGAGCGCTGGCCGGAGCTGGAGTTCCGGGCTACCCGGGAGCACTGATGGTTTTCGCTGTTTAGCTGCTAATCATTTGGCTGCGCTCCGGCTCCGGGCTTTCGGTGGCATGGGCTCTGTGAACGGCCGCAAGCTTTCCAGCATTTTCGGGCTGCTGCGCAACTCAACGATTTTTCGCTGCGCGAAAAATTCGGATTCGAACAGTGCTCGCAGAAAGCCCCCGAAAATGCTGGAAAGCTTAAGCCGCGGCCTGATTGTTCACCAATCCCTGGCCTGCACCAGCCCTCACATCGAGTGTCATATCAGATGCAAAGTAGATGGCGGTTTCCGGAATTCTGCTCGGTGGTAGGCCTGCGCCGGGTCAGCCTGCTGAAAAAATCAGGCCGCGCTTAGCGGAATCGACAAACCCGGGGCTTTCTGCGAGGACTGTTCGAGTCCCAATTTTTTTGCGCAGCAAAAAATGGTCGAGTTCCGCAGCAGCCGGGTTTGTCGATGGAGCTGCGGCCTTTTCAGCAGGCTGACCCGGCGCAGGCCGACGAGCTTAGTGGGCGGAGGCGGGGCTCAAGATCGCCAACGTTAATGGGGCAAATGGTTACCCCAGCAGCTTTTTAACGTCCTTCTCGATGGCCTTGGGCTTGTCGGTGGGGGCGTAGCGCTTGACCACGTTGCCGTCGGCATCGATAAGGAACTTGGTGAAGTTCCACTTGATGCCCTCGGTGCCGAGGGCGCCGGGGGCTTCTTTCTTGAGGTACTTGAACAGGGGGTCGGCGCCGCTGCCGTTGACCTCGATCTTGCCGAACATGGGGAAGCTGACGCCGTAGTTGAGCTGGCAGAACTCCATGATCTCGTCGTTGCTGCCCGGGTCCTGCTTGCCGAACTGGTTACAGGGAAAGCCCAGTATTTCGAAACCCTGCTCCTTGTACTTTTCGTACATCTCCTCGAGGCCGGCAAACTGGGGGGTGAATCCGCATTTTGAGGCGGTGTTGACCACCAGCAGCACCTTGCCCTTGTAGTCACCAAGGGATTTTTTCTTGCCGCCGGTTGTCGCGCAGCTGAAATCGTGAACAGTTTTGGCCATGTCGGAAGTCCTGGTCGAGAGTTGAAAGGTAGCTGTTACGGTACCACAGGGAAAGGTTACGCTGGTGCCCTGCTGCCGGATCATCGGGGCGGGTCCGCCCTGGGTTTTTCAGGCGGTCCCGACTCCGGGCTTTCAGGCGGGCTGGGCCTGCAACTGGAGTTGCTGCATCAGCAGGCTGAGGCGTTTGCGTTGCATCTTCAGTGAGTACTCCAGCTCCTTCAGCCTGGTGCGCAGGGCGGCGTGTTCCCACTTTTGCTGCAGGTGGAGTCTCTTCACCTCGAATGCCCCGCCCAGCTGTTCTTTCTTGCGCCCGTAGCGCTGGGCCTGAAGGGCTGTCCACTGGTTGATGGATTCGGTGAATTCCTGGTACTCGCGCTCGAGCACTTCGCGCAGGGACTCGCCGTTCTGGGCACTTTCCAGGCGAGCCCTGGCCCGTTCGAATTCGGTATCGAGCAGCGCCCGTTGTATTTTGAAATCAGGCACCCGGTTGAGGTTGTCGGCCAGGCCCAGTCGGGAACAGAGACTGATCATCCATTTGGTCGGATCCCACTGCCACCAGCGGATGCCGTTGCGATAGTCGGTCTGGAAAATGTGGTGAAAATTGTGATAGCCCTCGCCGTAGGTGAGGAAGGCCAGAAAGCCGTTGTCCCGGGCGCTGTTTGCCTCGGTGTAAGGGCGCGAGCCCCAGAAGTGGGCCAGAGAGTTGATGAAGAACGTCACGTGGTGGTTTATCACCAGTCGCAGCAGGCCCACCAGCAGCAGTGTGCCGATGATATCGCCGTGCCAGATACCCAGCAGCAGCGGCAGTCCCAGGTTCATAAAGACGGTGAGGGGAACATAGTGCCGGTGTTGCCACACGACCACCGGGTCGCGTTGCAGGTCTTTTGCGTTGCTGAAATCGTTCTCACTGCTGCGGTATTCGCGCAGCATCCAGCCCATATGGCTGAACCAGAGTCCGCGGCCGGCGGAGTAGGGGTCCAGCTCGTTGTCATCAACGTGGCGGTGGTGACGGCGGTGGTCGGATGCCCAGATAAGAATGCTGTTCTGCAGCGCGCCGGCTCCCCAGAACGCATACAGCCACTTGAGGACAGGGCTGGCCTCATAGGCCTTGTGCGCCCACAGGCGATGATAGCCCCCGGTGATGGACATGCCGTTGAGGTACAGGAATGCCAGTGCCCACAACCACTGGAACGTATCAAAGCCCCGGTAGATACCCCAGGCGGGTACCAGCAGCAACGCGGCCAGGGGCAGGCCGATGAAAATGGCTGCATTGATGCGGATCAGGTCTGGTTTGGTTTTGCGTTCGGTCATCTGGGTTGCCAGTCCTCGGCATTGTAAAGAGCGCCAATGTTAGCCGCTGGTGCCTGAAAAGTCTTTCCATGTTTGCCTGTTTGTAAGGATAGCAGGGACTTCCGTTGCCGCCATCGGTGCGGCCCCCCACAGCTGCGCGCTTGTGGAGTATCATGCGGATTTGCCCAGGCAGGCTGACCCATGTACCCGACGTGGACACAAGGAACCCGGCACAGGCCCGCTTTGCACCCCTGCGGGCCCGCTGCGGGGCGCCGCTCTTGAGCGTCGGAATGACCAGCAGGGCCGTGTTCCTGCAGGGTTCGACCATGCGCCATGTGCTGGTGATGACCGGCGCCAGTGCCACCGGCCTGGTGGCGATGTTTGCGGTGGATATGGTCGATATGTATTTCCTCACCCTGCTGGGTGAGCAGGAACTGGCGGCAGCCGTCGGTTTTGCGGGTACCCTGTTGTTCTTTCTGATATCCGTAAGCATTGGTTTGCAGATTGCGCTGGGTGCGCTGGTCGCGCGGTCAGAGGGAAGTCAGCGCCGGGACCTGGCGCGGCGCTACTGCAGTAGCGCGATGGCGTTCAATTTCCTGCTGGCAGCCATTATCAGTGCCATAGGGTGGTTTCACCTGCCGGCCCTGCTCGCCCTGCTCGGGGCGAGGGGCCAGACTCTCGATTATGCCGTGAGCTATGCCAGTATCATGCTGCCCAGCATGCCCATACTGGTGCTGGGCATGAGCGCCGCAACCGGGGTGCGGGCACTCGGGGATGCCCGCCGCTCCATGTGGGCCACCGTGCTGGGTTCGCTGGTCAACGCCGCGCTGGACCCGCTGTTCATCTTCACCTTCGGCTGGGGCCTGGAGGGCGCCGCCTTTGCCTCTGTGGTCGCGCGCCTGGTGGTTCTGCTGGTTGCCTGGCATGCGCTCGCGGTAGTGCACCGCCTGCCGTGCCGGATCAGTTGGGCGCAGTTCCTGGCTGACCTTCGGCCGATACTGACGATTGCCGCCCCGGCGGTACTGACCAACATCGCCACGCCCATCGGCGGCAGCTTCGTGCTGGTGACCATGTCCCGCTTTGGCGACAGCGCCGTGGCGGGTGCCGCCATCATGGGTCGCATCACCCCCCTGGCCATGGCCGCGATATTCGCCCTGTCCGGTGCGATAGGCCCGATCGTGGGTCAGAATGCCGGTGCCGGGCGCTATGACCGGGTCCGCTCAACCCTGGCCAATGCGGTGCTATTCAATGTTGTGTACGTGGCCGCTGTATGGCTTTTGCTGTTGCTCTGCGCAGACCTTATCGTCAGCGCTTTTTCCGCCAGCGGCATGGCGCGGGAGTTGATCCTGTTTTATTGCCATTTCCTGGTGGGCGCGTTCGTTTTCAATGGCCTCCTGTTTGTCTCCAACGCCAGTTTCAACAACCTGCACCATGCCCACTGGGCAACCGCGTTCAACTTCGGCAGGGCGTTGCTGGGCACTATTCCGGCGGTTTACCTGGGCGCCAACTGGTATGGCCCGCGGGGGGTGATGGCAGGGGAGGCATTTGGTGCGAT
Source organism: Haliea sp. (assembly GCA_024642265.1). Lineage (GTDB taxonomy): Bacteria > Pseudomonadota > Gammaproteobacteria > Pseudomonadales > Halieaceae > JARRPM01. Next base: position 18,919 of record JAHEBL010000055.1, on the reverse strand, counting down.
GCTGTTTGGCCTGCTGGCGATAGTGGCGGCGTTCGCCCTGGTGCGGCGGCTGGAGCGGCAGCATCGGGCCATGCCGGCGAATGGCCATATGGCAGCTGCGGTGGTAACGCAGGGTTTGCCCGTCAACCGGGAGCCCCCGCTATAGCGCTACTGCGTCGCTGGGGCTTTTCCGGTTTCGTCGGCGGTGCGTCTGTTGCGGTAGTCTGCCAGCGCGCCGTGCAACCAGTCCCGGGTGGGCTCGATGCGACCTCCACAATTGACTGTGTAGGGCTTGCCGGTCCAGGAACTCTCGCTCGCCAGCCGGTCGATGAACTGCTCGGCGCTGCCGGCATATTTTCCGCCGCGCTTGTACTTGAGTCGCAGGTGATCGGCGGCCTCGGCGGGGTCGTGGCTGCTGCCGTTGCGGATAAAATCGCAGTTGCTGTTGGCGACAAACTCCAGCAGGTACTGAATTTCCGCCTCGCTTGCCGAGTCGGGCTCAGCCCGGGTGGGTGAGGCCAGGGCAAGGACCAGCGCCAGTGCGAGCAGCAGTTTGCCTGCCACTAATTGAGCGCCAGCCGCACCAGCAGCGGGTTGTGGTCCGAGGTGGCGACCGGCACCACCCTGGCCGCAATGGTGTGCATGCCCCGGGTATAGATATGGTCCAGCGCGCGGCCAAAGACGGTTGAGCGCAGGTCCGGTTTGAACGCCACGGGTGCGAGACCGTATTCCCTCGTGAAGTCGTCCACCAGGGCCTGCCTGTCCTCGCTCCAGGTGTTGAGGTCGCCCGCCAGGATCACGGGCCCCTTGTGGCGGGCCAGCAGGTCAATGAGCGCGCGGAATTGCTGGCGGAATTCCTCCAGTCCGAGGGCGAAATTGACCGCGTGCACGTTGATGGCGAGCAGGCGGTCGGGACGCCCGGCCAGGGGGAACTCGGTGACACTGGTGGCTTTTGGTGTGCCCAGCCAGGGCTCCCAGCTGGTGAACTGGCAGCGCAGGCTGGGGGAGCTGCTGCTCAGGGTCATGACGCCGGTCTCGTAGTCGCTGGTGGTATAGCCCTGGGCGAAGGCCTGGTAAAGAGGCCCCTGGACTGCCTCGGGGATGCGCGCCTGGATGGACGCCTCCTGTATAAATGCCAGGTTTACACCGCCGCTGAGCTCCGCCAGGTCCCTCGCCCAGCCTGTATTGCTGGCCTTCTGGATATTCCAGCTGAGGATCTCCAGCTGGTCGGACAGTTCCTCGCCCTCGCTGACGGCTGTCGTGCACTGGTCAGCCAGCTGGGCCGGTGCCGGGACGGCGGCGAGAATGAGCCACAGGGCGACCACCAGGGCGGATATTGCCTGCGTGACAGGCGAGCGGGCCGGGGCTGTTGCGATGCCGATGGGGGGGTATGTTTTCACGGGGTGAGTTGTAACATCGGGCTCAGGAGGAGTCCATGGCAGTTCGCGCCATTATGTCACCGGGTTTGGCGCCGCCGGCCGCAGGGGATCGGCTGTTACAACTGCTCCAGGTAGGAGCGGTACTCAAGCTCGGTGATGCGCCGTCGAAATTCGGCGATCTCCTGCTCCTTGGTGAGGGTGAAAATCCGCTGCAATTCGGCGCCCAGGGCCTTGCGGATAAAGTCTGACTCACTGAACAGGCCGACCGCGTCCTTCATGTACACCGGCAGGCTCTTCTTCACCTTGGCGTAGCCGTCACCGGTCACCGGTTTGCCGGGCGACAGGTTTGCCAGGATACCCTCGCGCATCGATGCCAGCAGTACGGCAAACAGGAGGTAGGGATTGGCGTCCGCGCCAGCCACCCGGTGCTCGAGTCGACGGGCGCTGTTGCTGCCGGCAGGCACCCGCACCGCCACCGTGCGGTTCTCATAGCCCCAGCTGGGGAAGGTGGGGGCATGACAGCCCGGCTGGAAGCGGCGGTAGGCGTTGTAGCTGGGGGCAAAAATGGCGACCGACTCGGCCATATGCTGCAGGCAGCCGCCAATGGCATTGTGCAATAGCGGGGTGCCCAGCTCGGTCCCGTCGTCGAAGATGTTGGCCCCTTTTTCGTCCAGCACACTGCAGTGCACATGCATGCCGTTGCCGGCCTCGTTTTCAAAGGGCTTGGGCATGAAGCTGGCGATCAGGCCGTGCTTCCCGGCGACGCCCTTGATCAGGCGCTTCATCATCATGATCTGCTTGGCGGCGAGCACCGGGTTGTCGACGTGGTGCATGTTGATTTCGTACTGGGATGGCGCCGACTCCTTCACCACCCCGTCAAACGGCAGGTCCTGCAGCTCGCAGGCCAGGCGCAGGTCTTCCAGCAGGGCCTGGTGATGATTGAGCACATCCAGGCCGTAGGTATTGCCGCCCACAGGGGAGTTGCCGGGCAGGGAGGGGCAGGTGTGCCCGGGCTGTGACTCATCCCAGCGTACCAGGCTGAATTCCAGCTCCGCCGCCACCACCGGGCGCCAGCCCGCTTCCTGGTAGAGGCTCAGGACCTGCTTGAGAACGTGGCGGGGGTCGCCCATATAGGGTGACCCATCGTCGCTGAACATGGAGAGCATGACCTGGCCGTGCTGACCGCCGGGGGACCAGGGCGTGGGCAGCAGGGAGCCCTCCACTGGCCGGCAGATGCCATCGGCATCGCCAGAGGCGAACACCAGTTCCTGAACGTCCCTGCCCCAGATGTCCAGGCTCAGGGCGGTCTTCGGGAGCTTTAGTTCACCCTCGAATATGGAGCCGAGCTTGTGGCGTGGCAGCCATTTGCCACGCATGATGCCGTTGCAGTCGGGGAGAAGGACCTCAATAGTGGTGATCTCCGGATGAGCTCGCAAGAACCAATCGGCCTCTAGCGACATTGTGTCACCGCATGTTTACCGGTAAGTGCGCACTATCCCTGCTTCACCTGTGTGACTCAATGCCCTAGTTTGGGCAGCGAATGAGGGGACAGCCGCAGCGATTTCGGATTGTAATTCCCGGCCTTGCCCATGGCCGGGTGGGCAGGCCTAGCGGGGTGACATGTACACGCTGAGGGGGTCGCCGCCGCCAGCCCGGCCCAGGCAGGACAGGGCATTGATAAATAGCGAGAACAGGTCGGTCTGGGAGCTCACATCGAGTTTGCGGTAAATGCTCTTGCGGTGGCGACGAACCGTCTCAACCGCGATGCCCAGGCGCTGTGCCGAGACGTCGGTGCCATAGCCGCGCAACATGAGTTCAAGTACGCCTTTTTCACGCGGTGACAGAATCGACTCGCCGAAAGTGCGAAATGCCAGGTCGATCTGGTGGTCGATGCCGGGCTGGATCAGGTGGGTCACCGCGAAGCTGTCGTGCTCGCTGTGACACTTGAGCAACTCGGACACCGGCTCTGCCAGCAGGTACAGGGTCTCGTACTCGGCGTCGCTGAACTCCCCGTGCTCGGGCAGGCGCATCATGTCGAGGTTGATAACACTGCCGCCGCGCAGCTTGGCTATATAGGCGGCCTCATCCACCGTGCCGGTGTCCCCGTAATAGCCCTGGTAATATTCCGACTGGCGGAGTTTGCCCAGGGTGATACGCGACATGCGGTACAGCTTTGAGCGGGGGTGTTCCATCGACGTGCGGTAGAAGGGGTCCTCGCTATAGGGCCCTTCCAGGTACGAATCAACCTGGCTCTGGAAGGCGTGGTCGGGTATCTCGTGGTACAGAATTCTTGGCGGCAGGTCGCGGTGAAAGACCCATACCTGGGGGTAATCGAATTTCACCTGGCCCTGGATGGCCTGGATCAGAGTCGGAAAAAACGTATCGCTGCCAAGGGCTGCGATGGCCCTGGAGATGTCCCGATTCCATTGACTTAGTTTTTGTATGTCGGTCATTCGGTCGTTTCGGTAGCTGCCCTGTGCTCCGTACCCCCATATTGGTTGGGTGTAAAACCAATGTCAAACACCCGGGCAATCTTATTTACCCGGGTATTACAAGAGGGATTGGACAAAATCCAGGATGTCAGCCCGCGGTAGCAGCTGAGATTCCTCATCCCGGCGCCCTTTATACTCTATATTGTTGTCTGCCAGGGCGCGGTCGCCCACCACGATGCGGTGTGGAATCCCGATCAACTCCATGTCCGCGAACTTGACCCCGGGCCGCTCGTTGCGGTCATCCATCAGCACCTCGACGCCGGCGTCGGTCAACGCGCGGTACAGTTCATCGGCGCACTGGGCGACCTCCGGTGACTTGTGCATGTTGAGCGGGATGATGGCAACCTGGAAAGGCGCCATGCTGGCCGGCCAGATGATGCCGCTCTCATCGTGGTTCTGTTCGATGGCGGCGGCCACGATGCGGCTCACGCCGATACCGTAGCAGCCCATGATCATGGTGACGTTCCTGCCTGTTTCATCCAGCACCCTGGCGTTCATTGCCTCGCTGTACTTGGTGCCCAGCTGGAATATGTGTCCCACCTCGATGCCGCGTTTGATCTGCAGCGTGCCCTGGCCGTCCGGGCTGGGATCGCCCTCCTGCACCCGGCGCAGGTCTTCCACACGCTCGAGCGGGCAGTCCCGTTCCCAGTTGGCCCCGGTAAGGTGAAAGCCCTCCCGGTTGGCGCCACAGGTGAAATCTGCCAGGCAGGCCGCACTGCGATCAACGATAACAGGCACCTCAAGTCCCACTGGCCCAAGTGAGCCGAAGCCGTTGCCACAGGCTGCGCGGGTCTCTTCCTCGGTCGCCATGCGCAGGGGGGAGGCGACACCTGCCAGTTTTTCTACCTTGATGGGATTCAGCTGGTGGTCGCCGCGCAGCACCAGTGCCACGAGTTCGCCTTCGCGCTCCGCTGCAACCAGCAGGGTTTTCAGGGTGCCTGTCGCATCAACCCCGAGAAATTCAACAAGCTCCTCTATCGACTTGACCCCTGGTGTCGCGACTTCCTGCAAGTCGGCAGCGGGCAGCGGGCGATCTGCATCGGGGCTGATGGCTTCAGCCATTTCAACATTGGCCGCATAGCTGCCGGAGTCACTGAAGGCGATGTCGTCCTCGCCGGAGTTTGCCAGTACGTGGAATTCGTGGGAGGCGCTGCCCCCAATGCTGCCGGTGTCGGCGATAACCGGACGGAACTCCAGGGCCAGACGGGTGAATATGTTGCTGTAGGTCTGGTGCATCAGCTGGTAGGTCGCCTCCAGCGACTCCTGGGTGGCATGAAACGAATAGGCGTCCTTCATCAGGAACTCCCGGGAACGCATGATGCCGAAGCGGGGCCGGATCTCATCCCGCACCTTGGTCTGGATCTGGTAGAAATTGGCGGGCAGCTGTTTGTAGCTCTTGATTTCATTGCGCACCAGGTCGGTGATGACCTCCTCGTGCGTCGGCCCCAGGCAGAAGTCCCGTTCGTGTCTATCCCTGATTCGCAACAGTTCGGGTCCATATTGCTCCCACCGCCCGGACTCCTGCCATAACTCGGCCGGCTGCATGACTGGCATGCTGAGTTCCTGGGCGCCCGATTTATCCATCTCATCGCGCACGATGGCCTCTACCTTGCGCAGCACCCGTAAGCCCAGTGGCAACCAGGTATAAAGACCCGAAGCAAGCTTGCGGATAAGACCCGCGCGCAGCATCAACTGGTGACTTATGACCTCGGCATCGGCAGGGGTCTCTTTCTGGGTGGCGATGAGGAAGTTACTGGTGCGCATGCGGGAATCCGAAGTGTGGGTATCGACAGGGCGGCTAGTTTACGACTGAACACCCCGAGGGTACAGCGCTCCGGTTTGGTGCGCAGTTGCCCTGCTGCAAGATGCGGCAAAAACACCCGATTACTGTGATGGAGGTCGCCCAGGCCTGCAAAAACAGTGTTTTTTCGCTACGGACCTCGAAAAACGCTTGTATTGTAGCGTTTCATCATTTATACATTTACCCGTAACTTGTGGCGGCACTGTTTTCGGCGGTCAGGGGAGGCTTGCAGTCCGGGTTCAACACATGTTTCAGTTCACTTTAAATGGAAGGTTAAAAATAACATGGCAACTAAAAAAGCAGCAGCTAAGAAGAAGGCTCCAGGCAAGAAGGTAGCGGCCAAGAAGGCTCCGGCCAAGAAAAAGGCAGTAGCCAAGAAAGCCGCACCGGCACCCAAGAAGGTCGGCGCGGTAATTACTGATAAACTGACCAAGAGCCAGATCGTTGCCAGCATTGCTGACAGCACGGGTCTGACCAAGAAGCAGGTCGGTGACGTCATGGACGAAACGCACTCACTGATCGAGCGCAGCATCAAGAAGCGCGGCGTGGGTGAGTTCACCATTCCCGGCATTCTCAAGATCACCACTGTGAAGAAGCCCGCCCGCAAGGCGCGCAAGGGTATCAACCCCTTCACCGGTGAGGAGACTGTGTTCAAGGCCAAGCCTGCGAGCATTGCGGTCAAGATTCGTCCCCTGAAGAAGCTGAAGGAATTCGCCGCTTCCTAAGCGACGGATCCGTCTCTCCCGCCCCGGCCCCGGTCGGGCGGGAGAGCAGAAGTCTTCACCCCGCAGCACCGCAAGGTGCAGGGCACTCTGCCCCCTCCTGATTGTGTTAGTCCCGGCTTGGCCTCTATGCCTGCATGGGTTAAAATCCGCGCCTCTAAAATTTCTCGCAAACGACGTTTGATCATTGGTGGGTCGAAATCATGCCGATATACGAATATCAGTGCCAGGCCTGTGGCAAGGAGCTGGAGGCGTTGCAAAAAGTCAGCGATGAGCCTTTACAGGACTGTCCGGCCTGTGGCGCCGCGTCACTGAAGAAAAAGGTTTCCGCCGCGGCCTTTCGCCTCAAGGGCGGTGGCTGGTACGAGACCGATTTCAAGACGGGAAACAAGAAAAACCTGGCCGGGGGAGCAGATACTGCCGCCTCTACCGGCTCCGCGGCAGCGCCCGCCGCCAGCACCAAGCCAGCCAGCACCACTACTGGCGACAGCTAGAAAAGCCCGACCTCGTTCCAGGCCCACGTGGGCCCGGCCAGCAAATCCAGACGGAAAGCAGATTATGCGCAGTCACTATTGTGGCGCTTTGGGAACAGCCAACATTGATGAAACAGTCACGCTTTGTGGCTGGGTCGACCGGCGCCGTGACCACGGTGGAGTTATTTTCCTTGATATGCGGGATCGCCAGGGCATTGTTCAGGTGGTGTTCGATCCGGACACACAAGAGCACTTCCAGCTCGCCGACCGGGTGCGCAGCGAATATGTGCTGAAGGTGACCGGCCGGGTAAGGGCACGTTCCGATGCCACCATTAATCCGGCCATGGCTACCGGGCAGATAGAGGTGCTGGGCAAGGAGCTGGAAATTCTCAACCAGGCGGCGACACCGCCCTTCCAGCTGGACGAGTACACCGCTGTCGGTGAAGAGGTCCGCCTGCAGTACCGTTATATGGATCTGCGCCGGCAGGAAATGCAGCAGCGGCTTATCCTGCGCTCGAGGATCACCTCCGCGGTGCGCAATTTCCTTGATGGCGAGGGTTTTCTGGATATCGAAACCCCCATCCTCACCCGTGCAACCCCGGAGGGTGCCCGGGACTACCTGGTTCCCAGCCGAACGCATCCCGGCCAGTTCTTCGCGCTGCCCCAGTCGCCACAGCTGTTCAAGCAACTGCTGATGGTGTCCGGTTTCGACCGTTACTACCAGATCGCCAGGTGTTTCCGCGACGAGGACCTGCGGGCCGACCGCCAGCCCGAGTTCACCCAGATCGATATCGAGACCTCTTTCCTCGACGAGGCTGGCATCATGGGCATCGCCGAGCGCATGATCCGCGAACTGTTCAAGTCCGTGCTGGGCGTGGATCTGCCCGCAATGCCGCACATGGCCTACGCCGAGGCCATGGAACGCTATGGTTCAGACAAGCCCGACCTGCGCATTCCCCTGGAACTCGTCAGCATCGATGACCTGATGCAGCAGGTGGATTTCAAGGTATTCCGCGGCCCCGCTGACGATCCGCAGGGACGGGTAGCGGCCCTCAAGGTACCGGGTGGCGCAACCATCAGTCGCAAGGAAATCGATGATTACACGAGTTACGTATCGATCTTCGGTGCCCGGGGTCTCGCATGGATCAAGGTAAATGATATTGACGCAGGCGTGGCAGGGCTGCAGTCGCCTATTCTCAAGTTCATGCCCGACGAGATCGTGGCCCGGATGATGGAGCGCCTGGAGGCGAGTAACGGCGATATCATTTTCTTCGGTGCCGACCGCGCCAAAGTGGTCAATGAGGCGCTCGGAGCCCTGCGTATCAAGGTAGCCGAGGACCAGGGTCTGGTAGGCGAGGGCTGGGCACCGTTGTGGGTGGTCGATTTCCCCATGTTCGAGCAGGACAGCTCTGGTAACTGGACGCCGCTGCACCATCCCTTTACAGCACCATCCGGTTCAGTCGAGGAGCTGGCGGCAAATCCCGGGGAGGCGTTATCCCGTGCCTATGACATGGTCCTCAACGGCTGCGAACTCGGCGGTGGCAGCATCCGTATCTTCCAGCGCGACATGCAGGAAGCGGTATTCCGCGTCCTGCAGATAGACGAGGCGGAGGCCGAGGAAAAATTCGGCTTCCTGCTCAAGGCATTGCAATACGGCGCCCCGCCCCACGGCGGCCTGGCTTTTGGCCTGGATCGCCTGGTGATGCTGATGACCGGTACCCAGTCCATCCGCGATGTTATCGCCTTCCCGAAAACCCAGACTGCACACTGTGTGATGACGGATGCGCCCGGTGATGTGAGTGCCCAGCAATTGCGCGAACTTAATATCCGGCTGCGCCAGACCCGGGAAGAGGGCGCGCAGGGCCAGTAGCGCCGCACCTATGTAGCGCCAGCAATATATAGAAGGAAGACCGTTATGGCCGGTCACAGCAAGTGGGCCAATATCAAGCATCGCAAGGCCGCCCAGGATGCGAAGCGCGGCAAGATGTTCACCAAGCTCATCCGCGAACTGGTGGTCGCAGCAAAGCAGGGCGCCCTTGCCGAGGACAATCCGCGGTTGCGGGCTGCCATCGACAAGGCCCTGGCGGCCAATATGACCCGGGACACCATCGATCGCGCCATCGCCCGCGGCGCCGGCGCCAACGAAACCGACAACATGGAGGAGCTGACCTACGAGGGTTATGCTCCCGGTGGCATCGCTGTCCTGGTTGAGGTGATGACCGACAATCGCAATCGCACCGTGGCCGATGTGCGCCATGCCTTCACCAAACGCAACGGTAACCTCGGCACCGACGGCTCGGTAGCCTATCTGTTCACCCGCAAGGGGCGGCTCAGTTTTGCCCCGGGCGTCGACGAGGAGCGCCTGATGGAGGCCGCCCTTGAGGTCGGCGCCGAGGATATCCAGCTCAATGACGACGGCTCCGTCGACGTGATTTCTGCCTGGGAGGACTTCGGTGCGGTAAAGGCCGGTCTGGAGGGGGCGGATCTTGTGCCGGACGATGGTGAGGTGACCATGATCGCCTCCACCACCGTAGCGGTGGATGCCGAGGGTGCCGAGGCCCTGATGGGGTTGGTCGACGCTCTGGAAGACCTCGATGATGTGCAGAACGTCTACACCAATGTTGATATTCCGGACGAGGTTCTGGCCAGTCTTTAGTCGTTCAATAGCAGATCGTGCGCATCTTGCGTCGCTGCAGGCGGCTGGTAGTTCCTCCCGGGACACGCAAAAACCGCATCCATGCAGGCTCGCTGCGGCCATCCATGGCCTCAGACGGTCCCGGCAAGAACTGCCGGCCGCCTGCAGCTGCCATCGCCGAACAAAGAGCTTGAGATTCCTGCGCCCGTGAAATTAGTGCGAAGGGAGCCACCTCCAATGCTGATAAATACTGTAAATTTGTACATAATAAGCGCCTGACGCATTCAGCGGATATTTGCATGTCGCTCATCCTGGGGATTGACCCCGGTTCACGTAAAACAGGCTTCGGCATAATCAATTACGTGTCCGGGCGCAGCGAGTATGTCACCAGCGGCGTGATCCGCTTGCCGGACGGCGAACTGCCGGAGAGGCTGCGGATAATCTATGCCAGCGTCACCGAACTGGTGGAATTGCACGGCCCTACGGAGCTGGCGATAGAACAGGTATTTCTGGCCAAGAGTGCGGGTTCTGCGCTCAAGCTGGGCCAGGCGCGGGGCGCGGCGATCGTCGCCTGCGTGACGCGCGAGATGGAGGTGTCGGAGTATTCCGCCCGGCAGATCAAGCAGTCGGTGGTGGGAACCGGGGCGGCGGACAAGTCCCAGGTACAGCATATGGTAAAAATACTGCTCAAACTGCCAGCCGAGCCCCAGGAAGATGCGGCGGATGCGCTGGCGGCGGCCCTGTGCCATGCCCACACCAGGCAGAGTCTGATAAATATGGCCGGCGCCAAATCGGTGCGCCGGCGTCGCTTGCGCTGACAGGGCCACCCGATGATAGGCAGAATCCGAGGCACACTGGTGCAGAAACAGCCCCCCGATATCCTGGTGGATGTGGGCGGGGTGGGTTACGAGGTCCAGGTGCCCATGACCACGCTGTTTCAATTGCCGCAATTGGGGGACGAGGTGTCGCTGGTCACCCATTTTGTCGTGCGCGAGGACGCCCAGTTACTGTATGGCTTCATTGACGAGCGGGACCGGCGGCTGTTTCGTCAGTTGATCAAGGTAACCGGCGTGGGCCCGAAGCTGGCGCTGACGATTCTTTCCGGCATGGACTCCAGCAGTTTCGCCCGCTGTGTGCAGCGCGATGATATCTCCTCCCTGGTGGCGTTACCCGGCGTGGGCAAGAAAACCGCTGAACGCCTGCTGGTGGAGATGCGCGATAAACTCAAGGACTGGTTTGGCAGCGGTGATGCAGAGGTGACTCTGGCGGCGGGCGGGGACATGCGGGTGCCGGTTGCGAATAAGATGGCGGATGCCGAGGGCGCGCTGATCGCGCTGGGCTATAAACCGCAGGAGGCGAGTCGGATGGTAGCGGCGGTGAACGATGACAGCGTGGTCAGCAGCGAGGACCTCATCCGGCGCGCCCTGAAATCCGTGGTGAAGGCTTGAGGGGCGCCCCATGATTGAAACCGATCGCCTGATAGCGCCGGCGGCGCAGAGTCCGCGGGAAGACGTGATCGATCGTGCCATCAGGCCCCGCACGCTGGAGGAATATGTTGGCCAGAAGGTCGTGCGGGAGCAGATGGCTATATTCCTGCAGGCCGCGCGCGCCCGCGGTGAGCCGCTGGACCATACCCTGATCTTCGGCCCACCGGGCCTCGGCAAGACCACCCTGGCCAGTATCATCGCCAATGAAATGGGGGTGTCGCTCAAGACGACCTCCGGCCCGGTGCTGGAGAAGGCCGGGGATATAGCGGCACTGATGACCAACCTGGAGCCGGGTGATGTGCTGTTTATCGACGAGATTCATCGCCTCAGCCCGGTGGTGGAGGAGGTGCTGTACCCCGCACTGGAAGACTACCAGCTGGATATCATGATCGGAGAAGGCCCCGCCGCCCGCTCCATCAAGCTGGAACTGCCGCCCTTCACACTGGTGGGAGCAACCACCCGGGCGGGTTTGCTCACCTCGCCGTTGCGGGACCGGTTCGGCATTGTCCAGCGCCTGGAGTTTTACGAGGTGGCGGATCTGGCCCATATAGTGGCGCGCTCCGCCGGCATACTGGGCATGAGCCTGGATCCGGCGGGGGCGACAGAAATTGCGCGGCGCGCCCGCGGTACACCCCGGATCGCCAACCGCCTGCTGCGGCGCGTGAGGGACTACGCCGAGGTGAAGGCGGACGGCCATATCTCCGCCGACATAGCCGATCGCGCACTCGACATGCTTAGCGTTGACCAGCAGGGCTTTGATCACCTCGACCGGCGCCTGCTGCTTGCCATGATCGAAAAATTTGATGGCGGACCGGTGGGCGTCGACAGCCTGGCGGCTGCCATATCCGAGGAGCGGGGCACCATCGAGGATGTGCTGGAGCCCTACCTGATTCAGCAGGGTTTCATGGTTCGGACTCCCCGGGGGAGAATGGTCACCCGCAACGCCTACCTGCATTTTGGCCTGCCGCGCCCTTCGTCAGCCGACCCGGTCGGCAATCTGCCCCTGGATCTGGGGGAGAGTGAGGACGCCCCGTGAGTGACGGGGAATTTTCGCTCGATCTGCGCGTCTATATCGAGGACACCGATGCGGGCGGGATCGTTTACTACGTCAATTACCTCAAATTTATGGAGCGCGCCCGCACGGAATTCATGCGCAGCCTGGGATTTGGTAAGAATTACATTTTCAATCACGATCTGATGTTTGTGGTTCGCGATGTGAAGGTGCAATATCTGCGCCCGGCCACCCTGGATGATGAACTGGTGGCGACGGCGGTCATCAGCGAGTTGCGCGGTGCGTCCATGGTCATGCAGCAGCGGGTCGAGCGGGGTGCTGAAGTGCTGGCCCGGGGCGACGTGACCATCGCCTGTGTCGACCGGGCGGGGGTGAAGCCGCGACGCATGCCGGCGGATATGGTCAGCAAGCTGCGCGCTGCGCAGGGACAACAATAGCGATATTTAGAGGGGAACAGTCTTTGGAAGAACAATTGAGCCTGATCGACCTGGTGTTACACGCCAGTTTTACGGTTCAGCTGGTGATGGCGCTGCTGTTGGTGGCCTCCATGCTGTCCTGGTACATGATCGTCCAGCGCTTCATCTATTTCCGCAATGCGCACGACGAAATGTACCAGTTCGAGGAGCGCTTCTGGTCGGGCATAGACCTTGCCCAGCTCTACCGTGAGGGTAATGAGCACGCGGCCGAAGGCCATGCCATGCTGGGCATGGAGAGTATTTTCCGGGCCGGTTTCAAGGAGTTCTCGCGGCTGGCCCAGCAGTCCGACATGGATTCGGAGGCGCTGGTCGAGGGCTCGCGGCGAGCCATGCGGGTGGCGATGATGCGGGAGGAAGAGCGACTCGAGCGCCACCTGGCGTTTCTCGCCTCGGTGGGCTCCACCAGCCCCTATATCGGCCTGTTTGGTACGGTATGGGGCATCATGCATTCCTTCCGCGGCCTCGCCAATGCCACCCAGGCGACCCTCGCCACGGTAGCGCCGGGTATATCCGAGGCGCTGGTGGCCACGGCCATGGGCCTGTTTGCTGCGATTCCGGCAGTACTCGCCTACAACCGCCTCGCCTCCAAGGTGGAGGTATTCAGCAACCGTTACGACACCTTCGTGGATGAGTTCTCGGGTATTCTCTCGCGCCAGGCCTACGCCCTGCGCTCGCGTGAGAAGAAAGCAGGAGCCGCAGCCGGTGGCAGGTAGCAATCGCGGCAACAAGAAACGCCGCCCCATGTCCGAGATCAACGTGGTGCCCTACATCGACGTGATGCTGGTGCTGTTGATTATTTTTATGGTGACGGCGCCCATGCTGATGCAGGGCGTGAAAGTTGACCTGCCCGAGGCCAATGCTGACCCGGTGGAAAACCAGGACAGTGAGCCACTGATCATCTCTGTGGACGCGGCCGGCCAGCTATTTCTCAATGTGGGGTCCCAGGAAGACCAGGTGCTCTCCCTGGCGACGATCAGGGACCGCGTGGCAGCGGTAATGCGACGCAGCCCGGAAAAACCGGTATTGGTCTGGGGCGACCGCGCCGTGCCCTATGGCGAGGTTGTCACCGTGATGGTGGCCTTGCAGGAGGCCGGCGCTCCCAGTGTCGGACTGGTGACAGAGAACCCGCAGTGAACAGCAACAGCGCCGCCAGCTCAATCTATGCCAAGCCAGTAGTCCCGCGCATTGTTCTGCGCCCGGCCCTGGCGAGCGTGCTGCTGCACGGCTTGCTGCTGTTTACCCTGACTGCAAACTGGGCGGACTCGACCCGCGACGTGATCACTGTGAAGCCGCAGCCGAAAGTCATCAATGCCAGGCTGGTGGATGCCAGTGAATTCAAGCCCAAGCCGAAGCCAAAACCGGTTGCCCCGGCGCCCAAGCCCAAGCCCAAACCGGCACCGGTAGCCAAACCCAAGCCGGCACCCAAGCCCGCACCGAAGCCCGCCCCCAAGCCAGTGGTGGCGGCGAAACCTAAGCCCGCACCCGTGGCCAAACCGCAGCCCACGCCCGCGCCGGCCAAAGCCGAACCGGAACAACCCCGCATGAGCCAGCAGGAACTGGCCGCCCTGACCCGGGCCGACCTTGCCAGGGCGGTGGCAGAGGAGGCCAGCGCTGCGCAGGCGGCGGCGACATCGGCGGAAATGGCGGCCAGCTACGCCGCACTTATCCAGCAGACTGTGATAAATTACTGGAGTCGTCCGCCCAGCGCGCGCAACGGGATGGAGGCTTTGTTGTCTATACAACTGATCCCAACCGGTGAAATCGTGAGTGTCAGCGTCGTCAAGAGCAGCGGCAATACCGCCTTTGACCGGTCGGCCATCAATGCGGTGGAAAAGGCGGGCAGCTTCCCCGAACTGCAGAACCTGCCACCCAGGGAGTTCGAAAAAACATTCAGGCGCTTCAGCCTGCTGTTCAGACCAGAGGATTTGCGTTACTGATGAAAAACCTTGCTGTTGCCCTGCTGAATTCCCTGCTGTTGTGTGCCGCACTTGCTGCCCGGGCTGAACTCACCATTGAAATAACCCAGGGTGCGGACAACCCGACCGCGGTCGCGGTAGTGCCCTTTGCGTGGCAGGCCGCGGGCACTGCGCCCGAGGATGTGGCGCAGGTGATCGAATCCGACCTGACGCGCAGCGGCCAGTTTGCGCCGGTGGCGCGCACCGACATGCTGGGTCTGCCCAGCACCCAGGAAGAGGTGTTTTACCGCGACTGGCGGGCGCTCGAAACCGAGTACCTGCTGATCGGCAAGGCATCGCCTCAACCCAACAATGGGATGCGGCTGGACTACGAACTGTTCGACGTGTTGCGCCAGACCAGGGTGTTTTCGGGCTTTGAGTCAGGCCCTGCCAGCGACGCCCGCATGCTCGCACACCGGGTCTCCGACAAGGTCTACGAACACCTGACCGGGGTGCGCGGCGCTTTCGCCACACGTTTGCTTTATGTGTCCGTCACCCGCGGCGGGGAGGGCAACAAGGACTACTACCGGCTGACAATGTCCGATTCAGACGGGGCGCGGCCGGTTGTGCTGCTCGAGTCGCGGGAGCCCCTGTTGGCGCCGGCCTGGGCGCCGGATGCCGTGCAGATTGCCTATGTGTCGTTTGAGACCGGACGGCCGGCGATTTTTCGCCAGGACCTCGCCACCGGCAAGCGCGAGCAATTGACCAACTTCAAGGGCCTCAACAGCGCCCCGGCCTGGTCTCCCGATGGCAGGACCATGGCCATGGTGCTGTCGAAGGACGGCAACCCGGATATCTACCTGATGGACCTGGCCACCCGGCAGCTGACCAATATCTCCAATAACTATGCGATCGAAACGGAGCCGGCCTGGATGCCGGACGGTAAATCGCTGCTGTTCACCTCCGACCGGGGTGGCAAGCCGCAGATCTATCGCTATGACCTGGCCAGCAAGGCGACCAAGCGAATAACCTATGAAGGTAATTACAATGCGCGGGCGCGGGTCGCCCAGGACGGTCGCAATGTGGTGTTGGTGCACCAGCAGGACGGCAACTTCCAGATAGCAGTGCTGGACCTGGTGACTAACCGGCTGGTGACGCTCACCTCTACTGCCCTGGATGAAAGCCCCAGTATCGCCCCTAATGGCTCTATGGTATTGTACGCCACCAAATTTGGCGACCGCGGCATACTGGCTGCGGTCTCTGTGGATGGTGGCGCGAAATTCCGCCTGCCTGCGCGCGAGGGTGATGTGCGGGAACCGGCGTGGTCACCGTTTTTGACCGCCAAATAGCGCGAAATAGTTACTAAACCCGAGTGCTTGTTTTTTCAACTTCGAAGGAATCTCAAATGAAACACGTATCTGTTGCAGGAAAGGTTGTCGCATTGCTGCTTAGCGCAGCGTTTCTGGTTGCCTGTTCCGGTAGCAGCACCAAGGAAGACGAAGAAGCTGCGGCTGCGGCTGCGGCTGCCGCCGCGGCTGCCAGGGCCGCGCAGGAGGCCGCCGCAGCGTCGGCGTCATCCTCTTCATCGGCCGCCGATGCGGAGCGGATGCGACTGATGGAGGCCGCCGCGGCTTACGGTAACGTCTTCTATTTCGCCTATGACAGTTCCAATCTCACCCCGGAGGCTATCGCTTCCCTGGATGCCCACATCGCCGCACTGGCCGGCACCAACAGTACAGTCCGTCTCGAAGGCCACACCGATGAGCGCGGCACTCGCGAGTACAACCTGGCGCTGGGTGAGCGTCGTGCCAATTCGGTACGCGACTACATGGTGCTGAACGGTATTGCCAACTATCGCATCGAGGCGATCAGCTACGGCGAGGAACGCCCGATCGGTTACGGTTCCGGAGAGTCCAACTGGGCCCAGAACCGCCGGGTGGAACTGGTTGTCGTAAACTGATCCCGTGACGATGCCATTCCTGGACAAAATACTCGTTGCTGCCGGGCTCGTTATCTTGACGGGCCCGATCGGTTGCGCCTCTCAGGCACAGGACTACATTGACCTGGAGGCAGAAAGAGCCGCCGCAGCCCAGACCACTGCGCCCGGTGACCCCTACGCTCCCCGTGGAGCCCAGAGTTACCCGGCCACCAGCTATGGGGTCAACAGCGCCCCCGCCGGGACCGCCGTGGCGGCAGCGACGCCCGCCGCCCCCGTGGCCAGCCAGCCGGTAGCGGGGCCGACCCAGGGCCAGGACCAGAATCTGGGTATGCTGTTCATGCAGATCCAGCAGTTACAGCAGCAGGTCATGCAGCTCAATGGCAAGATCGAGGAGCAGGCCAATGAGCTGCGTACCCTGCGTGAGCAAAGCATGCAGCGTTATATGGACCTGGACAAGAGAATGGGTGGTGCGGCGGCGGGCGGTGCAGCTACCGCGGCGGTTGGTACTGCTAATCCAGCGGTGGATGACGACGCGATACTTGCATCCGCACCAGCGGTAGCAGGCACGGCATCGGTGGCAGCTCAGCACGGCGAGGACGAAGCCTATCGCGCCGCATACTCGCTGGTACAGTCCCAGCAGTTCGACCAGGCCGTGCAGGCCTTCCAGAAGTTCCAGCGCGATTACCCGGCCGGGAAATACGCCCCCAATGCCTACTACTGGCTGGGGGAACTGTACCTGGTGATACAGCCGCCGGACCTGGAGTCCTCCAGGCAGTCTTTTGCCATGCTGCTGAGCCAGTACCCGGACAACAGCAAGGCACCCGATGCCTTGTATAAGCTGGGCAAGGTGCAGTACATGAAAGGCAACCGCGATAAGGCCAAGGAATACCTTGACCAGGTGATCAGCCGTTACGGCTCCACCAACAGCTCCGCTGTGAAGTTGGCCACGGATTTCCTCGCCGAGAACTACTGAGCCCCGGCTCTAACCCCTCATGTCACAGCCTGCCGCCGCAAACAGCAGCCTGCCCGATTCAACGGGGCAGGCGCAGCCCGAAAAAGCGGGGCAGACTCTGCGGATCACCGAAATTTTCTATTCCCTGCAGGGAGAGGCGCGCACCGTGGGCCTGCCCACCGTCTTTGTGCGTCTCACCGGCTGTCCCCTGCGCTGCCTGTACTGCGATACCGAATATGCTTTCAGCGGCGGCGAGCTATTCAGCATCGATGATATAGCCGGCCGGGTAGCCGCGTATGAGCCGCGCTATGTGACCGTTACCGGTGGCGAGCCACTGGCCCAGAAAACCTGCCTGCCACTACTGACCCGGTTGTGCGATGCGGGCTACGAGGTTTCCCTGGAAACCGGCGGAGCCCTCAGCGTGGCCGGTGTGGATGACCGGGTGGTGAAGGTGCTCGACCTCAAGACCCCGGCATCCGGCGAGATGGCGCGCAACGACTACGACAATGTTGCCCTGCTGACGCCCCGCGACCAGGTAAAATTCGTGATCTGTGACCGCGCCGACTACGAGTGGGCCCGGTTCAAGCTGGACGAGTACCAGCTGGCGCAGCGGGTGTCGGATGTGCTGCTCTCCCCCAGTCACGGCCAGCTGTCCGGCCGTGAGCTGGCGGAGTGGATTCTGGCGGATAACCTCCCGGTGCGCCTGCAGCTGCAACTGCACAAGCTGTTGTGGAACGATGCACCGGGGCACTGACAGCAATGGCTGAGCAGGCGCGCGCGGTCATCCTGGTCTCCGGTGGGCTGGACTCCACCACCGTGCTGGCCATGGCGAAAGCGGCGGGCTATGACTGTTATACCCTGAGCTTTGACTACGGCCAGCGCCACCGGGCCGAGCTGTTCGCCGCCGAGCGGGTATCTGCTGCACTTGGGGATATAGAGCACAAGGTCGTGAAGCTCAACCTCGACAGTATCGGCGGCTCTGCCCTCACCGATGAAAACATCGCGGTGCCGGAAGAGGCGACCGAGGGCATCCCCGTCACCTACGTACCGGCCCGCAATACGGTATTCCTGTCCATCGCCCTGGGTTGGGCCGAGGTGCTGGGAGCCAGCGATATCTTTATCGGCGTCAACGCCGTGGACTACTCCGGCTACCCGGACTGCCGCCCGGAATATATCGCGGCTTTCGAGACCATGGCGAATCTTGCCACCCGTGCCGGTGTCGAGGGCCATCCACTGACCATCCACACCCCGCTGATGTCCATGGGCAAGGGGGCAATTATCGAAGCCGGTCTGGCTCTCGGCGTGGACTACTCCCTGACCGTGTCCTGTTACCAGGCAACGCCCGAGGGCCTCGCCTGCGGCAAATGCGACAGCTGCAGGCTGCGGCGCCAGGGCTTCATCGATGCGGGGGTGCAGGACCCCACCCGCTACCTAAGTACTTGATTCCGGTTAGTTAGTGAGTAAATAAATAAATCCGGGGACTTGAGTTTTCTCCCCAAATCCGTACTATACGCTGCTCCTTTCGGGGCCGTTAGCTCAGTTGGTAGAGCAGTTGGCTTTTAACCAATTGGTCGCTGGTTCGAATCCAGCACGGCCCACCATTTAAACGAAAAACGCCACCCATCGGGTGGCGTTTTTCGTTTAACAGGATGGGTCCGTCTGGATCGAACCACCGTT
>JAHEBL010000164.1 GCA_024642265.1 Haliea sp. | reverse complement strand
CAATCCCGCAGGCTGTGAATGGTGGCACTCTGCCCTACCGAGTTCTGCGCCTTTATCAGGTAATGGCGGGCGGTGCCCAGGTCAATGCCCCCACGGTCTACAACCACCCAGCCGACACTCAGCAACTCGCCCTCCCTCACATCAAGAGAGGACATCTCCGCATCCACCACCAGAAAGGATACCTGGCGCCAGTCGGTCCCAGTGGCAGGCAAGGGCGTCCGCCAGCAATGCTGCAGGGCTGTGCCTGCGGTCCGTCTGGCATAGGCCAGTCGGCGCAGACGCAGCCTCCACATCAGCCCATACCTGCGCGATAGGTCTGCCTGACGGCGGACTGGGCATCGTCGATAATGGTGAAGGCATCGCGTAACTGCTCCTTTGCCATCTTTGGCAAATCCCTGGGATTGAGGTTGTTGGACACTTTTTCGCCGCGGGTAATCTGCTCGCACTGGTGCCTGATCCGCAGTTGCTGGATAAAATTCAGGGCATCCGCGAGGTTGCGGCTGTCGACAATCGTCATGTGTTTGCCACCTGCCAGCGCCTTGAGACGCTGTTCGGTATTGACCGCGGGTATGGCATTGGCAAGCGCCCGCAGTCGCACCATTTCCGTGACAGGCAGCACGCCCCGCTTCTTCAGGTCCAGATAGTCGCGGTGTTCCCCGTCGCGGTCCAACACGAAACGCCGGAAGATGCCCAGAGGCGGCTTGGTGTCCAGGGCGTTGGCGGCCAATGCCGCGAGAAATATGGAATTGCTGGACGCCTGCTGCAGCATTACTGCCTGTAACTGGTCGCTCAGTTCGCGACTGCCATGGATGCAGCGCAGATCAAAGAAGATACTGACGCGCATGGCCGCATCCGGCGTGGGCGTTCTTACCCAGCGTCGAACCTTTTGCTGCCACTCGGCCAGCGGCTGGCGCCATTCATCGGTTTTCGCCATTACATCGCCGGGGCAGTAAACGTAGCCGCATTCATTGAGTCCGTCGCAGACAAACTCCGCCAGTGCCTTGAACCAGGGCAAATGTTCCGGCTGCAGCTCATCGGCAATAACGATACCGTTGTCCTGGTCAGCTCCCAACAACTGCTCGGACCTGGCCTGGGAGCCAAAGCCCAGCCAGCACCAGGGCACCGGGGCCGGCCCAAGTTTCTCCTGCGCAAGATTGATCAGTCGCACGGTTATGGCATCGCTGATGGCTGTCAGGATCTGGCTCACCTGCTGTGCACGCATACCGGAGTTGACCCACTGCACCATCAGGTTGGCCATGCCCCCTACGAGGTCGCGGATACCGGCAATATCTCCCTGGCGTGATATATGCTGGACAAGGTAGACCGGGTCGTCCTGTTTCGCCAGGATCAGGTCCGAGGTGGTGACGATACCCTTGAGTTCGTCGCCTATCATGACCGGCAGATGGTGGAAGCTACGCTGGGTCATCAACAGGGTGACCGCAAAAATACTGTCGGAGCCATCGACGGTTTCCGGACCGGGGGTCATGATCTCGCTCACGGGGGTGTCCGGCGGCAGGGCGTGGGCAACGAAGCGCGTCCGCAGATCGCGGTCGGTGACGATACCCGCCAGTCGTCCCGACTCCATTACGAACGCCGATGATACGCGTCGTGCTGCCATCACCTGCGCCAACTGCTGCACAGTATCAGTAGCGGCCACGGTCAAGAGCCTGGTGCTCATGACGGTACGCACTTCCTGCATCATGAGATTGGGTTCGGGCTGATAACGGGCGGCCCTGCGCAAACGGCGACTGCGCTGCCCGCTGAAGTAGCGATCGAACTGCCGGTTCCCCTCGCGCAGGCGCCGATAGACGGGATCGGGCAGCAAGTAGAGCAGCGCGTCCTCGATCACTGTCGCCTGCACTTCGCCCTGCTCGGCGTTCAATCCGCCTATATGGAAGCTCTCTCCCTCGCCGAGCCGATCCAGCAGCTTGTTGTCACTGTCGCGGATTTCCACTGCGCCACTGCGCACCACCCGGAGTCCCAACTCTTCGGTCTTGCGGTTGAACACATCCCCGCGGCAGTGATACTGGACCACGATATCGGCGACGACCTGGTATAGCTCCGGCTTTGGCAACTCATTAAAAGGCAACGATTGCTCAAGAAATTCCGCTATTGGCACCAACTCGGGCACCGCCAGCGCGGGTACCGCCGGCGATGAGACCGGGACCTGATAGTCATCGCTCATGGCTTGACTCACCCCTCCCCTGGCTGCAGGAATGCGGTGGAGGACTCAGCGAAGTAGCTGCTGCCGTCGGCAATGGCCACCAGCCTGATCCGCTCCGCCGGTCCGGGCAGCCTGCCGACCAGCAAATGCCATTCGAGGCCCTGGCCGTCGGTTGCGCGCATCGCAATGGGTTCTGCCTCCTGCCCCGGCAAGCCCACGCCCAGCACCACCCCGTCAAGCGGGTAAGCGCTGCGTACCACCAACTCGGTGCGGGCATCAACGCCAGTTTGCATCAGCGTCAGTTTGAAATCCTCATTCTCGAGGTCGCAGGCGCCACTGGCGTAGCGACAATTACTCTTTTCGACCAGTGGATATGACATTCCCGCTACCGGTGCCTGCGGCTCTTCACCGGCAAATTGCCCGGCCGCCACCCAGGCCAGTATTGCCAGTACCGGCGCCACTATCATGGCGATTATCACGTGCTTGTTGGTAAACACCATAAAGCCTGTCCCTGTTTTTACTTTCACCACTATAGTGGCTGTGTTGCGTACGATTTACCGAGTACACACGCTCTCTTTACGCAAAAAGGGAGGCATCGCAAGCGATGCCTCCCGGTTCTGCCATCACTGACCGTCCTAGTGACCGGTCGCGTCACCCGAGCCGACCGGAATACGGATATGGTCGACCAGCTCGCGCACACTTGCCGGGGGCGCTGCCGTTACCCGGCTGACCGCCAGGGCTACTGCAAAGTTCACTATGGCACCCACGACGCCGAAGGCGTTGGGCTCGATGCCCATGAACCAGTTCGGCTCCATGCTGCCCAGGAACTCGGTGCCCGGAATAAACATGATGCCCTTGTGCTGGAACACGTAGAACAGGGTCACCCCGATACCGCAGACCATGCCGGCTATGGCGCCCTCCTTATTCACCCTGTCGCTGAAGATACCCATCATCAGCGCCGGGAAGATTGAGGATGCCGCCAGCCCGAAGGCCAGTGCCACTGTTCCCGCGGCAAAACCCGGTGGATTGAGCCCGAGATAACCGGCCCCCACAATGGCCAGGGCCATTGCCACCCTGCTCGCCATCAGTTCCTGTTTCTCTGAAATCTGCGGCGCAATCATACCCTTGAGCAAGTCATGGGAAATTGCCGAGGAAATCGCGAGCAGCAGACCCGCCGCAGTAGACAGTGCCGCCGCCAGACCGCCGGCAGCAACCAGGGCGATTACCCAGTTCGGCAGTTGGGCAATTTCCGGGTTGGCCAGTACCATGATGTCATTGTCGATCTTGACCATGTCATTGGTGGCCGGATCGGCACTGTATTCCACCAGGCCGTTGCCGTTCTTGTCCTCATACTGCAGCAAGCCAGTCTTCTCCCAGTTCTTGAACCACTGGGGCCGCTCGTCGTACACCAGGTATTCGCCGGGAGACGGCTCGATGGTGGTCATCAGATTCAGGCGAGCCATCGCGCCGACCGCGGGAGCGGTTGTGTAGAGTATGGCGATGAACACCAGGGCCCATCCGGCAGAGCTGCGTGCATCCTTTACCTTCGGTACGGTGAAGAAGCGGATGATCACGTGGGGCAGGCCCGCGGTACCGATCATCAGGGACATGGTGTAGGCAAACATGTTGAGGGTACTTAGCCGGACATCCGTAGTGTACTGCTTGAAGCCCAGATCCGTCACCACCATATCGAGCCGGTCCAGCATGTAGGTTTCGGTGCCGGCGATGGTGCTACCCAGCCCCAGTTGCGGGATTGGATTACCGGTCAGCTGAAAGCTGATGAAAATGGCCGGGATGGTATACGCCAGGATGAGCACACAGTACTGGGCAATCTGGGTGTATGTGATCCCCTTCATGCCTCCGAGTACCGCGTAGAAAAACACGATCACCATGCCTATCAACAGGCCGGTGGCATACTCCACTTCGAGGAAGCGGGAGAAAGCCACGCCGACACCTTTCATCTGGCCGATTACGTAGGTAACCGAGCACAGGATCAGGCAGATTACCGCGACCACACGGGCGGTCTTCGAGTAAAAGCGATCACCGATGAACTCCGGCACGGTAAACTTGCCGTACTTGCGCAGGTAGGGTGCCAGCAACATGGCCAGGATGACGTAACCGCCGGTCCAGCCCATGAGGAACACTGAACCGCCGTAACCCATAAAGGAAATCATTCCCGCCATCGAAATGAACGATGCGGCTGACATCCAGTCTGCCGCTGTTGCCATGCCGTTGGCCACCGGATGTACGCCGCCACCGGCGACGTAAAAGTCCTTGGTCGATCCCGCCCGGGCCCAGAAGGCGATTCCGAGGTAGAGGGCGAAGGTCGCGCCCACCACTAGATAACTCAGTGTTTGCAGGTCCATAACGGCCTCTCCTAGTCTTCTTCCACGCCGAACTCACGGTCCAGCGCGGCCATTTTTCTGGCGTAATAGAAAATCAATACCACGAATACGTAGATTGAACCCTGCTGGGCAAACCAGAAGCCCAACTTGTAACCACCGACCTGGAACTGGTTGAGAAAATCAAACAGCAGTATTCCGCAGCCGAAGCTGACGATGAACCAGATCACCATCAGCTTGACCATCAGCGACACGTTGCGCCGCCAGTACTCTTTCGCCTGTTGTTCTGTTAACGGGGACATTTCACACCTCCTGCGGTGTTGTTATTGTTGCAGCCATTGCAACTATACCCGCAATGGCCGCAACTGGATCCTAGACCTTGGTCGAGCCGGGCTCAGAACGCATACTTGACTGCGAACTGCACCCTGCTCATATCACCGTCCCGGCCATCCTCGAGCTCCTTGCTGGCGAGGATGAGTTCGCCGCCCAGGGACAGCTTGGGTGCCGGCAACCAGTTCAGGTTGGCGTGCAGGGACTGGTATTCCTTGGCCAGGCTGTTTGCGCCGGCGTAATCGCGTGTAGAGGGGTTGTCAGCGCCCGCAATTGAGGCCGAAAAGGTACTGCGCCAGCGTTCGCTCCAGTAATGCTGGTAGGCGATAAATGCACCCCACTGGTCCGCGGTACCGATATTTCCGTCATTGTCGACATAACCGTCATTGAATGCGTTTATGCCCATGTAACGACCGAGCGCGCTGCCGAAGTTAGCCATGAAGCGGAGGTCGTCCTGGCCGAACATCCATTTCCCCGAGAAACTCAGGCCATACCCGAACTCGTCATCGCCATCGACTTTTGTGGCTCCCTTGTCGTCGCGCTGGTCGTAGCGCAACTCCCTGGCCAAACCCGCGACGCTCCAGTCGAGCTTGCCCATGGTGCCGTTGTAGCGCGCGACGAAGTCGGGCATCTCGTTGCCGTTATAGTAAAGGGTATTGCCGTCGGTGCTGGCATCATTGAGGCGCGTCGCGGGGTTCTCCACTGCGAGCTGCAGACCACCCATTGTCCAACGGATCTGCGGCTGACGCACAAAAATCGTACCCGCCGGGCCCACGAAATCAAGCAGGTCAGGCAGTGCGCTCACGTTAAAGAATGTGCTCCAGCTCTGGCCCGCCAGGATTGAACTGTCCTTGTCGTAATCCCACTTGACGAAGGCGTGGCGCAGACGGGAGTTCCAGGAATTGGAGATCCGCTCGTCACCTGAGCCGCTCAACATAAAGTCGAGCTCGATCCTGGTTGATATGAGGCCAGCATCCGTGTCTGTGGCTGTGGTGAAGAAGAAGCGCGAGGTCTTGGCACTGAAATTGGTGGAGTTGTAGGAGTCCGCGTTGCCACTGGCAGGTTGAACCGGCACCAGCGACGGCACATAGAAATCTTCTATCAGGTTGTTTGGTTTGCCCTCGCTGTAATCCGAGTTGATGGCATCCAGCTGGATAAAACCCCCGTAAGT
>JAHEBL010000054.1 GCA_024642265.1 Haliea sp. | reverse complement strand
GCGTCCTTGACCTGCTTGCCCGATGCCGCCATGCCCGCGTCCACCAGCATCTGGGTCAGTGTTTCCGGAAAGTCGCCCCGCCTCACGGTTGAGGCGGGCAGGCCGTCCTGGCGCAACTGCAGGACATCGCCCTCCCCCAGTGCCTCAATTGACCCGCTGAACAATGATTCGGAGATTCTTTCAGCCGCAGCAAGCCCCTCCGGTCCGTGTACCAAACGGGTTACCTCCCGGGCCAGCACTGACTGCGCCTCGGGTTTACCCTCGCGCCCGGCATCGGCTTCCTGCAGCGCATCGATTTCTGCCACCTCAAGAAATGTAAAGTATTTCAGGAACTTGTATACATCGACGTCGGCCGTACCCAGCCAGAACTGGTAAAAGGCGTAGGGTGAGGTACGGCGTGCGTCCAGCCAGATGGTGCCGGACTCGGTTTTGCCAAACTTGCTGCCATCGGCCTTGGTGATCAGGGGCATGGTCAGGCCAAATACCTGGTTGCCCTGCAGGCGGCGGGTGAGGTCTATACCCCCGGTAATATTGCCCCACTGGTCAGACCCGCCTATCTGCAGGCCACAGCCGTAGCGCTTGTTCAGTTCGGCAAAATCGAGGGACTGTAAGATCATGTAGGTAAACTCGGTATAGCTTATACCGCTGCCCTCGCGCTCGATCCGCTGTTTGACAGACTCCTTCTGTATCATCGCATTGATAGAAAAGTGCTTGCCGACATCCCGCAGAAAAGTCAGCACATCCATACTCGCAGTCCAGTCGAGGTTGTTTACCACCTCCGCCGAGACCTCACCGCAGTCAAAGTCGATGAAGCGCGACACCTGGATTTTCAGTTTTTCGACCCAGCTATCCACCACTTCCCGCGTGTTCAACTGCCGCTCCTGGGCCTTGAAGCTGGGGTCACCTACGAGGCCGGTCGCGCCCCCCACCAGCGCCAGGGGCCGGTGCCCTGCGAGCTGGAAGCGACGCAACATCAAGAGCGGCACCAGTGATCCAATGTGGAGGCTGTCCGCGGTGGGATCAAAGCCGCAATACAGCGTGCGCACCCCGCCATCGAGCCAACCGGGCAGATCGGCCTCGCCCGCGATTTGAAAAATCAGGCCCCGGGCGCGAAGGTCATCGAGTAAGGCGCTGCTCATTTATGCTCTCCTGGCAGACAGGTGTGCCGGACGTAAAGGGCGCAAACCATACAACAACAATCCTGCTAAAGTCATGTTTTGGCTATGGGATGAGCCGCTTTTTTAATATACTCGCCCCTGACGAAGAACAGGAACATTGCGGACATGCGCGCAGCAGCGAAGAAACGGAGGGGGGCTACCGCCAATCGCAGCGAGGAACGGCCACTGGCGTCGTTCATCCTGCGCGGCAAGCTCGCCCTGGCAGCCGTGGCGGCCGCCGCCTGTCTAGCAACCGTGGTGATGGTGCTGTCCCCCGATGACAAGAGCGCCAAACGCACTGAGCAGATCGCCGCAGAGATTACACCCACCGAGATCAGCCCCGAAGACACGTTCCCCAGTGCCGACCTGTGGCAGGTGTCGAAACCGACAGACCTGGATTCAGCCCAAACCATACCTGAACAGGCAACCCTGGCCCCTGAGGAGCAGCCGTGGCTGGATCAGGTGGTCAAGAACGGCGACAACCTGTCGCTGATTTTCCAGCGTGCCGGGTTCAAAAAAGGGGACGTCCACCAGGTGGTGACCGGCTCCGCAGAAGGCAAGTCCCTGGCGCGAATTTACCCCGGCCAGATCATCTCCTTCCAATCGGACGAGTCCGGCGAGTTGGCCGCAGTGCGCGTGGTCAGGTCTCCGCTGGAGACCATCATCTACCGCCGGGACGACAAGGGATTCAGCAGTGAGGTGATCAGCCGCACACCGGAAACCCGCGAGTCCTGGGCTACCGCCGAGATCACCTCGTCCCTGTTTTTGGCAGGCAAGCAAGCCGGCCTGTCGCAGACCACGATCATGGACCTGGCCAACATTTTCGGTGGGGTTATCGACTTTGTGCAGGACCCTCGCCAGGGCGACACAATCCAGGTGGTTTACGAGGAAATGTTCCTGGATGACAAGAAGTATGGTGACGGCGCCATTATTGCCGCCTCCTTTACCAACAAGGGTAAGACCTACAACGCCTTTCGCTACGTTGACGCCAGTGGCGACGCCAATTACTACAACGAGGACGGCGTCAGCATGCGCAAGGCCTTCCTGCTGGCACCGGTCGATTTCACCCGTATCAGTTCAAACTTCAACATGAAGCGCCTGCACCCGATCTACAAGACCACTCGCCCCCATCGCGGCACGGATTACGCGGCACCCACCGGGACACCGGTATACGCCGCCGGTGATGGGAAGGTCGTCAAGGCCGGCTATACCGGCGCCAACGGCAACTACGTCTTTATCCAGCACGGTGACCAGTACGTTACCCGCTACCTGCACCTCAACAAGCGCCTGGTAAAAGCGGGACAGCGCGTTGACCAGAGCCAGGTCATCGGCACGGTGGGCTCTACCGGGGCAGCTACCGGCCCCCATCTGCACTATGAGTTCCTGGTCAACGGCGCCCATCGGGACCCACGCAAAATCCACAAACTGTTGCCCAAGGCAAGGACCCTCGCCGCGAAAGAGATGACAGCTTTCCGGGAGAGCATTCACGAGAGCTCGCTACAGCTTGCCACGCTGCGCTCCGACAACCATATGGCGATGAACGGTCCAGACAACCTCGAATCTGCAACCAACTAACTGTCGTGGAAGACGCCCTGTTTATCGGCTTGATGTCGGGCACCAGTGTCGATGCCATAGACAGCGCTCTTGTCAGGTGCCGGGGCGATCATATTGAGCTACTGGCTACCCACCAGCATGACCTGCCCGCATCACTCAGGAAGCGGATCGCCGCTATCAGCCATTCCGGTGATAACGAAATCGAGCGGATGGGGCCACTGGACAGGGAACTGGGTCAGCTGTTCGCCGAGGCCGCCCTGGAGCTGACAGGCAAATCGGGCAAGCGCCCTGACCAGATTCGCGCAATCGGCAGCCACGGCCAGACCATTCGCCACAGACCCCCTTCCGGTGCTACCGGCGCCTACAGCTTCACCCTGCAGCTGGGTGACCCCAACACCATTGCCGAGGCGACCGGCATTACCACGGTTGCGGACTTTCGACGCAGGGATATCGCCGCTGGCGGTGAGGGCGCGCCACTGGCGCCGGCATTCCATGCGGCGGTCTTCGCAAAGCCCGGGGTCAACCGGGCGATCGTCAATATCGGCGGCATCGCCAATGCCAGCCTGCTGCAGGGACCGGATCTGCGCATGGGTTTTGACACAGGCCCTGGCAACACCTTGCTGGATCACTGGATCCAACGCCAGCGCGGGCAGAATTACGACCGCGACGGCCAGTGGTCGGCGCAGGGTACGGTAGTGGAGAAACTGCTGTCAGAGATGCTGCTGCACCCCTACTTTGCAATGTCGGGTCCGCGCAGCTCGGGCAAGGAGGCGTTCAATCTCGCCTGGCTGGACCAGTGCCTCCTCGGTCACCCCCGGCTGGAGTCTGCCGATGTGCAGGCAACCCTGGCTGAGCTGACCGCCGCCACCATCGCCCTGGCGATCAGCAACAGCGGGATTGAGGTTACTGAAATCTATATCTGTGGCGGGGGAGCCCATAATGGCGACCTGATGCGGCGCCTGCAGCGATGTCTGGCACCTGCCCACCTGGCCGATACCACCGCCGTAGGAATGGACCCGGACTGGGTAGAAGCGGTCACATTTGCCTGGCTCGCCCACCGCACCCTGGAAGGGCTGGCGGGCAATGCACCGGTGGTTACCGGGGCCCGGGGGCCGAGGATACTGGGAGGAGTCTATCCCGCCTGAGCTCGCTAGAAGTCCAGGTATCTGTTTTCCTGCCGCAGGCGCCGGACCTCACTGGCGGCCAGGTTGACCGGCTCGAGAAAGGGCTGCAAATCACTTTCATCGACCGCATTGCTGCCCATCCAGGTACGGCACACCTTGATATCGACGACCTGCAGGGCCGACAGGCTTGCAGCCAGGTTGACCAGGTCCCGGTTTGCCGGGTAGTTCTGGCGCAGGAGATCCAGTATCACGGGGCCGTGTAAAACGAACGTCACCCTGGCACCGCCCTCCTGCTCCGCCACACCATCCGCCAGCAACTGGCTCGCGCGCTGCAGCAAAACCATCAACTCCGCCGAGGTCTGCAGCTCTATATCGGCAACGTAGCGCGCATCGTCATCCGCCGGCGGCTGCGCCGCCACAGACATCGCCCACAGCAGGCACCCCAGCGAGACCATGCTCGCCAGGTGACGCATCACAGGTGACAAGCGGACCTAGATAGAGAAAGAGGAGCCGCAACCACAGGTTGTTGCGGCGTTGGGATTATTGACGATAAACCGGGACCCCTCGAGACCCTCGGTATAATCGACTTCAGAGCCAACCAGGTACTGGAAGCTCATCGGATCGACAAGTACGGTCACGCCGTCCTTTTCGATTGCTGCATCGTCCTCGGCCGCAGACTCCTCAAAACTGAAACCGTACTGGAAGCCGGAGCAGCCCCCGCCGGTGATATAAACCCGCAGTTTGAGCGCCTGGTTTTCTTCCTCCGCAACCAAAGCACGCACCTTCTCTACCGCACGGGCGGAGAGGTTGATACTTGTCGGGTTGAAGGATTCAGCTACAGACATCGTTGTTTCCTGGGTTTTGGCGCCAGCCTCGGCGCTCACACGCTCCGGGCATTATGTTAAGTCCGAGTATTTTAGTCAAGTTTACCCGATACAACAGCCAGGGCGGCGGGATGGTCGCCAGGGCCGTGGTCCGCCGCCGCAGAGTCCTTCTTTTTGGCCTTCGCCGCATCCGGATCCGCCACATGTGCGAGGCTGCCGTTGACCTCGGCGCCTGCGGCCATTTCGACCAGGGTATAGAACACATTGCCCTGCACCCGTGCCCTGGCGGCAAGTTCCAGGTGCCTGGTCGAATGAACATTGCCCTCGACCGCACCGTTGATCACCACCGAAGGCGCGCGAATCTCGCCCTCGACCCGGCCCTTGTCCACCACCCGCACCAGGGCATCCTTGCCCGGCTGGGCAATAATATTGCCCTGCACCAGCCCCTCTACATCGAGCACCCCGCTAAAACGAATATCCCCCAGTATCACCGTGTCGCTGGATATAAGGGTGGTCTTACCCGATACGCTGACTGAAGATTTTTTACTTCCCAACATGCCTGAACCTCTCTTCTATCTGCCAGGGATAGTCCTCCCTGATACTGAATTCATGGGGCTTGACTGTTCGGGCTTCAACGCTCACGACACCCGGCTCAAAGCCGTCGGGCAGGGTCAAGGTCCCCTCTATGGACTGAAAGTAACGAAACTGCAGCGCTGAACCCTTGCCAGCGAAGTCTTCACTCAACTCTGCCAGGGTAAAACGAACAGGCTGCCCCTGGCTTATACCGTTTATCACTACCTCCAGGGTGCCCTTGAGTTGTTCATGCTTGCGCGCTTCCTGCTGCACCACAATGCGGTAGTCGTACTGTCGGGGCTTCTCGCCGGTCTTCAGCTCAATCCCGCGCAGACTCAGGCCAGGCGCGATCTCACCGGGTGAAATGAGGCTGCGGTAGAAACCCAGGCCCTCCTCCAGCCCGGCAATCTCCTCTTTCTGCCCCGCCAGTTCCCGGCGCACCAGTTCCAGCGCCTGGCGGTCTACTTCCTGCCGCGTGCGCAGGATCGCCAGCTCCGAGTCCCGCGACCGGAGTGTGTTCTGTAGCGTCACCAGCTCTTCCTGCATCGCCTTGTATTTCACCGGTGCGGCTCCCATACCGGTAAATGCCGCGTGCTGCCCGAGATAAAAGCCGACTTCGAGCACCAGGGCCAGCAACAGCAGGGCGACAACAATCACTATCGGCCGCCGCAGCTGCTGCATTCTTGTCGCCATATCCACCCCGCGGGATGCCTTGTTCTCTAGGGCAACAGGCCAACCTGCTGCAAACCCATGGTCTCCGGCAGGTCCAGCATGATATTCATGTTCTGCACCGCCTGGCCCGAGGCACCCTTGACCAGGTTGTCGATGGTCGACATGACGACCACGGTGTCCCTGTCCTGGGGCACTGTCACAGCGATCTGGCAGCGATTGGCGCCCCGCACCGTGCGCGTCTGGGGGAACACACCCGCCGGCAGCACATCCACAAACGGCTCATCGGCATACCAGCTCTCATAGAGGGCCTGCAAATCCCCGGGCTCTGCCAGCAGTCGCGCAAACAGCGTGGCGTGAATACCCCGAATCATGGGCAGCAGGTGGGGTACGAAGGTGACACTCACCGCTTGACCCGCCACATCCGCCAGGCCCTGCTCTATCTCCGGCAGGTGACGGTGACCGGCAACGCCGTAGGCCTTGAAGCTGTCGGACACCTCACTGAGCAGATTGTCGATCTTGGCCTGTCGCCCCGCACCGCTGACCCCGGAGGCGGCACTGGCGATCAGATGCCCCGGATCCACCAGTTGCCGCGCCAGCAACGGAATCAGGCCCAGCTGTACGGAGGTTGGATAGCAGCCCGGGCAGGCCACCAGCCTGGCGCCGGCGATGGCCGCCCGGTTGACTTCGGGCAGGCCATAGACCGCCTCGGCCAGGCATTCGGGGCTGGCATGAGGCTCGCCATACCAGCGCGACCAGAGCGCCGCGTCGCGCAGGCGGTAATCCGCCGACAGGTCGATTACCCGGGTTCCCGCAGCGAGCAGCTCGGGCACGAGATTCATGGCAACATTGTGCGGGGTGGCGAAAAAGACCACGTCGCAGGCCGCCAGCTCGCCCACGTCGGGCTCTGTAAAGGCGAGGTCGCAGTGGCCCCGCAGATTGGGAAAAAGCTCATCCACCCGGCGTCCGCTTTCGGCCCGGGAAGTCATTGCCACAATCTCCACGCGCTCATGGGACACCAGCAAACGCAACAGCTCGACGCCGGTGTAGCCTGTACCGCCGACAACTCCGATTTTTACCATATTTAATTCCGGATTCTGCGCCGCCCGCAGCGGCAATCCCGACGCCAGACAGCGGCAACTCGGGGGAGCTTAAGTATAAAAGTAATAAGCAGTGAGATAACTGGTAATATTGTTTTTTTTGCAAAGAGCTCTGCACTGGTGCGGGAACTGCTTAAAAACTACCGACGCTACCTGACCCGGTACGATTCACTGCTGTCCTACTCGGTGCTGGGAATCGTCGGCGGGGTCGCCTCCGGCCTGGTGGTGCTGGCCTTCGAGCTGGCTATCAGGGAGGTCGCGAGGCTATTCGGCGTGGGGGACGGCGGTGAGGGGTTTGAAAGCCTGCCCCGCTGGATGGCATTCGCCCTGCCGGCGGGGGGCGCCACCGCGCTCGGCATCCTCTACATGCTGCTCAAACCTGGAGACAGGGAGACCGGCATCGTCCATGTGATCAGCCGCATGCACTCCCACTATGGCGCACTGCCCCTGCGCAACGCCCTGCTGCAGTTTGTGGCCGGCGCCTTTGCCCTCGGCACGGGCCAGTCCGGCGGTCGCGAAGGGCCCGGCGTACACCTGGGCGCCGCCGTAAACAGCCTGCTGGGGCAGCGCCTCGGCCTGCCCAACAACAGCCTGCGCACCCTGATCGCCTGCGGGACCGCCGGCGGCATCGCGGCGGCCTTCCATACCCCACTGGCGGGCGTTATTTTTGCCATGGAGGTAATCGTCGCGGAATACACTGTGGCCGGCTTCATACCGGTCATGCTGGCGGCGGTGGCCGCTTCGGCGGTGAGTCGAACCATGTCGGGCGGGGAAGCCCTGCTCTCCATTCCGGTGGTAGAGCTCCAATCCCTCTGGGAGATGCCCTATATCGTACTGCTGGGCTTCGCCTGCGGTCTTGCCATCGCGGCATTTATCCGGGTGTTGCGCTTCACCGCGCAATACTCCCACTGGCCCGTGGCCATCCGCTTTGCCCTGGCCGGCTGTTTCACCGGCGCCATCGCCCTGCTGGTACCGGAAACCCTGGGCCTGGGCTACGACTCCCTCGGCCTGATCCTGGCTAACCAGTTCCTGCTTGGCACGCTCCTGCTGCTCGCCCTGTGCAAGATACTGGCCACAGCCGTGAGCTGCGGTGCGGGTCTGCCGGTCGGCATTATCGGCCCGAGCCTGCTGATTGGAGCCTGTATCGGCGGTGTGCTGGGCGATGTCGCGCATCTGCTGCAACCCGAGCTGGCGTCAGACCTGCCTCTGTATATCGCTATCGGCATGGCCGCGGCGATGGGCGCCATGCTCAATGCCCCGCTGGCCGCTGTCCTGGCCGTCCTGGAGTTGACCGAGACCATCAATATAGCCATGCCGGCCCTGCTGGCCATTGTTGCGGCCACGCTCACCAATAACAGCATCTTCGGCCAGCGCTCGGCCTACACGATGGTGTTGCGCCAGCTGCAGAGAGTGGTGCCGAATGACCCTCTGAACCAGCTGCTGCACAGCACGGATGTCACCGCCACCATGGACGGTCGGGTGGTGCGGGTACCGATCCTGCTGGATGAAGAGGACATGCTACCGCTGCTGGAGTTTGCACCTACCTGGTGCCTGGTCGAGCGCGATGGCGAGGACCTGTACCTGGTGCGGGGTGATGAACTGCTGGAGTGGTTGCGCCCGGCCCTGGCGGAGAGCGATACAGCCGATCTTGCCGGAGCAGCGATGCGGCGCTGGACCATCGCGCCGGTACCCCTGCAGGCCAGCCTGCGCCAGGCCATGGACACCATCCGGGCCAGCACCGTGGAAGCCGTGTGCGTGTATGAGCGCAGCCGGGCCACCGGCAAGCGGATCCTGCACGGCGTGGTGACCAGGGAAAGTATCGAAAAATTCACCCTCGAAAGACTCTGACCGGATTACGGGAGAACGCGCATGCTCTGGCTGAAAGCCTTCCACCTCATTTTCGTCGTGTGCTGGTTTGCGGGCCTGTTCTATCTGCCCCGTATCTTTGTGTACTACGCCGCCAGCGCACACCCGGAAACCCGGCAACAGCTGGCAGTGATGGCACGCAGGCTGTACCGCTTCGTGACTCCGTTCATGTTCATCGCCATCGCCCTGGGTGTGGCCATGATCGCGCAGAACTCAGCATACTACCTGCAGGCTACCTGGATGTGGCTGAAACTGGCCGGGGTCACCTTCCTGGTGTTCTATCATTTTCAGTGCGGCCGCTACGTCACTGCGATCAACGCCGACTCGGACCGGCACAGCCATGTGTTTTACCGTTTTTTCAACGAGGTTCCAGTGCTTTTCCTGTTTGCCATCGTATTGCTGGCCGTGCTCAAACCGTTCCACTGAGCCGGCCTCCGCCAGTTCCCCGCAGGGGCATGGGCAAGCGGGAAAATGCGCTCCCCGGCAGCCCGGCAGCTGCTCCCCGCCTTGAATGTTGGGACAAAATAGCGATAATGCGGGCGGTGTTGCAGCACCGCCGACCGCGCCGGCCCCGGCCGGGCGCCCTGCGCTGTTGCCGGTACTGAAGCGAACCCCCGCAACACGCTTTCGCGCCAACATTTTTCCTAATAATTTCAGCTAGTTAAATAAAATCTTCGCTTGCCGCAGGCACTTATGACCCAGGCCCAGACGCAGATATATGCAAACTCCTCCCGGCTGGTGCGCCTGCTGGGAGAGCTGGTGGCCGCAGATCCGGCGGAATCCGGCAGACTGATCACGGCAAGGCTGGGCCAGCTGTTTGACCTGCCCGACTCGATCAGGATTTCCTCGGTGCATGACAAGCCAGCCGCGGGGCCGGCGCAGCACTCGGCGATTTCCAGGGAGGAGGCCCGGTCAGAGTTCCTGCGGGCGCGCACCGCCATTATCAGTAGCACCCTGCGCAGCTTCATCCCCGGCGGGGGCTCGATAAGGCTCAGGTTTCCGCCGATCACCAGCCGGGAGGCCTTCGAGGAGGCCGGCACGGCCGAGAACTTGCTGGCCTTTTATACTGCACAGCAACGGGATATCGATTTCAGGATACGGAACCTGCAGGCCGCGACCCGGGATACGCTGTCCGCTTTCTCTGCGCGCCTGGCCCAGCTCGCCGCGCTGGATGCCGCCATGGTTGATCCACTGGCGGCTCACAACAGGCGCTTTTTTGCCACCGTGTGCAGGCTGCTCGAAAAACGCATCGGATTTTTACTGGAAGAGTACCAGCAGGCAACCACGGCGAACCCCGGCGATGACCTCTCGTGGGTCGCTACCCTGGCCCGGTTGCGCAGCGAAATGCAGGAACTGCTGCTGGCGGAAATAGAGACGAGAATGCTGCCCACCCTGGGCCTCATCGAGGCACTCGATGAACCTGACGACGAATAGATGACCAGACGCCTATGACCAGATTACTTTTTGCCACCGCTTTCCTGTTGGGGGCCACCGCTGTCGTGTGGATCGGCCTCGATTTCGCGGGCTCCCACGCCCTGGCATTTATCATCACCGCGGTTATCGGCGGCGTTTACCTGATCGGCATCATGGAACTGCTGCAGTTCCGGCGGGCCACCAGCACCCTCGAGCATGCGCTTGGCACGATTCACCCGGCGAGTGAAAACCCCGGGGAGTGGCTCGAGCAATGGCTGAACCGGCTGGACGGTTCTCTGCGCAATGCTGTGCGGCTGCGCATTGAGGGCGAGCGGGTCGGTCTGCCCGCACCGGTGTTCACGCCCTACCTGGTGGGACTGCTGGTAATGCTGGGCCTGCTGGGGACCTTTGTGGGCATGGTCGACACCCTCAGTGGTGCAGTGCTGGCACTGCAGGGCAGCACTGAACTTGAAACGATCAGGGCGGGCCTGGCTGCACCGATACAGGGGCTGGGCGTGGCATTTGGCACCTCGGTGGCCGGCGTTGCCGCCTCGGCCATGCTGGGGCTTATTTCCACGCTGGTAAGGCGCGACCGGATGCTCGCAACCCGCCAGCTGGAGGGAAAGATTGCCACGGAATTTCGTGCGTTCTCCCTCAGCTACAATCGGCAACGCGCCTACGACGCGCTGCAGTCCCAGGCCAGCGCACTGCCCGCGGTGGCCGAGAAACTGGAGGGCGTGGCCGCGCAGCTCGAACTGATGGGCAATAAGCTGGGAGACGCGCTGCTGGCTAATCAGGAACGGTTCCACGAGACGACCGAGCAGCGTTACTCCCAGCTCGGACTCATGGGAGAAAGGCTGGGCGAAACAATGCTTGCCAACCAGCAGCGGTTCCAGGAAACGGCCCAGGAGCGCTACACGCAACTGGCCGACTCAGTGGACCAGTCCCTGCGCGCGAGCCTGGCAGCCAGCGGGCATGCGGCGGGCGACAGCATAAAACCGGTGGTCGCCGAGGCCATGGCCGGCATCAGCCAGCTGGCCCAGGAGACACAGCGGCAACTGGCAAGCACCGCACGCGACCAACTGCAATCCTACGGCGACGAATTCAAGACTGCCGGCGCGACACTGCTGGAGACGTTCCGGGCCAACTCCTCGGCCTGGGCGGAGCAGACCACGGCGCTGCAAAACAGTATCAAAGAGTCGATGACCGATTCCACCCGCGAGATCTCCGACGCCACCCGGGCCAGCGCCGCCAGCACACTGACCGAAATTCGCGGCCTGCTGCAATCGACCGAGACCCTGGTGCAGGCCAGAATAACGTCCGAGGAGACGTGGCTGGAGATGCAGGGTGAACGCCTGGAACAGCTGTCCGCGGCGCTGACCGCAGAGCTGGGCAAGCTTATCAACCAGGAAGAGCTGGGCCATGCAGCGGCGGTCGCGCGCCTGGCCGAGCTTGAGTCCACGGTAAGCGGGCATCTGCTGCAGCTCGGCACAGGCCTGGAAGCACCCATGACCCGTCTTATCGAGACAGCCTCGGAGACGCCGCGGGCCGCCGCCGAGGTGATCGGGCAGCTCAGAGCGGAAATAACCAACAACATCGAGCGCGACAACCAGCTGCTGGAGGAACGCCAGCGTGTGATGCAGGAGCTGAACGCCCTGTCCGGTTCGCTGGAACAGGCTGCCAACGGCCAGCGCGAGGCGGTGGAAAAACTGGTCGACTCTTCCGCCGGCCTGCTGCAGGACGTCAGTACGCGTTTTGGTGACCATATCCTCGCCGAGGTCGCGAAAATATCCGAGGCAAGCGCCAACGTTGCCGGTGGCGCCACTGAATTGTCCAGCCTGGGCGAGGCCTTCAGCCGCGCGGTTGAACTTTTCAGCACCTCCAACGAGACCCTGATCGGACACCTGGAAAAGCTCGAGGAATCCATGGAGCGCTCGGGCGCGCGCAGCGACGAGCAATTGGCCTACTACGTGGCCCAGGCCAGGGAGATCATTGACCAGAGCATGCTGTCCCAGAAAGAGATCATGGAGGACCTGCAGCGCCTCAACCGCAAAGAGCGGGCGCTGGCAGCTGAGGCGGGCTGATGGAAGAACTGCAGCACGACCAGTCCCAGGAAACACCCGTCTGGGCCATCTTCGGCGACCTGATGGCGGGCGTGGTCGGTATTTTCGTACTGATACTGGTATGGGTGCTGGGTTACCAGGTTGAACTTGCCCAGTCACTGAAGGAAGAGGTCAGCAAGCGCCAGGCGGAGGAGCAGCGCCGGATCGCGCTGGAGGAGGCACTCGCCGATCCGCTGGCGACCGGACGGGTGACGCTGCGCGATGGCCGTATCGGCATCAGCGGCAGCGTATTGTTCTCGCTCAATTCCGACCAGCTGCAGCCTGAGGGCCGGGACCTGCTGCAAACCCTGGTAGGCCCGCTGCGGGTTTACCTGGGCGAGCGCGACGAGCTGCTGATGGTGAGCGGCTTCACCGATGACCTGCCGATCCAGAAAGGCAACAACCGCTTTGCGGACAACTGGGAGCTGTCGGCGCAGCGGGCCCTCACCGTGACGCGTGCACTGATAGAGGAAGGCATGCC
Source organism: Haliea sp. (assembly GCA_024642265.1). Classification (GTDB taxonomy): domain Bacteria; phylum Pseudomonadota; class Gammaproteobacteria; order Pseudomonadales; family Halieaceae; genus JARRPM01. Next base: position 10,591 of record JAHEBL010000054.1, on the reverse strand, counting down.
GCCATCGATGGTTTTCGCCGCGGCTTTCGGCGCACAGCAACCCGTGGTCCCAAACGCCGACGATGACGGTCGCTCACAGAATCGACGGGTGGAAATGGCGCCGGTGCCCCGCAGTGCCAATCACCCGGCCGGGCCCGGCTGAGATGGACACGGGCCAGCCAGAACAGGGGCCGGAATTCCTGCAGTCCGCGCTGGCAGAGCTTGAAGCGCTCGGCGCAGACCGATTCAACCCTGCCCGCTTCCGCTACATTGAATCGATGACCCGACGCAGCGCGCATCACAGCAGCGCCGTCGGCCAGATCCTGGTGAACAAGGCGTTACTCGCACTGCAGGCTTACCGCTGCGCCCTGGGCGAGGAGCGCGCGCGGGCTCAGGTGCTTGTGGAACAGGTCGCCAGTGCAAACCCGGCGGCGGCGGCGCGGGCACGAGCACTGTTTGACGCCTTTGAATTCAAGGCACTGAAAAGGCTGGCGGCAAGACGGCAAGCGGATTCCGCGGAGGGGGCGGTGGCGACACTGCTGCGACGCCTCGATGGCAGTGACGTGCCAGCGACCGATAACCCCGCGGGCGGCGCTATTGGCGATCTGCTGCGCAGCCAGGAGGCGGACGCGCTAAGATCGGTAGCCACTTCCGCCGCCGATGTGACTGCTCTGCCGGCAGCACGCCCGGGGGACCTCAGGGCGGCCAGTTTCTTCCGGGAGGCCCGGCAGCAGCAGCACGCCGACCGCCTGGTTGCGCGCGAGGCGCAGGAGGCGCCGGAGGATTGTGGGCCACTGAACCCTCAAAAACTGGCGATTCGCTCGCTGCTTGCCATGCGCGATTTGTCGCCGGCATACCTGGGTCGCTTTGTCGCCTATGTCGACACTCTCTTCTGGCTGGAAAAAACCGGCGAAACCGGCAAATCGTGACAGGGTCCACCCGGGCCAGTTGTCCAGGCTGTTTGTCAGGCGCGCTGGATATTCCCGGCCACAGCCCCGATAATTTGCCCTCTGCAACAGGACGGCACCAGCATGAGCAACTCTGAACAACTGTTTGAACGCGCCAGACGGCATATACCCGGCGGCGTCAACTCGCCGGTACGCGCCTTCAAGGCCGTGGGCGGTACACCCGTATTCATTGATCGCAGTGAGGGTGCCTATGTGTTCGATTGCGCCGGCAAGCGCTATATCGACTACGTGCTGTCCTGGGGACCCATGATCATGGGACACAACCACCCGGAGGTTCGCGAGGCTGTGGTCAGGCAAAGCGAGAAGGGCCTGAGTTTCGGCGCGCCAACGGAGCTGGAAATCGAGCTGGCCGACCGCCTCTGCGAGATCATGCCGGGCATGGACATGGTGCGCATGGTGAGTTCAGGCACAGAGGCGACCATGAGCGCGATTCGCCTCGCCCGGGGTTACACCGGGCGCGACACTATCGTCAAATTCGAGGGTTGTTACCACGGCCACTCCGACTCCCTGCTGGTCAAGGCCGGCTCTGGCGCCCTCACCCTGGGCGTCCCCAGCTCTCCGGGGGTGCCCGCGGCCCTGGCCGACCTCACCCTGACCCTCACCTATAACGACCCGGACAGCGTGAGGTCAGCGTTCGCCGAGTACGGTGATCGCATCGCCTGTGTCATCGTCGAGCCGGTGGCGGGCAATATGAACTGCATACCACCCGCACCGGGCTTCCTGGAGACGCTGCGGGAAGTCTGCAGCGCCAGTGGCGCGGTACTGATCCTGGACGAGGTCATGACCGGCTTCCGCTTCGGCCTGCAGGGAGCCCAGGGCTTTTACGGCATCGAGGCGGACCTCACCACGCTGGGCAAGGTCATCGGTGGCGGCATGCCGGTGGGTGCATTCGGCGGCAAGCGGGAGATCATGGAACAGATAGCGCCACTGGGCCCGGTCTACCAGGCGGGCACCCTGTCAGGCAATCCCATCGCCATGGCCGCGGGCCTGGCCACCCTGGACATCATCTCCCGGCCGGGTTTCTACCAGCCCCTGTTTGATCAGACCCGGGCACTGTGCGAGGGCCTGCAAGGCGCAGCCCGGGCAGCGGGCGTACCCTTCACCACCAACCATGCCGGCACCATGTTCGGCGGGTTTTTCACCGGGGAGGACCAGGTTGGCAATTACGCCCAGGTCATGGCCTGCAACGGCCCGGCCTTCAACCAGTTCTTCCACCGGATGCTGGAGCTGGGGGTCTACCTGGCGCCCGCGTCCTACGAGGCGGGCTTCATGTCCTGCGCCCACAGCGATCAAGACATTGCCGACACGGTGGCGGCTGCAGCCACGGCCATGGCCGGTCTCTGAGCGAGGAACAACACATGGCATTCACAACACAGCGCGGCCCCTTCCCCCACACCCGCATGCGTCGGCTGCGCGCCAGCGGCTTTTCCCGCGCCCTGGTGCGCGAGTCCGGGCTGACTCCGTCAGACCTCATCTTCCCGGTATTCGTGCTGGAGGGCAGCGGCCAGCGCGAGGAGATTGCGTCCATGCCCGGCATTGGGCGCCTCAGTATCGACCTGCTGCTCCAGCAGGCCAGGGAACTGCATCAGCTGGGCGTACCCGCCGTCGCGTTGTTCCCGGTGGTTGGCGCCGAGCGCAAAAGCCTGCTGGCCGAGGAGGCGTTTAACAGCGACGGCCTGGTGCAAAGAGCCGTCCGGACCCTGAAAGATGCAATTCCGGAACTGGGTGTGATCACGGATGTCGCGCTGGACCCGTTCACCACCCACGGCCAGGACGGAATCATCGATGGCGCGGGCTATGTCCTGAACGATGTAACCACCGAGGTTCTGGTAAAACAGGCCCTCTCCCATGCGCAGGCGGGGGCCGATGTGGTGGCACCTTCAGACATGATGGATGGTCGGATCGGCGCCATTCGCCGCCAGCTCGAGGACGACAAGTTCCACAACACCCTGATCATGGCCTACTCGGCCAAGTACGCCTCAGCCTACTACGGCCCGTTCCGGGACGCGGTGGGCTCCGCCGGCAATATCAAGGGCGGTAACAAATACAGCTACCAGATGGATCCCGCCAACAGTGACGAGGCCCTGCACGAATGCGCCCTGGACCTGGCGGAGGGTGCCGACATGATCATGGTGAAGCCGGGTATGCCCTACCTGGACATAGTACGCAGGGTCAAAGATGAGCTGAAGGCGCCGACTTTCGCCTACCAGGTAAGCGGCGAGTACGCGATGCACATGGCGGCCTTCCAGCAGGGTTGGCTGCAACAGCAGCCAGTGATGCTGGAGTCGCTGATGGCGTTCAAGCGTGCCGGCTGCGACGGCATCCTCACCTACTTCGCCCTCGAAGCCGCCAGGGCACTGCAGTAGGCTGACAGTGCGCGCCCTGCTGCTGTCAGTTATCGCATGGCTCGCCATTGCCGGCATCGCACACGCGGAGTGCGACTGCCTGTGGCAGGGCTCGTTTGTCGAGGTGCAGGCCCGCGCCGACCTGGTCGTCAGCGGCATGGTTGCTGTGGGCAAAGGCAACTCGATCGACCTGGCGATCCAGCGCCAGCTGCGCGGCGATATCGATGAGCCGGAGATTCGTATCTGGTTAAAAACGGGCGATTACTGCCGGCCGGAGCCGGATCTTTTCCCCGTGGGCAGCGAGTGGGTAATGGCACTGTATCGCATTGAGGAGGACGTGCCGGGAGGCTTCAACCCGCACACACCCAACGTGAGCTACGGCCGACCGGGTGATTACATGCTGTCCAGTTGTGGCGGCTACTGGCTGCATCGCAGTGGCGAGTGGGTGACCGGCAACCTGGTGGCGGCGCCGCGCTGGGTGCGCGAACCCAAAATGACCCCGGTGCTGCTGGACCTGGTAGCCGCTTTCATCAAAGGTGAGGTGACCGCGCAAACGCTGGCCGAGGCCAGCCGCGAGGACCCCGCCACGCGGCAGCTGATGCTGGATACCAAGGCGTTTTTGCGCGACGAGGACTGACTCGCAGGCCGGACGAATCAGGCTCCCCTAGCGGCGGCGCCACAGTTGGCGCCTCGGGTTCCTCCCCTCCACCAGGTCCATCAATTCGTCGAGCATCATCAGCGACAGGCCCCAGATACACCGTTCACGGTAGAAATAGCAGGGCATGGGAATCTTCACGCCCTTGTACTTCCACTCCATGGTTTCGCGGTTATCGGTGTCGAGCAGGAATTCCAGCGGCACCCAGACCACCTCCGCCACCTCTTCATTCGGGGTGAAGGCCACCTCTCGCTCCAGACGGAAAACGAAGGGCGTCACCGCCATTCCGAAGGGGCCCTTGCGGGGCCGGGTAATGATGTCCGACAGCCTGCCGATGCACTGGTCCCCATCTCCCAGGGTCAGGCCCACCTCTTCCTCGGTCTCGCGCACCGCCACCGCAAACCCGTGGGCGTCCGCCTTGTCCATGCGCCCCCCCGGGAATGCCATGTGACCCGACCAGGGATCCCCCTCCCTTTCTGCCCGCTTAATCATTAGAATGTGCAGCTCGCCCTCGCGCACCTGCAGAATCATGGCCACCGCCGAGCGCTTCATAAGACGGCGCCAGACCTTGCGGCCTGGTGTGTGATCGGAAAGGCGTGTTTCGATAAGTTGCAGCAGTGGTACAGGCACCGGGGAGTTTCCGCAGGGATTTACCGGATTAAGCCAGTGCTGCGCAAACGATACAAGTCGCAAAACCTCTCGACAGGAACTCCATGACAACCACCGCCCTGCTTGAATTGCACAAGATCAACCTGGTCTACCGGGCCTTACCCGCCCTGCGCAACGTCGACTGGGCGCCCGCTGCAGGTGAGCAGTGGGCCTGCCTGGGGCCCAACGGCGCCGGCAAAACCAGCCTGGCCCGGGTGCTCAGCGGACAGGCGACCCATTTCTCTGGCGAGTTCCGGCGCTCGCAGCTGCTGGCCGACAGGGGTGTTGGCTATGTCTGCTTCGAGCAGGCCAAGGCACTGTGCGACAGGGATCGCAAGCTGGACGACTCCGAGTTCCGCGCCAACGCCAGCGACCCCGGCACGACCGTGCAATCGGTAATCCTCGGCTCGAAGGCCCCCGATGAGCGCTACCATCAATGGGTTGAGCGGCTGCATATCAGCCATATCCTGCAGCGCGGGCTGCGCTTCATCTCCACCGGCGAGATGCGCAAGACCCTGTTGATAAGGGCGATCCTGGACAACCCGGCCCTCTTGATTCTCGACAGCCCGCTGGACGGCCTGGACCGGGCCAGCCAGCAGGACATGCACAAGATCATCGATGAGCTGCTGCGCTCGGACATGACCGTGCTGATGCTGTGCCGGCAACTGGAAGATATTCCGGCGGGGATTTCCCATGTGCTGGTGCTAGACGGTGGTGACATTGTGGCCAGCGGCGCCCGCGCGGAGCTTGTCGCCAGAGACAGTGTTCGCACCCTGATGAACCCGCCCATGGCCGAGCTCGGCGCCCTTCCCCCGCCCGCCCCGCGGCCCTATGAACTGCCGGACACAGGACCCCTGGTGCAGCTGCGCAATGTCAGCGTGAGTTACGGCGAACTGTCGGTACTGCGCGGGGTCAACTGGGTACTTGACCGGCACACCCACTGTTGCGTGTCCGGGCCGAACGGCTGCGGCAAGACTACACTGCTAAGCCTGATCACCGGCGACAACCACAAGGCCTACGGCCAGGACATCACCCTGTTCGGCATTCGCCGGGGCAGTGGCGAGAGCGTGTGGGACATCAAGCAAAAATACGGCCAGCTCGACACCCAGCTGCACCTGAACTACGTGCGCGGGATGCGCGTGGTGGAGGTTGTCGTATCCGGCTTTTTCGACACTATCGGCCTGTACGATGACTGGGGCGACCAGCAGCGTGATGTCGCGGATCAGTGGCTGGCGGCACTCGGACTTGCGAGCCACAGCAGAGGGAGCTTCGATGCCCTGTCTTTCGGCCTGCAGCGGATGGTGCTGCTGGCGCGTGCAATGGTCAAATCGCCGATTATATTACTGCTGGACGAACCCACGCTGGGCCTGGACGGCCACCATCGCAAGCTGATGTTGCGGGCCATAGACCATATCGCCGCCAACAGCGACACCCGGATCATTTTTGTCAGCCACTCCGCGGGAGAAGTGCCAGCCTGCATCAACCAGCACCTGCTGTTTGAACCCACGGATGATGGCTTCGAGGTCCTGTGCCGGGAGCATAACCCGTAGCTTCCTCCCGCTGCACATACTGTTTACACTTGGTCACTGGCGATCCCGGATTCCGCAGCCCCTGGCAATGCAAAACCCCTATTTCCTTTCGGACTATGATGGAAGTCGCCGCAACAACTTCACAGCGATCAGGTTCACGCTCGCCTGGATGGTTATCTTCGCACACAGTTTTGTACTGCAACCCTCGCCCGGCATACGCAACCCCCTGGGCTTCCTGCTGCACGGCTCGACGACCACCGGGCAAATGGCCGTCGACGGTTTCTTTGCCATCAGCGGCTTCCTCGTCGCGGGCAGCCTGGTCAAGCGAGGACTGCTTGACTATTCACTCTCCCGGGCGTTGCGAGTGTTACCTGGATTGGTGGTATGCATTTTCCTCACGGTTTTCGTGCTCGGGCCATGCGTGAGCAATTTGTCCATGGCCGACTATTTTTCCAATCCGGGCACTTATCACTACCTGAAGAACGCGCTGGCACTGCCCCATACCGTCTATAACTTGCCGGGGGTATTCGAAGCCAACACCCTGAAATCGGTCAACGGCTCCCTCTGGTCAATTCCCTACGAGATGCGCTGCTACATTGCGCTGGGAGTCGCCGGGTTTCTGGGCTTACTGAAGAGCAGGAAACTTGCAAACACGCTTTGTGTACTGCTGGCACTTGGGTTGCTGCTCAGTTTTGTAAACCCGGACTTGCTTGATATCAAACAACACAGGTCCTCTGCCATGCTGTGCTTTGTTATAGGCGTGCTGTTTTTCACCAACCGGGACAAACTACTGCTGGATGGGAGACTCGCGCTGGTGGCGCTGGTGGCTCTCTACTTGTCCTTTGGGGAGCCCTGGTTTCGCTACATTTACCCACTTGCCTGGGCTTACTTGCTGTTCTGCCTGGCGTACAGGACGCGGTTTTTGAATATCGACAAAACAGTGGGAGACTGCTCCTATGGCGTTTATATTTACGCGTTCCCGGCCCAGCAGCTCACCGCAGCCGTGTTGCCCTCTGGCAACCCCTATACAAACATGCTCATCTCAACAGCAGTGGTGATCCCACTGGCATTGCTATCATGGAAACACATAGAAAAGCCGGCGCTGGGTCTGAAAAACAGATATCTGACCCACGCGCCTGCTATTGCCGCCTGAGTGCCTGCAGGCTTTTCAGCCGACAGCCCGCAATCGGGATGTCTTTGTGACCGGGGCCTGCGCCTGCCACCGCGCCGATCAATAATTCTGTCAAACCAGCGACGAGAGAAAACCACGCTATGAGCGGATTCGCCAGAAAAACAGCCTTCGGGATAATAATGTGCCTGCTTGGCGCGGCGCTGGGCTACCTTTTTTCCAGCGCCGGATCGGACGACCATGACCTGGAGATACCTGTTGTTACCAACGACAGATACAACGGGCCGCCCTGCCGGGATAAAAAAGACGTCAGGCCCGGTCAACCAAAACCCTATTGCGGGGATCTCCCTTCCCTCGCCGCTGTGAATATACGTGAGGCAAAGCTCGAGAAAGTAGCCGGGGGCTTCAAGTACCCCTGGGCCTTCGAGTTCATCAACGACAAGGAACTGCTGTTAACCGAGTTTTCCGGACGCCTCAAGCGCCTGGATATCGAAACGGGCAAGTCAGTGGATATTGCCGGGCTGCCCGAGATCGAAACCGGCAGAGGCCAGGCCGGGCTTCTGGATGTAGCGCTGCACCCACAATTTGGCGAGAACGGGCTTATCTATTTCAGCTACGCAATCAGCGACGGTGACGGCCGCTCGGCCCTGGCTGTCGCCAGGGGAACGCTTGGCCCCGATCAACTTACCGGGGTTGAACGTATTTTCGTCGCCCTCCCCTTCGGTAAATCCAATTCGAATTTTGGCGGCGCATTAATGTTTGATGAAACCGGCCACCTTTTCATCACCACCGGCGATCGCTCGATAAGAAGCCATGCCCAGCACCCGCGCCTGCTGACAGGCAAAGTGATACGGCTGAATGCTGACGGCAGCGTCCCCGACGACAATCCCTTTGCCGGAGCCGGCGACGCTGTCAACCCGGCAATTTATGCCCTTGGTGTCAGGAATCCGCAGGGGCTTGTGCTGGACACCCCTACCGGCACCATCTATGAAACCGAGCACGGCCCAATGGGGGGTGACGAGGTAAACGTCATCGAGGCAGGAAAAAACTATGGCTGGCCCATCATCACCTATGGTGCCAACTACTCCTACAAATCGATCGGGGAAGGCACCGAAAAGGAGGGTCTGGAACAGCCCCTGTACTACTACCTCCCTTCCATTGCGGTTTCACCCATAGCGATTTATCGCGGCGAGATGTTCCCGGAATGGGAGGGCGATCTGCTGGTAGGCGCTCTCAAAGGCAGCGCGATAAGCAAGCTGGACCTGGTAAATGGCCGCATCCAGTCGGAATACACAATTCTCGGGGAGCTGAACGAGAGAATCAGGGACATCAAAATAGCGACCGACTCTTCTGTCTGGATATTGCTTCAAACCGGCGCCATTTATCGACTGTCGCGGGAGGCCAGCCCGATAGAGGCAGACCGGGCAGTTGGCAGCAGGGATGGCGAGTACATCTACCTGACAGTTTGCAGCACTTGCCACAGCCAGAACACGCCGGGGGTACCGCAGATTTCGAACAGGGCGGACTGGTCAGAGCGACTGAAGAAGGACCGCACAGAGCTGTACATCAATTCCATCAATGGTTTCAACGCCATGCCCGAGAAAGGGTTTTGCGAAGACTGCACCGATGAAGAATTGAAAAGAGCTGTGAATTTTATCATCAGCAGTGTAGACAACCAGTGAAAAACTGCGACGACAGGCCGCCTGAGAGTCGCCTCCAATCTTTTTGCCATGATGCATGAGGCACACGTGAACAAGGTCATTTTTTTCACAGCAGTATTAATTGCAGCGCTGGGTCTGGCTGGAACGGATCTATTAGTCGGCTGTGCCGACGATTCAGTTTCCAGCGCAACTCACCGCGCATCCGAGACGGCCCCCAACATTGTAATATTGATCGCCGATGATCTGGGCTGGAATGACGTGGGCGCGTATGGCAATCGCCAGGTACAAACGCCCAATCTGGACCAGCTGTCTGCCAGCGGGCTGCGTTTCGACAATGCCTTTCTCACCACCAGTTCCTGCAGCGCCAGCCGGGCCAGCATTCTGACCGGAAAGTATCCGCACACCAACGGCCTGGTGCACCTGCACCAGGCATTGTCCGCGAAAGAAACCACCCTGGGCCTGCTGTTGCGCCAGGGCGGCTACTATACGGAGGCGGTAGGCAAATGGGGCATCGGCGGCGCTACGGCAAGCCAGTTCGCCAGCGTCATCGAGGAGAACACAGACAGCAGTACAGAGCGTTGGGTTGAACGCCTGCGCCAGCGCCCCAGGGACATGCCGTTCTTTTTCTGGCTGGCCTCACGCGACCCGCACCCACCACACCGTGAAAGCGATGATTCCGTGCCCTACAAGTATGCCCCGGGCACCCTCGAAATACCGACGGGACTGGTGGACGGGCCGGGCACGCGGAGGGAATTTGCCCGCTACTACCGCGAAGTCAGCCGCTTCGACCGGGACGTCGGCAGGGTAGTGGCAGAGCTCAATGCTCAGGGAGTACTGGATAATACGCTGTTGATAGTCATGTCGGATAACGGCCGGCCCTTTCCCGGGGCGAAGGAAAATCTGTATGACGATGGCATCAAAACACCCTTTATCCTGCATTGGCCGCAGGGAATAACCCAACCGGGGGTTCGGCCGCAATTGCTCAGCATGGTAGATCTTGCACCCACTTTGCTGGATCTGGCGGGTCTGCCGGTTGCGGCTGGAATGCAGGGTCACTCATTTGTCGACCTGTTGACCAACCCGCATGGCAAAATCCGGGAGTACATCTATGCCGAGCGCAACTGGCACGGTCGCAATTACCACGAGCGAGCGGTCAGGTCGCTTGATTATCTCTACAAGGAAAACCAGTTCCCGCTGCACGGTCTGTGTAATAACAGCCCCTATTCACATACAGCGGCCTACAAGGAACTTCTTCAGGCCTACCAGGATGGGCGACTGACCGGGGCTGCACGGGATTGCTTTGCAGAAACCCGGGCGAGGATTGAGTTACTGGCCGTAGACAGCGACGGTAATGCGCGCCTGGACAACCTGGCCGGCGATACCGCCTATGCCGGCGCGCTGGCAACCATGCGCACAACACTGGCGCAATGGCGGCAGCAGACAGGGGACTTCGACTATGTTCCCTATAGTCCGCCAGCCGGCAATCACTGATCAGGGCAAGTTGCTCCAGTCATAATACCGGGCTGGGCCACAACCGCGTCAGGCCGCCGCGGTTTCGGCGCGATCCTCCGGCCGCCGGATACGGAAGAACACCGCATACAAGGTGGGCACCACGATCAGCGTCAGGACGGAAGCAAAACCCAGACCGACCATTATCGTCACCGACATGTTCACAAA
>JAHEBL010000053.1 GCA_024642265.1 Haliea sp. | reverse complement strand
GGGCAGGATACTTTTTGTCGCTTTGTCCCTGACGGATCAGCCCGCTGGCTGTGGCTGACACTGCACAGCCTGTTCGGAATATTTGGCGCCGGCCTGTCCGCCGTGGTGGTATTGACTCTCACCGGCCTGTTGCGGCGAGACTGACTGCGCGCCAGTCATTCATCAAGCTGCCAGCAGTGTAATGGTGCTTGTCGCGAAGTAATCAGGGCTTCGCCAACGCCGCCTGTAGCTGTTTTAAAGCCTCAATTTGCTCGGGGGGCAGTGCGACCGGCTCACAGCGGGGGTCGGTATTCTGTATTGCCCTGATCATATCCGGTGTCAGCGGGATAGGATCGCAACCATTTCCCTGTTCGCAGACCATATCCCGCCCAGGGTTGGCCTTGACGTGGCAGGCAAAGCAATTGCCGCCGAAGCGATTGACAACTTCCACAGTGCCCCGCTTGCTGATCTTGCTGCCCTGATCTGACACCTCCAGCTCGATGAATTCCCAATCCTGGGTAGCCGGGCTGAAGCCGGCCTCGCGCTTCACCATCACCTCGGTCGGCACAAGCTGGATTACCGAACCCTGCGGATAGGTTCCGGTACCGGCAGTCGACACGGCCACGGTGGCCTCGAGGTCACCCTGCAGGTTGCTGACAAAAAATCCCCGCACAGGGGTCATATCCCTGATGCAGCTGAACGTTTTTTCGTCAATGGTCGAATCGGCAGCCCACAGGCCCGCACCGGGAGAAAGGAAGATTAAAAGCAAAGCAACTCTGGCGATCGAAGGCATGGTACCTGACTCCATTGACTGAAAGGGCAGGCGCATCCAACTCGTAAACGCCCGGTGCGCTAACCATAGTCGAAATACAGGCCAACCGCCATCAAACCTGGACAGTCAGTATTACAATGCCGCCCGTATTCTGGCGGCGATTGTCTGCAGCTCATCCATGTCCGCCAGAACCCGGGCATGCAACTTGAACTCCAGGCCATCGCGTCGCGGCAGTATGTGCATGTGAATGTGGAATACCGTCTGGCCGGCTTCCGCGCCATTGAGTTGCGCTATCATAAAGCCCGGCGCATCCATGGCCTTTTGTACGGCGCGGGCTACTTTCTGGGTAGTCAACATCATAGCCTGCGTATACTCGGGGGGGAGCGTCAGCAGATTTGCCGCGGGTGATTTGGGTATCACCAGAACATGGCCCGGCAACTGGGGCATGATGTCCATAAACGCCAGCGTCATCTCATCCTCGTACACCCGGATAGCGGGCGCCTCATCCCGCAGTATTTTCGCGAAGATGTTGTTGTCATCATAGGGCGTCGTCAGATGCATTCTGCCTCCGTTTATATCAAGTTACCGCTACTTTTGATTGGCGGCCACTGAATCCGCCTGCAGCAGCCTGCGCAGTGCAATTACGGTCGCCTCAACACCCAGCATCACCGACTCTTCGGCTTCAATCCGGAACAGCGGTGAATGGTGGGTAGGCACCGCCGGGCCGCCGGCCCTGGCCTTGTCGATGGTTTCCTGTGGCGTGCCACCTACCGCGAAGTAGGTGCTGGGAATGTAAGGGTCCAGGGTGAAGAAGGGAAAATCCTCCGCGACCATACTCTGCCGCCTGACGTCGTGGAAGACGTCATCACCCAGCTTCGCCGCCCATTCGGCGCGCAGCGCATTGGTCAAATCGGAGTCATTGATAGCGGGCGGGACCCACTCCTCGGAAACGATCACCTCCGGCAACATATCCTCCGGCAATCCGGCAACGCGACCCATATTCTCGGCAACCCGCTTGATGCCGTCGAGCAGGATTTTGCGGGTTTCCAGGTTGTCATTGCGCACAGTAAGCTGAAGGTGGGCACGATCAGAGATGATATTGTGCTTGGTTCCAGAATGGAAAGAGCCCACGGTAATTACGCCGGCCTCTCGCGGCGGCAGCGTGCGGCTGACCACGGTCTGCAGCGCCATGACGATCTGGGAGCCCAGCACAATCGGGTCGATGCCACCGTGGGGGCTGGCGCCATGGGCGCCGATGCCGTGGATGATGATATCGACCGTGTCGGCGCCGGAATAGGGAGACCCGGGATCGGCAACCAGCTTGCCGGTGGGCACCCCGGAACTGACATGGAAAGCCAGGGCGTAATCCGGCTTGCCAAAACGCTCCCAGATACCGTCCTCCATCATCATTCTCGCGCCCGCTACTCTCTCCTCGGCAGGCTGGCCTACCAGCATCAGGGTACCGGACCAGCTGTCGCGGCTGGCGGCCATTTGCCGGGCCGTGCCCACCAGGCTGGTGATATGCACATCGTGGCCGCAGGCATGCATCACAAACACCTCTTTCCCATCCCAGTCCGCCTGCTTGTTGCGGGATGCATTGGGCAGACCGGATTTTTCCTCCACAGGCAGGCCATCCATATCCGCCCGCATCATCACCAGCGGACCGGGGCCATTTTTCATGATGGCGACAATGCCGGTCCCGCCGACGCCCTCGGTGACCTCAAAACCGGCCTCGCGCAGCTCTTTTGCCAGGCGCGCAGCGGTGTTTGTCTCCATCATCGAGAGCTCGGGATTGCGATGGAAGTAATCGAACAGTGGTTCCAGATGCAGTTTGTAGTCTGTTTCAATCGCGCTGGAGAGTGCGTCCGCCTGTGAGGGTGCGCTCAACAGGAGAGCCAGCAAGAACAGCCCGGCCCGTTGTGAATTGGGAATTGTCATGCGCACGTCTCCATCAAAGAACTTTATGCCACCGCACATACCGCAAAGCCGGGGTCGCAGCGTGCCGAAAAATGGTACCGGTTATATCACCGACCTGGCAGTCAGTTCACGCACACTCATTCCCGAGCGCCTACCAGGGCAGTTCCTTGCCCTGGTAATCCAGGAAGCGCCCGGTATCTTCAGGGCCGAGCTCGTCTATCACAGCGAGCATACCGGCCACACTCTCCTGCGTTGTAATGGCGGCACCGGCACCGCCCAGCCGGGTCTGTACCCAGCCGGGATGCAGCACAATGGATGTAATGCCCATATCGGCCAACTCCAGGGCGAGTGATTTATTGAGCATGTTGAGCGCCGACTTGCTGGCCCTGTAGCCATAATAGCCACCGCCATTGTTGGTGATACTACCCATGGTGCTGCTGATCTGGACAACCGTCTTGCCCTTGCCTGCCAGCAGATTGGGCAGAAGGGCCTGGGTGACGCGCATGGGACCGAGGCTGTTCACGTCAAATGTGGTAACTACCTGATCAAAATCGGTTTCTGCGAAACTTTTTGCGCTATGCCCCATTATTCCCGCGTTGTTTATCAGCAGGTCAATTTTCTGACCCTCGAGTTCTTCAGCCATCGCGCGGACGCTGTTGCTGTCTGCCACATCAAGTGACACCAGCACCGCACCCGTTTCCTTCAGCTCGCTGGCCTCTGCCGGATTCCTGGCCGTGCCGATCACCTGGTGACCCTGGGCACGCAACTGGCGCACCAATTCAAGCCCGATACCGCGATTGGCCCCTGTTACCAGCACTGTCATCGTCGTTTCGGCCTTTATCACCCCGGAAAACCCCGTAAATGTAAGCACTAGCAGAATTGAGCCAAGTAGTTTTCTGAACATGTGAAGCTCTCCTGAATTTTCAATTGGCTGGCGGCCCAAGTCTAGCATCGATAGCCGCCTGAAGGAGCACGACTCTCCAGCAACAAGCCTGAGTCCGCGTGGCTATACCTCCACAATAACTCCCTGCCGGAGTGCGGGCCATAGCCTTAAACAAACGAATCCCGGTAAAAAGTGCCTTCCAGTCAGTCATCGGCGTTTTTCAGATGATCCGTTCGGTTATAAGAGAGCAAGGTGTTGGTGTTCAGGCAGAGCTCGGAAAAGGCGGTATTTGCCTTCGAGTAATTTGGCCATTTTGTAGTGTCACCTTCAACCAGGTGCGACAGGGCAATACCGATAGATACGCCGTGAGCGACAATGACGACATTCCGTCCGGGGTGACGGTGACTGACCTCCTCAATCGCCTCGACCATACGTTTTCTCACCAGATGCTGCGACTCGCCATGCGGAGCAGCGAAATCCGGATTACTGATCAACTGTTCCATGATATTACCCGCACCGCGCAGGGACTCGAATGTAGCACCCTCCCAGTCGCCGAGATTGAACTCCATCAATCGCGGGTCAAGGTGAACAGGGAGCTTGAACCGGTCAGCAACGGCTTGCGCGGTCAGCCGGGCGCGCTGCAGTGGGCTGGCGTAAATCACATCCGGCCGCATATAGCGCTGAAAGTACTCGCCCAGCTGGTTGGCCTGACGATAACCGAGTTCGGTCAATTCAGTGTCGGTATGACCGTGCCATACCTGGTCGATATTTGCGTAAGTCTGGCCGTGGCGCACCAGGCCCAGCCTTGCTTTGTCGTTCATAGTCCCGCATACCCGTAAGTGCACCGAACAGAGCTATTCGGTGAGCCCTGGGGATTATAATTCGTACCGGCTAGTGACGCACCCGCGACCTTGACACACCGTCAGCACTGAACCACCATTCGTCGCCAACTATCCACAACCCAAAGCAAGAGGACAGTCCGTTATGCCACGCATGAATCTCGAGGGAAGCTCATCAATCGTAACCGGCGGGGCGTCCGGTATTGGCGAAGCCTGCGCCCGCCAGCTGGCCGCAGCCGGATCAAAGGTCGTTATTGCCGATCTCAATGAAGAACGCGGCAAAAAAATAGCGGCGGAGATCGGTGGCGTATTTGTTAAATGCGATGTCACAAAAACCGGGGACGCCGACGCAGCCGTGGCCGCTGCTTGCGAACTCGGCCCACTGCGCGCCTGTGTTAACTCTGCCGGCCTGGGAGCTCCCGGCCGCACTATCGATCGCAGCAACGTGCCGCTGGATCTCGACAAGTTTACCTTCGTAATCAAGGTCAACCTGATCGGAACCTTCAACGTATTGAGCCGTGCCGCGGCAGCAATGGCCCAGACAGAGCCCATGGATGCAGACGGCAGCCGCGGGGCCATTGTCAACATGGCTTCCGCCGCAGCGTTTGACGGCCAGATTGGCCAGGCGTCCTATTCTGCCTCCAAGGGTGGTGTAGTGGGGATGACCCTGCCCATCGCGCGTGACCTGAGCGCCGTGGGCGTGCGCGTCAATACGATAGCACCCGGACTGATCGACACACCTATTTATGGCGAAGGCGAACACGCCGAAGCCTTCAAGGCACATCTCGGACAGTCGGTACTGTTTCCCAAGCGATTGGGCACTGGCGAAGAACTCGCTTTTGCGGTGATGGAATGTATTACCAACCCTTACCTGAACGCGGAAGTGATCCGTCTCGATGGCGGTATTCGCATGCCGCCCAAGTAATCCGACCGGCACGCCTTGTCTGGCTTGAGCGCTTTCAGCTCAACAAGGACAAGGCGGCGGCCACCGCTCCCGCTATCGGCAACAGGCGACTGATGCTCCTCGCCCCTGTCAGCACCTGGCTCAGGAGATAGGCGCAAGCGGTGACCAGCAGCAGCCAGGCAGCGAGCTGGCGAAGGTCGCTCAGCAACAGCAGAATCCCAGCACACTGTGTGGCACCCAGCAAGTAGTCCACGGTGCTGCCACTGCGAAAAGCCCTGTAAGCCATGAGGGAAAACAGGGCTGCCACTACCAGGATAATCGGTTCTGGCACGCTTGTTTCTCCAATCTGTTAATTGCTGATGCCAATACTGGGCGTTCGGCCAACACGTCAGCACTCCTTTGCGTTAACCCGGTGGCTTTGACAGGCAAGCATTGCGGCCGCTAGCGCGCAGCCTTTGCCAGCAACCTGTCCAACTGGTTGGCAAACTGCTGTTTGTCCTGGTTATTCAATGGTGGTGGGCCACCCGACTGCATACCGCTGGAGCGCATTGTGTCCATAAAATCGCGCATATTCAGGCGCGGCTTTATATTATCAGCCGTGAGACGCTCGCCACGTGCGCTCAGAACATGAGCGCCCTTGTCGATAACTTCAGCCGCCAGCGGTATGTCGCTGGTAATGACCAGGTCTCCCGCCTTGGCCAGCTTGACGATCTCATCATCCGCCACGTCAAACCCTGAGCTCACCTGCAGCATGCGAATATTCGACTGCGGCGGTACCGCCATTGCATGATTTGCCACCAGAGTGAGTTGCAACCCGGTACGGAGGGCGGCCCGAAACAGAATTTCCTTGATCACCCCCGGACAGGCATCCGCATCCACCCAAATATCCATATCGCACTTCCCTACCAGCAGCCCTGAACCCCGCTATTGTAATAGATTCAACAGAAGAAGCCGCTGCTCTCCCCCCGGGTCCGCTGAAACTTTTTATCCAGCTGGTCCTGATGAGGGTTGCTTGATTACGGTCAATGGGGGTCCCGGAAGAAACCTGTACCGTGTTCACTCGTTTTTTACTGCGCTGGAGCGTCAACCATGAAAAGCGTCGTCAGTATCAGCCTCGGTCCCGGCAGTATGGACACAGACTTCCGGACACGGTTCCTGGACCACGATATCAAGGTCGTTCGCATCGGGACCGACAAGGATTTCAAGGCAGCCGAGAATCTTGTCCGCGAATGGCAGGACCGGGTTGATGCCATCGGACTGGGTATGGTGCAGGACCACTACTGGGTGGGAACCAACCACTTTCACCAACACGATACTGCCCGACTCGAGAAACTGGCAGGCGATACCCTGGTCACGACCGGTGCGCGACTGCGTGAAATTGTACAGGAGTGGTCTCTGCGCTGCGCTCAGGATCAACTCGGGCATTTCTTCAACAACGCCAGGGTTCTTTTCCTGTCCGGCACCACGAACTACCGCATGGCCTCCGTCATGAACGAGTTCACCCAGAACCTGTCCTTCGCTGACCCGGTTCTCCAGTTCGGCACTCCCGGCCTCCTGCACTCCTTGCGGGCCCTGGAATTGTACGCCGCGGGCAGTCAGCCTGCGATGCGCCTCAGGCCCGGGAAAGGCATGCTGCGATCCTTTGCTCCCGCCCGGCTGGCCAATAGGCTACTGCTCAATAAAGAGGTCAGGGACGCGGACGTGGTTGTTGCCCCCTACCACCAGTTGGAGCGATACAGTCGCGCAGAACTGGACGGGAAGGTGGTGCTGACTTCAACCATTTCTCCCGAGCGGCAGGAATCCCTCAGGGAGAAAGGGGTTCGCGTGGTAGTGGACTGCAGCATCCAGCTGTTTGGGGAGACCGTGGGCCTGAATGTTGTGGAGGCGATGATTCTGGCAATCCTGGGCAAGCCTGCCAGTGAGGTTGCCCAGGACGACTACCTGGAGATATTTGCCAACCTGGACCTGAAGCCGAGAATCCTCTATCCAATCGAAGGAAAGCGACAAATCAATCGCTTTGCCTTCGTTATCCACCCCTTGTCACAAAAATACCTGGCGAACGTAAAACCCCTGGAGATCCTGTCGAAAGTCTCACCGCCTGCGGTAATGGACGTGGTGGAAAAAGCCGTCGCCTATACGCCACCCATGGTTTACTCGAAAGTGGAGGGCATAAGCTCCCCCACCGGGGTGGAGGCGAAAGGCTGGCTTATTCTGGTTGGGGGCACACCAAAGCAGATCATGTCCCACAGTCCCGAATTCACCTACCGTCAACTGTTGGCCGCGGCGGAGATGGCGAAGAAAATGGGCGCCCAGATAATGGGCCTCGGCGCCTTCACCAAAGTCGTGGGAGATGCGGGGGTTACCGTGGCCAAGCGTGCGCCACTGCCCATCACTACCGGCAACAGCTACAGCGCATCCGGAGCCCTCTGGGCCGCCCACGATGCCGTAGCGAGACTGGGACTGGTCAAGCTGGAGAAGGGCAAGAAAATCAAGGGCAAGGTGATGGTAGTGGGCGCGACCGGCGCAATAGGCTCCGCCTGCGCCAGGCTACTGGCCCGCACCGCTCAGGAGGTTCACCTGGTCTCCCCGGAATCGGCGAAATTACTGGTACTCGAGAAATCCATTCTCAAGGAGTCTCCGGGGGCGAAACTGGTCCTGGCGTCCTATGCGGACAGTGATCGCAGCATTGGCGACATGGATATGATCGTCACAGCAACTTCCGGTGCCGGGAAAAAAATCCTCGACATCATGAAAGTGAAACCGGGCTGCGTGATAACCGATGTGGCCAGGCCCCTCGACCTGCCCGCGGAAGAAGTGGCGAAACGACCGGATGTGCTGGTGATAGAGTCGGGTGAAGTCTATCTTCCCGGCGAAGTGAGGATGAAACAGATTGGCTTCGAAGACCATAACGTGGTGTACGCATGCCTTGCGGAAACAATCGTGCTTACCCTGGAAGGCCGCTTTGAAAATTTCACCCTCGGCCGGAGTATCGAGTGGGAAAAGGTACACGAAATCTACAAGCTGGGTTTGAAACATGGCATGCGGCTGGCGGCAATATCGGGCGTGAATGGTGTTTTCTCGGACGATGACATCGCCCGGGTGCGCCAGTTGGCGTTGCAGGCGCGCAAGCTGGATAAAAGCAAATCGACGCCAAACCCCGCCGCACGGAAGAAAAAGCCCGCAAGGAAAAAAGCGGTGACACGGGGTAAAGGCTGAACTCGTTGCTTGCCATTTATGCTGTATGTATATACAGTATCCGGGAAATCAACAATCCATACATGAGGTGAATTGTGGCCGTAGTAGCGATGTGGAAATGTGATCGGGATGACACCATGTTTGACAGTAAAAAAGATGCCGATGCCCATGACAGGATGCTGGAGCTGGCGGAGAATTTCGGCCTGTTGCTCAGCAAGCACATTGAAGGTATCAGCGAGCAGGACGCAGAAAGCATTGGCCTGCTGTTGTCCAGGAACAAAGACGTGCTGGTAGCCGCCTGCAAAGGCAACCCGGATTTATTACTGGAGATCGGCAGCGACAAGCCGCAGGACGCAACAAATGTGACGCCCCTGGCGGCAAAGGCCTGAGTGACACTTGAGTCGCTGATGGCTGCGGGCCGGAACTGCACAGGTCCAGGCAAAGATTGTCAGGATTGTCGTCAGGGTCGAGCTTGACAGGATTGGCGGCCGGGCACCGGTGTCAGCTTTTGGGGTCCCGAATGTACATTGCAGTGCCGTTTCTGAGTTCGATCTTGAACAGATCAGTTGCCTTGATCAGGTCGCTGATTTTCCTGTACCCATAATTGATCGACGAGAAGGAACTGTTATTGTTGGAGATGTAACTGCCCACCTGCCCCATGTTGGCCCATCCGTCATCGTCCGCCGTCTGGTCGACAGCGGTTCTGAGAATTCTTACCAATGCGCTGTCTCGCCTGAGTTCGGCCTTGCTCTTCTTGACAGCTGGCGAGCCACTGTCCTCCTCGCTGGACGAACTGGACACCAGGTTTTCGATATAGATAAATGGCGAACAGGAATCCACGAACGGCTGGGGCGTCTTCTGCTGTCCAAACCCATAAACCGGAAAACCGCTTTCCAATATCCTCAATACCAATGGAGTAAAGTCACTGTCGCTCGTCATGAGGGCAAAGGCGTCGACGTTCCCGCTGTAAAGCAAGTCCATCGCGTCAATTATCATTGCTGAATCAGTGGCGTTCTTGCCCTTGGTGTAAGCAAACTGCTGCATCGGCCGGATAGCATGGGGATGCAATTTCTCCGCCCAACCTGAAAGTGATGGGCTTTTCCAATCACCGTGGGCATGGCGGACATTGACGGTACCATGTTTGGCCAGTTCTTCGAGCACACCTTCGATAGCCGTATGACTGACGTTGTCACAGTCGATCAACAGGGCAATTCTTCGTGATTCCTGCACAGCCTTCACTCCTTGATGAAACATCGGGTTGCGCGCCGTGACGGGCCTGCACAGCGCTGTTTACTGACCAATATAGCCCCCGCCGTCTGTGGCTGCAAAGCGCACATGCATTGCTGAAAAGCGCCCTTCAGCCTGTAATTACTTGCCTGAATAGTCCGTGCAAAAAAAAGCCCTCGCGGGGAGGGCTGGACCTGACCTGCAGAGGTGCCGCAAACGCGGCACCAGGCAGGTAAACCTGTGAGTAGGGTGTTACGCGGCTTTGGCAGCCTTGTACTTGTCCTTGGCAGTTTCCACGACATCCTCAAACTGGTCCTGGAGCTTGACCATCTGCTCCTTGGCATCCTCGACAGCCTCATCGAACTCGCCGGATATATCCAGATTGTCAAAGCGCTTGCTCAATTTCTTGCGCAGCTGCACACCACGCTTCTCATAGCTCTTGACGTACTTGTCGCTGTCCTTGCGCACCGATTCGATGTTCTCCTGCACCGTATCAATACCTTTGCCGATAATGCCCAGGTAGATGTGCAGTGCTTTCTCGGCAGACTGCTTCAGCTTGGGTGCAGCTTTGCTGGCTGCTACGGTCTTGCGGGGAGCAGCACGCTTGGCTGTGGTTTTACGAGCCGGTGCCTTTTTGGCAGCGGTCTTCCTGGCAGATGCTTTGGCGGTAGTAGCCATGGTAATTCTCCTCAATTGGTCTGGGTAATTGCAATTCGGCGCCGCAATGGCAGCCGATACCCGACACCCTAGAGGAAAAAATTAGAATGTTCTGCCTAATCCCAGACTTTTTTATGGGGGCCGCGACCACTTTGCTGCCGCCCTACTTGCTGTCCGCCTCGATCTGAAGTTTTAGCGCGTCGACCTGGTCCTGCGTCACCTTTTCAAACATACCCAAACTACAGGATACGCCCGGCAACATGCCATGGCCTCCCGGGTGGAGAATCGTGATGATGTCCTGGTTGCACAGCTTGTTCAGCTGCGTACGAAAGGTGTAGGCGTCCTTCGAATCCATTCCAGCGCATCCCCGTGGCAGTGTGTTCAGGTACATACTCTTGTCGGTCATCGTGAACAGCATGTGTTTTGAGTCAAGTATGCTGGAATCGTCGATGCGGATCAGGCTGAGGCAATACTCGGTTGCCGGCGGACCGCCAGATGCGGCCTCCCCGGGTTCTGCAGCGTTGGGCGACCCACTCGACATGAGCAGGACAATGGCAGTCGCTGTCACAAAGATTCCAGGGGTACTCATAGCGGGGTCCTGTCGGATTGACGGATGTACACAGAGCATAGACCACGCTGGCAGGGGAAGTTCCAGGCTATTGCAGGCTCCATCGTCTCGCGCCGACCAACCCGGCCACAGCCAGGCAATCGCCATGTTTGGCTTTGTCTCTCATATTAATCGATAAATTGGGATAGATATTTATAATTATTCGCTTTATTGTTTTCTCCATGCCCGTGGGGCCAGGGTCGGTGCGCAATTTCAGCCAACTCTGCTATATATCTGTGTCGCTGTGTCCGGCTTGTGAAAGCGGGAATAGACTGTGAAGGCCCCAACGACAGACAGATCGAATTCCGATTCAACCGAGAGGAGATAACTGCCATGTTAAGAAAGACCCATTTCAAAGCCACTGTGCTGGCAACCGCATTATCCTGCCTGCTGCCAGCCGGAACAGCGCTGGCCCAGGGCGAGCCCAAGTCGGTCCAGTTCTGGTGGCCTGAAAGCCTGAACCTCGCACCTCTTCGCCAGCATGCTGAGGAGTCCAACCCGATGGGAGCGGACTTCAACTACGCGGAGGCCTTCGCGAAGCTCGACCTGACCGTCGTGAAAAAGGAAATCGAGGCGCTGATGAAAACGTCGCAGCCCTGGTGGCCGGCGGATTATGGCCACTATGGCCCGTTTTTCATCCGCATGGCCTGGCACAGCGCAGGCACCTACCGCGTGTCTGACGGCCGCGGCGGCGCAGGCGGCGGTCAACAGCGCTTCGAACCGCTCAACAGCTGGCCCGACAACGCCAACCTGGACAAGGCCCGGCGTTTGCTCTGGCCGATCAAGCAGAAGTACGGCAACTCGCTGTCCTGGGCTGACCTGATGGTTCTGACCGGCAACGTGGCGATGGAATCCATGGGCTTCAAGACCTTCGGCTTCGCCGGCGGTCGCGAGGACGACTGGGAACCAGACCTGGTGTACTGGGGACCTGAGACCGAATTCATGGCGGACAAGCGCTACAGTGGCGACCGTCAGCTGGAGCGTCCGCTGGCCGCTGTCCAGATGGGGCTGATCTACGTAAACCCGGAAGGTCCCAACGGCAACCCGGACCCGCTGGCAGCAGCCAAGGATATCAGGGAAACCTTTGGCCGCATGGCAATGAATGATGAAGAAACCGTTGCCCTGATTGCCGGTGGTCACACATTCGGTAAAGCCCATGGCGCCGGCGACCCCGGCAAGTGCGTTGGACCGGCACCGGCGGCAGCTGGTATCGAGGAGCAGGGCCTGGGCTGGAAGAACAAGTGCGGTACCGGTAATGGCGCCGATACCATCACCAGCGGACTGGAGGGCGCGTGGTCTGTCAATCCAACGGCCTGGACCACCCAGTACCTGGACAACCTGTTTGCCTACGAATGGGTACAGACCAAGAGTCCCGCCGGCGCCATCCAGTGGATACCTGCAGATGGAGCCGCATCCAACCTTGTGCCGGATGCCCATGACGCCTCCAAGCGGCATGCCCCCATCATGTTCACCACGGACCTGTCGCTGAAGTTTGATCCCAGCTACCGGGAAATCTCCAAGCGTTTCCAGGAGAACCCGAAGGAGTTCGAACTCGCTTTCGCCAAGGCCTGGTTCAAGCTTACTCACCGCGACATGGGTCCGCGTGCGCGCTACGTCGGGGCCGAGGTTCCGGCTGAGGAGCTGATCTGGCAGGATCCCGTACCAGCGGCAGACTACAAGATGATCGATGCCTCGGACATCGCCCAGCTGAAGTCCAGGATCCTGGATTCCGGACTGACCACTCAGGAACTGGTCCGCACTGCCTGGGCATCGGCATCCTCATTCCGGGGTACCGATATGCGCGGCGGAGCCAACGGCGCGCGTATTCGCCTCGAGCCGCAAAAGGATTGGGCCGCCAACAACCCGAAAGAACTGGCCAAAGTGCTGAGCCGTCTGGAAAGTATCCAGAAGGACTTCAACGGCGCGGCCTCGGGTGGCAAGCAGGTATCGCTGGCGGACCTGATAGTACTGGGTGGATCGGCCGCCGTTGAGCAGGCCGCCAAGAAGGGTGGTTACGACGTCAAGGTTCCGTTCACACCGGGACGTACGGACGCTACGCAGGCACAGACCGACGTGGCTTCCTTCGCCGTGCTCGAACCGAAAGCCGACGGTTTCCGCAACTACTTCGCCAGTGACAACAGCGCATCCCCAACGTTCATGCTGGTCGACAAGGCTGACCTGTTGACCCTGAGCGTACCGGAGATGACTGTTCTGGTAGGTGGCATGCGGGCACTGGGTGCCAATGCCGGGGGTGCTGGATACGGTGTGCTCACCGACCGCCCCGGAACCCTCAGCAATGACTTCTTCGTGAACCTGCTGGACATGTCCACACAGTGGACGAAGTCAGCGAAATCCGAGGGTATCTACGAGGGTAGCGACCGTGCCAGCGGCAAGGTCAAGTGGACAGCCACTCCGGTCGACCTGATCTTTGGTTCGAGCTCCGAGTTGCGCGCAATCGCCGAAGTGTATGCGGCCAACGACGGGCAGGACAAGTTCGTGGCGGACTTCGTCAAGGCCTGGACCAAGGTGATGACACTGGACCGCTTTGATCTCAACCGTTAGCACAGCAAAGCAACTCAGGATCAGGCCTTAAACGGCCAGGATCCCGACGACCATACCGGCCTGAAACCCGGTATGGTCGCTCCTCTCAATTTGGCGGTAACGCTCGGCACGTTCTGCTACCATTGACAACCCATTAACTCGCATCAACGGAATGTTCAGTATGAGCTCAGGAACTCTCTTTGCTCGCTAAACAGGCAGTTGTGATTGGCGCTGGCCTCGCGGGCATGATGGCCGCGAGAGTTGCCGCCGATCATTTTGACTCAGTCATATTGGTTGAGCGAGACCAGGTAGCGGGCCCGGACCCACGCAAAGGCGTGCCACAGGGCAATCACATTCACGTGCTGTGGTCGGTGGGATCGGCAATCCTGGAAAATCTGTTCCCCGGCCTGTTTGAGGAACTGGCGGCGGCGGGTGCAGTCGGTTTCGACAACTCGGCCGACATGCGCTGGTACCAGGGCGGTGTCTGGAAACTGAGGATGGAGAGCGGACTACGAATTTGCTCACAAAGCCGACCGCTGCTGGAGCACAAGGTCAGGCAGATCCTGCAGACCCACGACAATGTCAGTTTCCAGCGCGGCTCAATAGATCAGCTCATCATTCAGAACCACAAGGTGTGCGGGGTTAAGCTCGCATCTTCTGGCGGCCTGGACTCGGAGATCAGGGCTGACCTTGTCATTGATGCCTCCGGCAGGGGCAGCCGCCTCCCGGACTGGCTGGTGGAGCACGGCTACTCGAGACCCAAAACGATTGAGGTAGGGGTAAATCTTCGCTACGCAAGCCGTCTTTATGAGAGGCAGGAAGGCCTCGACTGGGCGAGCATGGCTATCTATGCCCGGCCGCCGCTGTCGAAGAAATCCGGGGTTATTTTTCCAATTGAAGGCAACCGCTGGATCGTTACTTTCGGCGGATGTTTTGATGAACACCCGGCCACCGATGAAGCCGGCTACCTGGACTTCGCACGCTCACTGGGCAAACCAGACATCTACGACGCTATCGTAAATGCCAGACCAGTCTCGGAGATATCCGGCTTTCAGTTTCCCAAAGAAGTCTGGCGCCGATACGACAAGTTACGCGATTTGCCCGCGGGCCTGGCGGTCATAGGTGACGCATTTTGTTCTTTCAACCCCCTTTATGGCCAGGGGGTAACAGTCGCCGCTCTGGAAGCAGTTGCGCTTGGCAATTGCTTGCGGAGCAACGCCAGCCTGCACAGCTATTACCGGTCGGCGATGAGAATCATCCGGAATCCCTGGATGATGGCCACTGGCAACGACCTCCTGTACCCGGAGGCCTCTGGAGAGCGTGCCTTCTGGACGAAACCAATGGGGCGCTATACCGACCATGTGCTCCGTTTATCCGCGACCAACCCTACTGTGTTCAAGGGCTTCCTGGATGTGCTGCATCTGGCCAAGCCACCGTCGCATCTGTTCAGGCCGGACATTCTCGCGGCGGTCCTGCTCTCGCCACGAGAAAGTCACAGTAGCGACTAAAGTCGCTCAGTATTGAACCCCGGCACCGATACAGGCCTGCATCCGAATCGCGGCCTCCTTTTTGGGGTTTTTGGGATCATCAATTTCAGCAGTGCCTGGCCGCAGCTTCGGAAAGCCCCACTTGTTCAGCTGCGCTGCGGTGTCGTCGTCGTGAAACGGTGATTTCACGATAGGCGTACCGTCTTCGTGGTAGTACTTCAGGTTCACCTCATCCAGCATGGCCTGAAACTTCATGCGGGCGGCGGCCAGCGACTCTTTCTGGATGGACGACAACAGGGGTCTGTCGAGTTCCTTCCAGCTTTGCTCAAGTTTCCTGCGAGCCTCCGACTTTTTGTCTTCAGGAACCAGGAATTCATATTCGCAATCGTATAGAAGGCTGCAGTTGTGCGGCCGATAGAACAGCAGGTCAGCCATCTTTGCATAGACCAGATCGGTCGGCCAGCACAAGGGTATCGTGCCCTCTTTCAACTCCATGTCATCGAGATGCTTCTCGAGCTCTTTCTCGATAAAATTACTGATAAAACCGGGCAGGCTTACGCTCTTGTCCAGCAGCTTGAACATCTGGTGAACCCCCTCCTTCAGATAGTTGAAGCCGGTTTCGCCCAACGCTTCTGAGAGTTTCTCCTCCACCTTTGCTGTGGTGCTTGCAGGAGGAGGAATGCGCAGTACGAATGGTACCGGGCTGTCATCCATCATTTTGTGCAGCGCGCCGTGATCACCGGAATGACAGACTGCGTCATTCCAGATAATCATTGCCAGCACCCGCGCCAGTTTTTCACAATCGCAGATTTCCACCTCATTGGGGAAGCCCGGCATGAACTGTGAAATTTCATAGGCCCAATGCTGTATCTCCAGCCAGACCGCATCCTCATGAGCGCCCGGTGTCGAGGGTGGCGGCGGCAATTGAGCAACCACTTCGCTGGTGTAAGCGAGAATAGGGTCAAAATACTCGCGCAGGAAATTGCCATAGCGGGAGACACCCAGACCAATAAAATTGGGGATTCGATCATTTTTCGGATCACGCGGATCAGGCACAGAGTCCGGATAGAGGCTGAAGTAATATTGCAGATAAGAGGAGTTGAAGTCTTCCGTGTAAAAACTCTCGCCAGCCCAGGAATACGGTAACAGCTTCCTGATTTCGTCGCCCTTTGCCACAAACGGGCTCCAGGGGTACCAGGTGTTACGATTGATCAGGGACTTTTCACCTTCCAACACCGCGTTGTCAACCGGCAGGTGCAACCAGAAATGAGGAATCAACAGCTGATGGATGAGATGCCACTGCGGTAACACAGCCTTGGTCACAGCATTAATGGGGTCAGTGGGGAAATGGACTCTCACATGATCTATGAGATTGATCCTGTGGATGGCGCCCTGCAGCACAAAGTACTTCACAAGCCACCAGGCAGAGTCGCTGCCATGTTTTGCCGCTGAGAAAATCATGTCCGCCGAGAAGCGGTAGTCACTATCCTCGAGTTTGGCCAGCGCGACCGCCACCAGCTCATACGCGCCCTCATCGGCAAACCGGGGCCCGCTCTTTTTCCGCCTGAACAGCGCTATGGTCGGCGCGGCATACTCATGCTCCCATGTTTTTTGCACAACCTTCATGCATGAATAGTCGGATTTGAAATATTCATAGTCTCCTGCCTTGTCTTGCTGCAACTGGGCCTTGAACAGTTCCTTATCCTGGGGGTCGAGAAGACAGAGGAATTTGCTATAGAGTCCCTCACACAACAGATTGACGAATTGTTCGTCGTCGAGGCTGGCATAACCGCTCATGCCATTTTTCATAAAGTTGTTTTTGGCGAATTCGGCCCCCTTCTGGCCAAAAGGTGTAGGGTCTCCTGCAGTTCCCAGCGCGTTATCGGTGTAGTAAGAACCGACATATTTTTCCCAGTCGTCTTTCTCTTCCTGCGGAATGTTATTGACCTCGGGACCCATGCCGTACGGATAATCAAAAGACGGCTCAGGCCAGGGGCTGTTATTCGGATACAAAAATTCGCTGCCCTGGTAATTGAGCTTCAGCTGGTGCTTCTTGTGCGCGTAGAAGGTCTTGAAATTTTCAATACTCATATAGTGCTCCGTATTATTCTAGTATTTCAGTTGATGTCGTGAAGAGTGCACCCTGCCCAGCCAATTTACTGCCCCCTGTTGCTGCGCAACATCGGCAGCTTCGTCAAATTTAGCAGCTGCATGGGATGTCGTTCCGAGCGCATGATGTACTAGCGCATAAACCCGATGCCACTCAGACAGGCACCAGCTCTCGGCTGTATCAGCCATTTCAGTTTCGGCATTTTCCAGTACTTCCACAGCTTCATTCGCACGACCGGCGCGAACCAGTATTTCCGCATAAATGGCATCCCACAACGGCAGAAAGCAACGGCAACCGGTAGCTCTGAACAGCTCGAGGGCTTCCCGCATAAGTCGTGCGGCATCGTCCGGATTGTCGACTGCACCATGATGCCACGCCAGCGCGACGTTTCCGTGGGCGACCCACAGATCAGGTATGCCGTGACTCTCGCGTAAGGCTATCAATTCCCGGGCGAATTCCGGCGCCGAATCGTGATCCGACTTGAAAAGATGCAGAAAAGCAGCGTATGACAATGCAAAGGCGAGGGTAATCGGATGACCAAGCTTACGCGCATAGCCCAGGGCGGCTGCGCCCGCTTCGACAGCTTCATGCTCGTTGCCTGTTATCCAGAACAGCCAGGACAGATAAGACAGGGCGATGACCCGTGGATCCTGTCCGAAATGGTAGGCGTGATCAGCGTGGTCGACTTCATCATAGAGATCGATACACTTTTCAAACTCTCTACGCGCGGTGGCAAATTCTCCCACAAAGAAATTGGCTATACCCTGCGCCAGACAGGCTTCGAGTATAAGGTCCGGGTTCTTCAGTTTCTCAGCTGACTGGGCCACGCGGCTGGCCAGCTCCAGCGATTGCGTGTGGTTGGCGCGAACTACATGAAACATCCACAGGCCGTAGAGCACAAAACCGGTCTGGGCATCGTCTCCGACATGCTCACAAAGTTCGAGGGCTCGCTTGCAGGTATCTTCCAGCTCAGCTGAGCCATAGCCAAAGTTTGCGACCAGCGTAGGCACCAGGCGCATCTGGATCTCCAGCTCACGGGACTCCGCCGGCCCCTCCAGGCCGGGAATAGCATCGAGCGCACAGCGGTAGTGGTGTTCAGCCTCTTTATTGGCCGAATTTTGCGCGGCGATGTCACCAGCCTTAAGCCACCAACCCAGGGCTTCGTCATTCAGCCCCACAACCGAATAGTGATGGGCAACCAGTTCCGGCCGGCGAGCGCCAAGTTCCGGGAACTTCTCAACCAGCGCCGTCGCTATACGAAGGTGGTACTCGTTGCGATCCTTCTTCATCAGGGAACCATAGGCCGTATCCCTGATGAGTGCGTGCTTGAAGATATAGCGGGCCGATGCACCGACACCCTGCTGAAGAATGAAGTCTCTGCGCACGAGCGTCGACAGGTAGCGACCCAGCTCAGGCGCCTCGAAAGGTGCTACGCTCTGAAGCAGTGACAGCTCAAATTCGCGACCGATCACAGAAGCGATCTGGGCGACCTGCTTTTCAATACCCAGTAGATCAAGCCTTGCGGTCAGCGATTCCTGGAGGGTAATGGGGATGGTAAGTGGATCTCCTCCACCGGCCAGCACACCCGAATCAATCAGGGACTTGGTAACCTCTTCCAGAAAAAGGGGTACGCCGTCCGCTCGTGAAATAATGGCAGCGAGAGTTTCTGCATCCAGCTCATTGTCTCCGGCAACCGTGTGGATAATATTATTCGCCTCCAGATCGGACACGCGATTAAGGGCAAGCAGGTTGACGTGCGGCCTGGCGGCCCAGCCGGGATTGAAATCTGCACGGAAATTAATAAGCAAAAATATTCGCGTCGTGGACAACAGATCCAGGAGGTTACCCAGAAGGTCCAGAGTGGTGGCATCGGCCCAATGGATGTCCTCGATGACCAAAAGCACAGGCCGTCGCTCGGATTCCTGTATGGCGATGTTCAGTATTGCCTCGAACAGCTGTTGCCTCTCAAGTTCCGGCGTCGTTTGCGACGGCGGCAGGTCATGGGGAATCGAAAGCAATTTCGCAAACAGCCGGGTGCGGCTGTCCGCCCCGAATTCAAATCCGGCAAGGTAATCGTCAAGTTTAGCCAGTTTCTCTGCGGCGGGCATATCGGATCGAAATCCAAGATTTCCTTCCAGGATACCTATAAAGGGGTGCAGTGCGGTGTGACTGAAATAGGGAGAGCACACACCGGTAAATACTTTTACTTCCCCCAGGTCACGAATCTGGTCAATCAGGCTCATAGTCAGGCGGGACTTGCCAATTCCCGGCTCACCGGAGACGAGTACCGCTTGCCCCGCGCCGTTGGCCGACATATTCCAACGATCGAGCAGGCCTGACAGCTCCTGTTCACGGCCGATGATTGGAGAAAATGCTGATGAATCGAGCTGTTGCGGTACCAGCGATTCCTTGTGCACATGGTAGATTTCAGTGGACCTGCCACCCAGCACCTGCTCGCCAATGCGATAACAATCGAAAGCCTTTCGTACCAGCTGGTGGACAACGGCACTGATGTAGACCTGCCCTTTGCCCGCTTCCTTGGCCAGGGCCGCCGCGTCATTCGTTGTTTGGCCGAATATCTCAAGACCACCAGCAGCACTGCGAACCACCACGCGACCGCTGTGAATGCCCTGGGCCACTTCAAGCTCCAGGTCGTAGAGGCGCGCCATCTCTGTTCGCGAGCGATCGACAAACTCCTGTATCAGCAGCGCTGCGCGAAGCGCGCGCCTGGCATCATCTTCGTGGGCGGTAGGCACCCCATAGTAAAAGACAAGTTCTTCGGTGCCGGTCACGGACAAATGGCCTTCCAGTCCAGCGACCAGCTCGATTATGTGATTGCGACAACGACTGATCGCTTCCAGGTAAGACTCCGGATCTACCGGCTCATCCCCCAACGGCACCGTGCGGATCTGCGCGTGCAGCACTGAAACCTGCTTGAGTTCAGATACGGTCGCTTTGGCGGCGACCAGCTTGCCCGCCACCCCCCCCAGGGCCGCGGCGAGCTTACCAACATACCCGTTCTCATCCAGCTGGTACTTGAATATAGCCTGCTGGTCTCCAAGGCTGAGCTCCAGACCCAGTGGCAGCTCTACCGGCTCCAGGTGAATGGCGAGAATCTTTACGCCACGGGAGTGGGCAAAGGATGTTTCCTGTAAACAGTGTGTCGATTTCACAGAGTTTCTGGTGACGAACAGGACCATCCGCGCGGAATTTGCCAGCGACTGCGCAATCTCCTCTCGCCAGGTGCTGCCGGGCGTGATACCCGCGTCATACCATATGTTGATACCGAGCGCGGTCAGGCGCTGCAACTCTGCCGTTATTGCGGCTTCGTCAGCATGCGCGTAACTGACAAAAACATATGGCTCTTTGCCGCTGTACGGCTTAATACTGTTTTGCATGAATATCTTGATCGTGGCCGGGCTGCTGGCGCACAGCCCACCCGCTTATCATTATCCGGAGCCTCAGTTCTGCGACACTATGCCAGCGAGTACTGATAAGGTCCATTTCAGATTGCCAAATACCGGCAAAAGGCGGTGATCGTCTATAGAGGTGCATCATCCACGGGCTCGTGTGCCGCGACCAGGTAGAGGCCACGCGCTCATGCGCACTCACTCACCCACACCCCCACGTCAAGCTCAGCGCTTGCAGAACCCCTGAAGGAGCCAGCCACGGGTGGTACCGACTCGGGTAAGCGCGCTACGGCCACAGGTATATGGTCTGTA
Organism: Haliea sp.; assembly: GCA_024642265.1. Lineage (GTDB taxonomy): Bacteria > Pseudomonadota > Gammaproteobacteria > Pseudomonadales > Halieaceae > JARRPM01. Next base: position 3,067 of record JAHEBL010000053.1, on the reverse strand, counting down.
CCGACGATGGTGCCTGTGGTGGGGTCAAAGCCCTTCCAGCCCGCTCCGGGCATATAGACCTCAGCCCAGGCGTGGGTCGCCCCGGCATCAGTTGACAGCGGTGCGTGAAGATAACCTGTGACAAAGCGGGCAGCCAGCCCGAGTTCCCTGGCTGCCGCCATGAACAGCAGTGCGAAATCACGACAGGAACCGGTGCGCCGGGCGAGCGTGGTGCCGGCGGATTGCACGCCGGGCTCTTCTCGTATGCTGTAGACCATATTCTTGTATATGAAGTCGGTGAGGCGCTGCAACAGGCCATAGGTCTGTATGGATTCGCCCCGCTGCCAGATGCCGTCGATCCATTCCTGCAAATCTGCCGGGGCCGCCGAGCCAGGTGATGCCATATAGGGCGCCAGCAGAATCCGCTCGTCCGCCTGATAGCTGAACGGGTAGGCCACAGCGTAATCCGCCACCAGGAAATCCAGTGGGTTTTCCAGGTATTGCTGAATGACAAGTTCGCTTTCTATGGCCAATTGCCGGGTGGAACCGGTGAAAGAGGCAATAGCCACTGAATTGCCCTCCACGTCCCGGTGCCAGAGCACATCTGCCTCTGGCGATATTTTCAGGTCCAGCGACTCGATCCGGAGCTCATAATCCTCCCTGGGGCGCAGGCGCAGATTGTGCGGTCCCAAAGTGACGGGGGCCGTGAAGTTATAGTAGGTGCGGTGAACAATTTTATAGCGCTGCATAAGCGACCCTGCTCCATCAATTCTGCTCAGTCCCCGGCGAGCAGGAGGTCCGGTGCGACGGCCATGAAATGCCGCCAGAGTAAGGACACCGGCGACCACAGCGCTCCCGAAAAACCAGTATATTTTGCTGATTATCGGCCGCGGGCGGAACCGGGCTTACTTTAGCACGTCAACGCACCGGGCATTACAACTCCCGCTGCGCCTCCTGACAGCATCGACCTGGACAGCCCGGCGCCTGGCACTCCCCCGGCGAGGGCCGATCAGGAGTGCTTTTCATTTCGCCTTCCAGTAAGGTCACACGCTTATATGCCTGGCCCAGGCGGCTGGGGATCCAACCGGCAGCGGGCTCAGCCTGCGGCCCAGGTGTAACTGGCCTGTAATCCCAGTGGCACGCCCAGCGACCAGTACACCAACAGGAACAACGTCCAGGCGATGATAAAACTGATCGAGTACGGCAGCATCAGTGCGGTGACTGTGCCGATACCGGTCTGCGCCACGTACCGCTGGCAGTACACCACGACCAGCGGAAAATAAGGCATCAGCGGGGTGATGATATTCGTCGTGGAGTCACCTACCCTGTAGGCGGCCTGGGTGAGGTCGGGTGAAATACCCAGCTCCATCAACATGGGAACAAAGATCGGTGCCAGCAGCGCCCACTTGGCCGATGCTGAACCAACGAAAAGGTTGAGAATAGCCGTCAGCGCCACTATACCGGTGACCATCAGAGGTGCCGGCAGCCCCATCGATTTCAGCCACGCGGCGCCCTCGAGCGCAAGTAGTACGCCCAGGTTGGATTGCACGAACGCATAGATAAACTGGGCGATGAAAAACATGATGACCAGGTAGTAGGCCATGTTTTGCATCGCCGATGTCATTCCCCTGATCACATCCCGGCTGCTTTTCACCGTGCCGGCCGCGACGCCATAGACCACACCCGGCACCAGAAAGAGTACGAATATCAACGACACGATTGACGCCATAAGGGGCGCACCGCGCTCCGTCAATGAGCCTTCAGGCCCACGCCAGGCTGAGTCGACCGGCCATGCTGACAAGACCAGCAGGCCGACCGCGACCACCAGAGTCCACAAGCCCAGCCGCAGCGCCCTGCGCTCATGATCCAGCAGCGCTTCCATCCCGGGCTGTTCCTCGATGTCCGCGTCCACGGGAGTATCGCGCAAGCGCGGTTCGACAAACTTATCGGTGACCAGCCAGCCCAGGCCGATGATGAGCATCGAGGAAGCGGCGGTGAAGAAAAAGTTATTGAGAGGGTTGAGTGCCACATCCGGCTCCATGATCTGGGCCGCGGACTGCGATATTCCCTGCAGCATCGGATCAATGGCGGATGGGATAAAGTTGGCCGAGAAGCCACCGGAGACCCCTGCAAAAGCTGCCGCAATACCGGCCAGCGGATGCCGACCCGCTGCGTGAAAAATTATTCCCCCCAGGGGGATGACCAGCACATAACCGGCATCCGCAGCGGTGTGACTGACAATCCCCACAAGAATAATCATGGGCGTGAGCAACCAGCGGGCGGTAACCCCGAGCATTGCCCGCAGGGCGCTGTTGATAAAGCCCGTATGCTCGGCAACACCTATACCCAGCATTGCCACCAGCACCACGCCTATGGGATGAAAGTGCGCGAAGGTCGTTACCATTGATGAAAAAAATTGCGTCATGGCGCTCGCCGACAACTGGTTGGCAACCGTCAGCTCGACACCCGTGCGCGGGTCTACCAGATCGTAATCGAACTGCGAAAAAAGCCAGGACAATACCCATACCGCCACCAGCAGGCCGATAAACAACACTGCGGGGTCGGGTAATTTATTGCCTATCCGTTCTATCGCCGCCAGGGCGCGCCGGGTAAACTTTGGGTCCCGCGCGATTGTTGACGCCATCTGTTGAATCTCCCGTGAAGCGAGATGTCAGTCTACGTTAATGCCGGGAGATGTGGCACCATTGTCTCTATGAACAACTGACAGGGCTTTGCCGGATGACCGAAACAAACAGCCCAGGCGCTGCGGGGCAAAGTCTGGACACGGGCGCCATTATCCACTCGGCTGCCGGCATCATCTCGCTGGTGATGGGGGCGTTGATGTACTTCCATGACTGGGCGCTGCCGGTGTTCGCAGGTCTGATGATTTTGTCGGCTGTAAGTGCCATCGCCATCTCCTGGCGGAGCAACGCCTGGGTTCCCGGCCATTGGCTGGCCATGCTGCCGCTGGCGGGTATTCTGATCGGCTACTTCATCTCTGGCTGGGGCTACACCCTCGCCTATATATGCCTTTGGGTTGCTTTTGTGCACTTTGTCATTCGCGGCGTACAGAAGTTGCGCGAGAGCA
>JAHEBL010000052.1:17646-24363 GCA_024642265.1 Haliea sp. | reverse complement strand
CCGTTGGGGGTGAAGTAGCGGGCGGTGGTCAGCTTGATTGCCCGCGATTCCGACAGGGGCAGAATGGTCTGGACCGAGCCCTTGCCGAAACTGTCGGAACCCATCACGACGGCCCGCCCGCGATCCTGCAGTGCGCCGGCAACGATTTCCGACGCGCTGGCGGAGCCCGCGTTGATCAGCACTACCATGGGCGTGCCATCGGTGGCATCGCCGGGCCGGGCGTCAAAATGCATATCCGAGTTGGGCAGGCGGCCCTCGGTGTACACCACCGGTCCGCTGTCGAGAAACAGGTCTGACACGCTCACACTCGCGCTCAGGACGCCACCGGGATTATTGCGCAGGTCCAGCACCAGGCCCTTGAGTTCGCTCTTTTTCTGCAGCTTGGCCAGCTCCTTGGCCACGTCCTCGCCGGTGGTGAGCTGGAACTGGGCGATGCGGATATACCCGTAGCCCGGTTCCAGCCAGCGGCTGCGCACACTGGCTACCTTGATGGTGTCGCGCACCAGGGTCACATTGAAAGGCTGGCTCGTGCCCGGCCGGCCGATGGTGAGCTCGATTTTGCTGCCCTTGGGGCCGCGCATTTGTTCAATCGCCTCGTTGAGGCTCATCCCCTGCACGGGCGCGTTGTCCAGCTTGAGTATGACATCGCCGCTTTGCAGGTTGGCGGCGGCGGCGGGGGAGCCGTCGATCGGGGAGATGATGGTGATATAGCCATCCTCCATTCCGACTTCAAGGCCCAGGCCGCTGAACTCGCCGGAGGTGCCCTCCTGCAGCTCGCTGAAATCGTCCTTGTTCATGTAGACGGAATGTGGGTCCAGCCCCATGAGCATGCCCTGGATGGCATACTCCAGCAGGGTGCTGTCGTCGATTTCCTCGACATAACCGGCACGGATCTGGTTGTAGACGTCCGCGAAGGTGCGCAGTTCTTCCAGCGGCAGCTGGCCCTGGGGTTCCGTGGCCGCCATGCACGGGGTGCCAGCCAGCGCCAGGGCTGTGGTGGCAGCCTGCAAAAATGATTTGGAAGAAAATGTGCAGCGCATGTGTACCGCCAAAATGGCCAGGGGCCGGTAATGACAAAGGAGCGCTAGTTTACCCTATTAGGCGTGCCTATTGGAAAGCCGCGAGAGCCCGGCGGGAGCCTCAGTCCTTGCACCACTGGGCAGGATTGGTCGGCTTCCCCTGGTGGCGAATCTCGAAATACAGGGCCGCCTGCTCCTGGCCGCCGCTGTTACCCACGGTGCTGACGGGGGTGCCCGCGCTCACCCACTCTCCGACCTCCCGCAGCAAACTCTGGTTATGGGCGTAGAGGCTCATGTAGCCGTCGCCATGGTCGATGATTACCAGCAGGCCGGAACCGCGCAGCCAGTCGGCATAGACCACGCGTCCGTGATGGATCGCATTCACGCTCGCTCCCTCTTTGGCGGGGATGGTGACGCCCTGCCAGAGCATTTTGCCCTCATTGCGAGGCTTGCCGAAATTGTTCGCACGCCGCCCGGCAAGCGGCCAGGGCATTTTGCCCCTGGCGGACTTGAAAGGCTGGTAGTCGTCCGGCACCTCAAGATCGGTCAAGGCCTTTTCGATAGCGGCCACCAGGCTTTCCAGTTCCCGCCGGTTCTGCTCCATTTGCTGAAGCTGCTCGCCTTTTGACTGGATGCTGTCGCTGAGGTTGGCCACTGCCTGCTCGCGGGTTGCCTGGGCTGTTACCAGCTGTGCCTGTTGCTCCTCCAGAGTGGCCTGCTGCACGGCCAGTTGGTCGAGGGTGCCGGCGATGCGCAGTTCCAGTTCCTGCAATTGGCCCAGGGTCTCGCGGTAGTTTGCAACCAGTTCGTTGCGCGCTGTAAAAAAGTAGCGGTAGTAGGCCATCGCCCGCGCTACGGTATGGGGGCTCTCCTGGTTCAGCAGCACCTTTACCTGGCCCTGCTGTCCCAGTTGCCAGGCTGTTTTCAGTTCCAGGGCGATGCGTGCCTGCTGCGCATCCCTGGCGCGCTCCAGTTCACTGCGCTGCTGTTTTAGCCCGGTGAGTTCCTCCTGGCTGGCGGCCAGCGCGTGCTGGTTGGCGGTCATTTCGTTTTGCAGCCGTCCCAGTTTCAGCTCGGCTTCGCGCAATTCCTGTTGGAGGTCGTTCCTGCGGGCGCTGTCGGCGGAAATTTCCTGGCCTATACGCTGTATATCACCCTGTAATTTTTCCAGCTTGCTGCGCACTTCCTGCTCGTCGGGTTCCGCCAGTGCGGTGCATGCAGGGCCTGCCAGCAACAGGACAAGCAGGGTGAGCCGGCACAGGGGGTGGCGTGCTGGCACAGGTGTCAGCCGGGGACGCGGGCCAGGTTGACCCCGGACATCTCCGGCGGTTGCGGCAGGCCCATCATGGCCAGCAGGGTGGGCGCTATGTCCGCCAGCTTGCCGCCGGCCGGGTCCAGTTGCACAGCGCGTCGGCCGATATACACCAGCGGCACCAGGTCAGTGGTGTGCTGGGTATGTTGCTGCCCGGATTCGTAGTCGAGCATCTGCTCGCAATTGCCGTGATCTGCGGTTACCAGCCCTTCGGCACCAGTCTCCAGCAGGGCCTGTTCAACCCGTCCCAGGCACTCGTCCAGAGCCTCCGTTGCCTTGATGGCGGCGGCCAGAATGCCGGTGTGCCCAACCATGTCACCGTTGGCGTAGTTGCAGACGATCAGGTCGTATTGGCCCGAGTGAATGGCCGCCACCAGCTTGTCGGTCAACTCCGGCGCGCTCATCTCAGGCTGCAGGTCATAGGTGGCCACGGCAGGCGATTTGATCAGCTCCCTGGTCTCCCCGGGGAAGGGCTCCTCGCGGCCACCGCTGAAGAAAAAAGTCACGTGGGCGTATTTCTCGGTCTCGGCTATGCGCAACTGGGTCATACCCTGCTGCGAGATATAGTCGCCCAGCACATTGCTCAGGCTCTGGGGTCCGAAGGCGCAGCTGGTATGAATATCCGCCGCGTATTCAGTGGTCATTACGAAATCGGACAAGCGGGGCACTATCCGGCGCGTGAAGTTGTCGAAACCGGGCTCGATGAACGCGCGGGTCAGCTCGCGGGCCCGGTCCGCGCGGAAATTCATGAACAGGATGCAGTCCCCGTCCGCCACCGCGGCCGCGGGCTCACCCTTGGCCCGGATCACCGTGGGCAGCACGAACTCGTCGTTTTCACCGCGCTCGTAGGCGGCCTGCAGACCCGCCAGGACGTCATCGGCGCTGTGACCAGCGCTGCCTTCGGTCAACAGTGTATAAGCCTGTTCAACGCGGTCCCAGTTGTTGTCGCGGTCCATGGCGTAGTAGCGACCTGTGATGCTGGCTACCCTGCCGCAACCGAGCTCTGCAAACAGGTCGCGGGCCTGCTCCAGTGACGCACCGGCGCTGCGCGGCGGCGTATCGCGGCCGTCCAGGAAGGCGTGCAGGTAAACGCGCCGGGCACCGCGCCGGGCGGCGAGACGAACAGCGGCGAATATCTGTTGTTCATGGCTGTGTACGCCACCGGGGGACAACAGACCGAATATATGCACCGCGCCGTCGGCGGCGAGGGCTTTGTCGATCGCGGTGCAGTAGGCGGGGTTGCTGTCAAAACTGCCGTCGGCGATTGCCTGGTCTATGCGAGTAATATTCTGGTAGATCACCCGGCCGGCTCCCAGGCTCATATGGCCCACCTCGGAGTTGCCCATCTGGCCGGCGGGCAGACCCACATCCAGGCCGGAACCGGAAATGAGCGTATGCGGCGCCTGCTGCCAGAGTCGATCCCACACCGGTGTATTGCCCAGGGCGATGGCATTGTCGCGGGTGTCCTCCCGGTAGCCCCAGCCGTCCAGTATGATCAGAACGGTGGTTTTCCTGTCGCCTTTGCTCATCTTTCTTCCTGTTTGAGCCGGCCTTGGCCGAGGTGAATGAAAGCGCCGCATTTTACCGTGTCCCGCACTGGAGCGCATTGCCTATCTGGCTGCCGTCATGCGGCCACAGCCCCGGCGGGTGTCGCCTCCCGGGGCTGGTTGCACCCTGCGCTACCCTGTATACTTGCCGCCTTTTTGAGCAGCCTGATCCTCCAGCGGAAAGGTTTTTGCCACCGACAGTGGATTGTCATTACACCCCCTGTCACCACAGAACGATTGCTTTGCTATGGCGTTATTTCTAGAGTTCCTGGCCCAACAGTGGATCCTGACACTGGCTCTGCTGGTGGTGGTGGTCATGCTGATAATGCATGAGGCCCGCAAATCGGGTCCCTCCGTCTCGCCGCAGCAGGCGATCAACCTGATCAACAGTGAGAACGGCGTGTTCCTGGACCTGCGCGACAGTGCCGATTACAAACAGGGCCACATCGTGGATGCCATGCATATCCCCGCAACCAAGCTGGCGGCGCGCTTGGCCGAACTGGACAGATACAAGGACAAACCCATCGTGCTGGTCTGCAAGATGGGGCAGCAGTCCAGCGCTGCCGGCAAGCAACTGAAAGCGGGTGGTTTCAACCAGGTCTACAAGATGACCGGTGGCATGATGGAATGGAGCAACCTGCAGCTGCCCGTTATCAGCAAGTCCTGACGCGGGAATGAGTGCCGACATAGTCATGTACTCGACCCGGTTCTGCCCCTATTGTGTGCGCGCCAGGGGGCTGCTTGACAGCAAGCGGGTCAGTTACACCGATATCGCGGTGGATGGTGCACCTGAACTGCGACATGAAATGATGGAGCGCAGTGGTCGCCATACGGTGCCACAGATCTGGATCGGCGGGCGCCACGTGGGTGGGTATGATGACCTCGCCCTGCTCGAGCGGCAGGGTCGCCTCGACGAGTTACTGTCGCAGGCATCCTGAGCCCCGCTATTTATTAATCACAACAAAGGGAGGACGGCTCAATGGCCGAGGAACAAGCAGCAGGTACAACCGGACAACCCCAGCAGCAATTCGCGCTGCAGCGGATTTACACCAAGGATATCTCTTTCGAGTCCCCGACGACTCCGGCGGTGTTCAAGAAACAGTGGCAGCCACAGGTGAGCGTGGACCTGGGCACCAAGAGCGACAAGATCGACGAGGCCGGCAACTTCGAGGTAGTGCTCACGATTACCATTACGGCCAAGGTTGAGGGCGAGACCGCCTTCCTGGTCGAAGTGCAGCAGGCCGGTATTTTCCTTATCGTCGGCTTTGAGCCCGACGACCTGCGCAGGATAGTGGGTACGGCCGCGCCCAATGTGCTGTTCCCCTACGCGCGTGAGTGCATCGACAACCTGTGCGTGAAAGGCGGCTTCCCGCCGGTAATGCTGGCACCGATCAACTTTGACGCCATGTACCAGCAGGCTCTCGCCCAGGCGCAGGCCGCCCCTGCCGACGCTGAACCCGCCACCCACTGATCCGCGGATGGCTTGAGAAAGGGGCTTTGGCCCCTTTTTTTTGGCCCCGGATTAGAGCTGACTGCCCCTGTTGGCAGCGGTGCCAGGCCGCCATCACTGGCCGCGCTGAACCCGCTCGCCCTGCCCCGTTTTATCGGCCTTGGTCATGCGATCAGCGCCATAAATAGACAGTAAGCGCTTACTTATTTTAGTCCCGGAAAGTCCAGCTGGCGCAGCGCCTCATAGGCCACCAGGGCGGTGGCGTTGCTCAGGTTGAGGCTGCGGCTGTGGGGCAGCATGGGAATCCGGAAGGTTGCCGTCTCGCCCAAACGCTCCAGCAGGTCGGCGGGCAGGCCCCGGGTTTCCGGGCCGAACAGCAGGGCGTCACCGGCCTGGAACCGGACCTGGTGGTAGTAGCGTTGGGCCCTGGTGGTAACGCCGTAAAGTCGGGGCTGCCCGCTTTGCTCCATGAAGTCCGCCAGCGTGTCGTAGACCCGGACATCGGCATATTCGCGGTAATCGAGGCCGGCGCGACGCATCCTGCGATCATCAAGGTCGAAGCCGAGGGGGCCGATCAGGTGCAGCGAGCAGCCCGTGTTGGCGCACAGGCGGATGATGTTACCGGTGTTGGGAGGAATCTCCGGCTGGAACAGAACGATTCTGAGCATATGGCATCCTACCCGGCGGGAGGGCCTGCCGGCTACCTCGGCACTAGTGTCCGTGATCGCCGGGTTGCAGCTCCTTCAGCTTGCGGGTCAGGGTGTTGCGGCCCCAGCCGAGTAACTCGGCGGCGTCGCGTTTCCTGCCCTGGGTATGCTGCAGGGCGACATCGATCATGACCTGCTCGAAGGCGGGCAATGCGTCGCGCAGGATATGGTCCTTGCCCTGCAGCAGTTCGTTGCGGGCCCAGTGAGAGAGCATGTCGCGCCAGTCGGATTCGCCCGTTGCGGCGACCTGGGGTGAGGTCTTGCCCAGCTCCGGCGGCAGGTCGCGCAGATGTATCTCGCGGCCGGCGGCCATTACCGTGATCCAGCGACAGGTGTTCTCCAGCTGGCGCACATTGCCCGGCCAGTCAAGGCTCGACAGGAATTCCTCAGTGCGCGGCAGCAGTATCTTGGTATCGCCGCCCAGTTCTTCCGCCGCGCGCTGCAGGAAGTATTGCATGAGACGCGGGATGTCCTCCCGTCGCTCTGCCAGTTTGGGGATATGAATGCGGATGACGTTCAGGCGGTGGAAGAGATCCTCCCGGAACGCGCCCCGCTGCACCAGGGCCTCGAGGTCCTGGTGGGTCGCGGCGATGATGCGCACGTTGGCGTTTACCGGCATGTGCCCCCCCACCCGGTAAAATTCGCCGTCCGCCAACACCCGCAGGAGGCGGGTCTGGGTTTC
>JAHEBL010000052.1:0-17546 GCA_024642265.1 Haliea sp. | reverse complement strand
TCCGTACCGGGCATGCGGATATCACTGATGATGACATCCGGCTGTTCGGTGTTGATCCGCTGCAGCAGCTGGTCGCCGTCAGCGAAGCTCTCGTTTTCTATCCCTGCCTGGGTGAGTGCTTTTTCCAGTACCCAGCGGATAGAGCTGTCGTCATCAACCACCCAGACTTTGGCTGTTCTATGCATCGTTTTGTCTCATTGGTATGTAGAGGGTGAAGCGCGTATTGCCAGGTTCGCTTTCGCATTCCAGTAAGCCGCCGTGATGATTGATCACGGACTGGGCAATGGCCAGGCCCAGGCCAGTACCCTCGGCCCGGCCGGTTACCATGGGCACGAATATCGCGTGCTCCAGTTCCCGCGGTACGCCCGGACCGTTATCGATAATGTCTACCTGGCAAACGAGGCGGTGCAGTTCGGTGCCAATCGTGAACTGTCGTCGCGAGCGCGTGCGCAGGGTGATGACGCATGCTTGCGGGTCGGGCGCGACCTGCATGGCATTGCGCATGATGTTGAGCACAACCTGGATCAGCTGGGTCCTGTCGCCGGGAATCTCTGGCAGGCTGGGGTCGTAGTCACGAATGAATGCCACCCTGTTATCGGACTCGGCGAGTATCAGGTTGCGCACATGTTCGAGAATCTCGTGGATATTCAGGGGCGACAACTGCAGCTGTTGGTGGGGCCCCAGCAGGCGGTCGACCAGGTCCCGCAAGCGGTCGGCCTCGCGAATGATCACCCGGGTATACTCGGCAAGATCCTCATTGGGCAGCTCTCGCGCCAGCAGTTGCGCGGCGCCCCGCACACCGCCGAGGGGATTCTTGATCTCGTGAGCCAGGCCACGGATGACTGCCCGGGTGGTTTCCTGGGCATGCAGCAGACCTTCTTCCCGACTTATTTTCAGCAGGCGGTCGACCGGCTGCAATTCCACCAGCAAGCGGCTGTTGTGCTCCTCTCCCGATGGTGCGAGTGGGGTAACGGTCAGGTCGATATGGATTTCCTGGCCGGTGTGCAGGGTGAGTGGCATGCCCCGGCGGGTAAGCGGTGTTCTGGTGCTGCTGACCTGCTCCAGGTTTGCCAGCCATTCCCCGTTATCAAGCACCAGCTGGCGGGCGTGTGTGCCCAGGCAGCGGGCGGAAGAGGTTTTCAGCAGGGCCTCGCCGGCGGCGTTGAGGCTGGTGACCAGCAGATCCTCGTCCAGCCCCAACACCCCGGTGCTTATATTGTCCAGAATGTCCCGGTACTGCTCCATCACTGCCCCATTTTCGAACGCGTTAGCGCGACAAGCCTCTTAAGAAAGCAAAAATAGAGCCAATATCTGGTGACGCGAAAAATTAAGCGAAGCCACTGGCTATGCTGAGCTTTTAAGGTAAGTAAGTGCTCGCATCAACCAATTTTCAGGGCGTTTCAGCCCAGCTGGAATGATGGGAGCGCTACAGGATTAACGCTTCGGCCCTAACTTGCACCAATATGGTGCAATAAGGGAAGGGGGCTGTCCAGTGTTATGAGTGCCGCCGGCTAACGGGGCGTGGGCCGCGGTGGCCGATTCTTCCTGTTTTCGAAGTTCACGGAAGGGCGCAGGACGTAGACGCGAACCGGTTCGGACACGGCCAGCTGGTCGCCCTTGTTGTCCACCACGGCCACACTCAGGTCATGGGCGCCGCGAAAGACGTTGGTGAGCTCCCAGGTGCTGCTCGACTGGGGGCTGCCCGAGGCGGATCCGTCCACATACAGCTGCAGCAGGGAGTCCCCGCCGAGCCCGGGCTGCACCGCTGCGCTGACAGAAAAATTGCCCGGACCCATGGGTATGGTTGTCTCATTGGCGGGAGACGCGATGGTCACGCTGTAGTCAGCTCCCACCGCCTCGTCTGCTCCTGACCCGGAGTCCGGCTCGAGCGGTTCAATTATCTCGGGCGGTGGCGCGCTGTTGGTCTCCTTCAGCTTGATCTGCTCCGAAGGTCCACTGGGGGGAGGCGTATCGGAAAAGCTGACGTTGCCCTGCTCATCGACACTCTTGTAAATCTGTGCCGCGCCCAACTGCGGCAGCAGCAGCAATGCGCTGAGGAACAGTATTCTCATGGCCATATCCTGAAATCTCCGGAACCAGCAGACACCCTATCAGAAAATGCCGGGCACAAAAAAGCCCGCTTGTGAAAGCGGGCTTTTTGTTGGTTGCCGGGTGGCGCTTACACGGAGTAGTACATCTCGAACTCAACCGGGTGAGTGGTCATGTCCAGGCGCTGGATTTCCCCTTGCTTCAGCTCGATATAGGCATCGATCATATCGTCGGAGAATACGCCGCCGCTGGTGAGGAAGCCGCGATCCGCGTTCAGGGCATCCAGTGCCATTGTCAGGCTGGAGCACACCGTGGGTATCAGCTTGCCTTCCTCGGGTGGCAGGTCGTACAGATCCTTATCGGCGGCTTCGCCGGGATGGATCTTGTTCTGGATGCCGTCCAGGCCGGCCATCATCATGGCGGCGAATGCCAGGTAGGGGTTACCGGTGGGATCCGGGAAGCGAACCTCGATACGCTTGCCTTTGGGGCTGGGCTCATAGGGGATACGAATGGAGGCGGAGCGGTTGCGGGCTGAATAAGCCAGCATTACAGGAGCCTCGAACCCCGGCACCAGGCGCTTGTAGGAGTTGGTGGAGCCATTGGTGAACGCGTTCAGCGCGCGGGCGTGCTTGATGATGCCGCCTATGTAGTACAGCGCCTCATCGGACAGCCCTGCATACCCGTCGCCGGCAAAGATGTTCTTGCCGTCCTTGGAGATGGACTGGTGAACGTGCATGCCGGAACCGTTGTCGCCGACGATCGGCTTGGGCATGAAAGTGGCAGTCTTGCCGTAGGCGTGTGCCACGTTGTGCACGCAGTACTTGAGTACCTGCACCTCGTCGGCTTTCTTCACCAGGGTGTTGAACACGACACCGATCTCGCACTGGCCAGCGGTAGCCACCTCGTGGTGGTGAACTTCCACGTCGAGGCCCATTTGCTCCATGGCGGTACACATGGCGGCGCGGATATCGTGCAGGGAGTCAACCGGGGGAACGGGAAAGTAGCCGCCTTTCACGCCGGGACGGTGGCCGATATTGCCTTCCTCGATGGCCTCACCGGAAACCCAGGCCGCTTCCTCGGAGTGGATCTTGCAGGTCGCGCCGCTCATGTCGATCTTCCACTTCACATCGTCGAAGATGAAGAATTCAGGCTCGGGACCGAAGTAGGCGGTGTCGCCGATACCGGTGGTCTTGAGGTATTCCTCCGCGCGCTGGGCAACGGAGCGCGGATCGCGGTCATAGCCCTGCATGGTCATCGGCTCCAGCACGTTACAGCGCAGGATAACGGTGGCGTCGTCGGTGAAGGGGTCCAGCACGGAAGTGCTGTCGTCGGGCATCAGCACCATGTCGGAGTCGTTGATGCCTTTCCAGCCAGCGATGGAGGAGCCGTCGAACATCTTGCCACCCTCGAAAAAGTCTTCATCGACTATTTTGGACGGGATGGTCACGTGCTGTTCCTTGCCGCGGGTATCGGTGAAGCGCAGGTCTACCCAGCGTACTTCGTTCTCTTTTATCAGGTTCAGAGTTTGCTCTGACATCTCAATTCCTCCATGGGATGATAATCTGGCCAGTCTTGTTGGCCCGCTTTCGTTGCTCTGGGCGCATCGGGCAGCGACCAGGTGTACCAGGCAGTTTCAGTGGAAGCAAAAGCTGTGCCAAAAAGGTGCTGAAGCTAAGCGGCTGAAACATTGAGCTTTTTTATGAGGGATTGTGGTGAGCGCCTTGCTCGCGCACCAATATAGAACGCCTGCGCACTATAATGGTGCAATTGACAGGGGCTGGCTTGCCCCGCTGCCTGAACCGCACAAAACCCCGCCCCGGGTCCGTAGACTGCGACCCGACCGGACGCGACGTTATGGCGCCTGTGAAATTTATTGTCAAGTACTTCTCGGGAATCGCGATCAGGAGCAAGCCCTGGCGGCGCTGTTTTTGTCGCCCGCCCGGCCGCTGCGCAGGGGCTGGATGCAGGGGCGTGCGCCCCGTAATTTGCCTGTGCTTGTCAAAGACCTATGGGGTATAATCCGCGCCCTTTTTTGCATGGGCGCAGCAGCCCCGAGGTAACCCCTTGATCGACAAGCTTCGCAATATCGCCATTATTGCTCACGTAGACCATGGCAAGACTACGCTGGTGGACTGCCTCCTGCAGCAATCCGGCACCCTGGATCGCCGGTCGGAAGGGTCTGAGCGAATCATGGACTCCAACGACCAGGAGCGCGAACGCGGCATTACCATCCTGGCCAAGAACACCGCGATCGAGTGGAACGACTACCATATCAATATCGTGGACACCCCCGGACACGCCGATTTCGGCGGTGAAGTCGAGCGGGTGCTGTCCATGGTGGACTCCGTGCTGTTGCTGGTCGATGCCGTCGACGGCCCCATGCCGCAAACCCGGTTTGTGACCTCCAAGGCCTTCGAGCAGGGTCTCAACCCCATCGTGGTAATAAACAAGATCGATCGTCCCGGAGCGCGCCCCGACTGGGTGGTGGACCAGGTATTTGACCTGTTCGATCGCCTGGGCGCCACCGAGCAGCAGCTGGATTTCCCCATTATTTTTACCTCCGCCATCCAGGGCATCGCCGGACTCGACCATGAGAACATGGCCACGGACATGCAGCCCCTGTTCGAAACCGTGGTGGAAAAGGTGCCGGCGCCGGCGGTAAATTCCGATGGACCCCTGCAGATGCAGATCAGTGCCCTCGACTACAGCAGCTACGTCGGGGTCATCGGCATAGGTCGCATTACCCGCGGCACGCTTGCTCCCAACACCCAGGTGGTAGTGGTCGACCCCGAGGGCGCGACCCGCAAGGGACGGGTTCTGCAGGTGATGGGCTATCTCGGGCTGGAGCGCTTTGATGTGGAGTCGGCCGAGGCCGGGGACATCGTCTGTATCACCGGTATCGAAGGGCTGAATATTTCCGACACCCTGTGCGACCCGGCGCTGGTGGAGGCGATGCCGCCCCTGTCGGTGGATGAACCGACAGTGAGCATGACCTTTCAGGTCAACGACTCCCCCTTTGCCGGCCGCGAAGGCAAGTACGTCACCTCGCGCAATATCAAGGAGCGCCTCGAGCGGGAGCTGATCCACAATGTGGCGCTGCGGGTGGAGCCGGGTGACAGCCCCGATAAATTCAAGGTATCCGGGCGCGGCGAACTGCACCTGTCGGTGCTGATCGAAAATATGCGCAGGGAGGGCTTTGAGCTCGGAGTCTCCCGGCCGGAAGTAATCCAGAAAGAAGTTGACGGCAAGATGCACGAGCCGTTCGAGCAGCTGGTGATCGACTGCGAGGAGCAGCACCAGGGCGCGGTCATGGAAGAACTCGGCCTGCGCCGCGCGGAGCTGGAGAACATGGTGCCGGACGGTAAGGGACGTATCCGGCTGGAATTCATCGTGCCCGCCAGGGGACTGATCGGGTTTCGTTCCATGTTCCTCACCATGACCTCTGGATCGGGCATCATGACCCATGTGTTCGATCATTACGGCCCGGTCAAGAACGCTGAGATTGCCGGGCGGGCCAACGGCGTGCTGGTATCGATGGTCAAGGGCAAGACCCTGGGCTATTCACTTTTCAACCTGCAGGACCGGGGCCGGATGTTTGTGCAGCCCAACATCGATGTCTATGAAGGCCAGATCATCGGCCTGCACAGTCGCAATAACGATCTCGCGGTAAATCCCACCAAGGGCAAACAGCTCACCAATGTCAGGGCGTCCGGTACCGACGAGGCGCTGACCCTGACTCCTCCCGTGCGTCATACCCTGGAGCAGGCGCTGGAGTTCATTGAAGAGGATGAGCTGGTGGAAGTGACGCCGCAGAGTATTCGCCTGCGCAAGAAGTTGTTGCAGGAACATGAGCGGCGTCGGGCAGAACGGGGCGGCTGACAGGCGGTGAAGGCACTCCTGCAGCGAGTCAGCAGTGCCAGTGTCAGTGTCGCTGGCGAGGGTGTCGGCGCAATCGGTGTGGGGCTGCTGGTGTTGCTGGGGCTGGACCGGGGCGATGACCAGCCCGGCGCGCAGCGAATGATCGAGCGAATCCTCGCCTACCGGCTATTCGCTGACAGCGAGGGTCGCATGAACCGCAGTGTGGCGGATATCAACGGGGGTGTCCTTCTCGTATCCCAGTTCACACTGTCGGCCGATACCCGCAAGGGTCTGCGGCCCGGCTTCTCGGACGCCATGCCGCCGGGGGAAGCCCGTCCCTTGTATGAGTATGTGCTTGCCGAGTTGAAGCAGCGCCACCCGCAGGTAGCCGCTGGAGTGTTCGGGGCCGACATGCAGGTAAGCCTGACCAATGACGGGCCGGTAACTTTCCTGCTGGAGTCAGGCTGAGCGCCGGTAAACCATCTCGATGTGAGGTATGTCATCCTCGAGATAGACGTCACCTTCCGCGACAAAGCCCAGTGCCGTATAAAAAACCTGCAGGTAAGCCTGCGCGTTGATGCGGATATCGTGGCCGGGCCACTGTTCCAGGTTGTGCCTGATCCCGCGTCGCACCATTTCCCTGCCCAGGTCCAGCCCGCGCGCACTCGCACTGACGACGATCCGGCCCAGCGCGCTGTCGACGAAGTTTGCCCCGGGCGCGAGGCAGCGCTGGTAAGCCAGCAGCATTCCGTTTTGCCAGCACAGCATGTGAATGGCCTCCTGGTCCAGGTTGTCCAGGTCGAGGTAGAGGCAATCCTGTTCAAGCACAAAAACCTGCTGTCGCAGGCGCAGGGCGGCGTACAGCTCGCCGTTACTGAGACCGGCAAAATCGCAGGTTTGCCAATGATAAGTCATCGATGCGCTGCCCCTGGGACAAATGTTCCGGGAGGCGTTCTCCCCCACCGGTTTAGTTGCTACTATAGGTCGCAAACCGCAGTGGGGGAAGGTTTTTGCCCTCTTGCTGCAGCTGCAATGACACAGTGCAATCCACGGAAGCAGGCACTGCGGCCGGGGTAATTGGGACAGGGGTTTGCCGATGTTGGCCGATGCTGAACTCGGGCAGGATTTTACGATACTTACCCAGCAATACCGCGAACTGATCGACGCCCTGCTGGGTGTGGTCGGCATGGCCGGTATTCCTGTTGAAGTCGCGCCGGCCGGGGCGGGAAATTTCCGCGGCTATGACGGCAACCAGTTTTATGTCGTCCGGCGCGGAACAGTCAACGCCTACTACCGCGGCAAGACCGTTTATGTGCTTGAAGAAGGGGACCTGCTTCTGCCCGACATAGCCGGCAGCGCCGAACAGGACAGCACGGTCTATTTCCGCAGTGTCGCCGGCGCCAGGCTGGACAGCTATCCTGCCCTGGAGTTCATGCGTCGTGTATTCAACGACCCGGCGGCCGTGCGCCTGTGGAGCAGGGTGCTGGTCACCTACTCCGGTCTGCTGTTGCGGATTACCGCCGCATACGCGCCCGACGAAGCGCCGACTACTCCGGGTTTCGAGGACTATGCACCGGGTGACATCATCATCCGCCAGGGCGATAGGGCCGATTACGTGTTCAATCTGTCCAGCGGTGTGGCGGAGGTGCTGGTTGACGACGTTACCGTGGGGCGTATTGGTGAGGGTGAGATCTTCGGCGCCATGGCTGCGCTCACCCACGCTGATCGCAGTGCCACCGTGCGGGCCAAGACAGCCTGTTCCGTGGTGAAGGTGCCGCGAGAGCAGTTCACCGAGCTCATCAAGAGTAATCCGGCAACCATCCACCGCCTGCTGGTTGATATGGCAAATTCCATTGTCAATCTCAATGAACAGCTGGTGGGCCTGCAAGGCAGTCACGTGGTGCAACAGACCAGATAAAGACCCGGTCCGCCCGGCGGTGCCGGAAGTGTTTCCCCTCCGGGCTTGATGCCCAGCTTAACTTTACAAAGACAGGTCGGTAGTTAATGTCCGAAATTCTCGAAATTGATAACGACGGCGTCGAGCAGGTGTCGCTGAAACAGTATGCGGAGAAAGCCTACCTGGATTACTCCATGTACGTGATCCTCGACCGCGCGCTGCCCCATGTCGGCGATGGCCTGAAACCGGTGCAGCGTCGTATCGTCTACGCCATGAGTGAGCTTGGCCTGAAAGCTACCGCCAAGTTTAAAAAGTCTGCCCGTACGGTCGGCGATGTGATTGGTAAGTTCCACCCCCACGGTGACAGCGCGGCCTATGAGGCCATGGTGCTGATGGCGCAGAATTTCAGCTACCGTTACCCGCTGGTTGACGGCCAGGGTAACTGGGGTTCGCCCGATGATCCCAAGTCATTTGCGGCGATGCGTTATACCGAGTCCCGGCTTACCGCCTACGCGGACGTTCTGCTGGCGGAACTGGCCCAGGGCACCGTGGACTGGGTCCCCAACTTCGACGGCACCATGGATGAGCCGCGGGTGCTGCCGGCCCAGGTGCCGAATGTGTTGCTTAACGGCACCACGGGTATCGCCGTGGGCATGGCGACCGACGTGCCCCCGCACAACCTGCGGGAAGTGGTGTCGGCGACCATTCGCCTGCTGGAGTCGCCGAAGGCGACGGTGGCTGAACTGTGCGAGCATGTACTGGCACCGGATTTCCCCACCGAGGCCGAGATCATCACGCCACGCGAAGATATCCTGGCGATGTACACAACTGGTCGCGGTGGCCTGCGCATGCGCGCGGTGTGGGAGCGCGAGGGCAGCGACCTGGTGATCTGCGCCCTGCCCTACCAGGTATCGGGCTCGCGTGTACTGGAGCAGATAGCCGCGCAGATGCAGGCGAAGAAGCTACCGATGGTGGCCGACCTGCGGGATGAATCGGACCATGAAAACCCGACCCGCCTGGTGATCGTGCCGCGCTCGAATCGCATCGATGTCGACGGCCTGATGAACCACCTGTTTGCCACCACTGATCTTGAACGCAGCTATCGCATCAACCTGAACATGATAGGCATCGACGGCCGGCCCGGTGTCAAGGGTCTCGATCGTATCCTGCGTGAGTGGCTCTCATATCGCACCGACACGGTTCGGCGCCGGCTGGAGTATCGGCTCGAGCGGGTGCTGAAACGCCTGCACATCCTGGAAGGCTACCTGATAGCGTTCCTGAATATCGATGAAGTCATCCATATCATTCGCACCGAGGACAAGCCCAAGCCCGCCCTGATGGAGCGCTTCGGCCTGAGTGATACGCAGGCGGAGGCGGTGCTGGAACTGAAGCTGCGCAACCTCGCCAAGCTCGAGGAGATCGGCATCCGTTCGGAGCAGGACGACCTGGACAAAGAGCGCGACGAATTGCAGAAAATCCTGGGCAGCGCGGCCCGCCTCAAGACCCTGATCAAGAATGAACTGCTCGCGGTAGCGGAAAAATTCGGTGACGAGCGGCGCTCGCCCCTGGTCGCCAGGCCCGAAGCCAGGGCCTTCAGCGAACTGGAGATGGTAAGTGCGGAGCCGGTGACCGTGGTGATGTCGGAAAAAGGCTGGATTCGCGGTGCCAGGGGCCACGATATCGACCCCGCCAGCCTGAGCTATAAATCCGGCGACAGCTTCAAGATGGCGGCGCGCGGGCGCAGTAACCAGCCCGTGGTGATACTGGACTCTACTGGCAGGGCCTATACCGTGGCCAGCCACAACCTGCCCTCGGCGCGGGGGCAGGGCGAGCCGGTGACCGGGCGTATCAATCCCCCGTCGGGCGCGACTTTCGAGGGCATGATGATGGGCGCGGAAGACCAGCTTTTCCTGCTGGCGAGTGACGCCGGTTACGGATTCGTGGCGAAGCTGGGAGAGCTGCAGACCAAAAATCGTGCCGGCAAGGCGGCCATAAGCCTGTCCAAGGGCGCCCGTGTCTTGCAGCCCTCACCCATTACCGCTGTCGAGGGTTCGTGGGTGGCGGCCGCCAGCAACGAGGGCCGTTTGCTGGTATTTCCCCTGGCAGACCTGCCGCAGCTGTCCCGCGGCAAAGGCAACAAGATCATCGGGATTCCCGCCGCCAGGGTGCAAAGCCGCGAGGAATTCGTGGTGGCGGTGCAGGTTATCAGCGAGCAGAACAGCTTGCTGGTGTACGCGGGGAAGCGCCATATCAAGCTCAGATTCTCAGAGCTGGAGCACTACCGCGGTGAGCGTGGGCGGCGCGGCAACAAGCTGCCCAGGGGATTTCAGAAAGTGGACGCGATCCGTATCGAGAGCTGAGCAGGCTTCAGCGTCGCGGCGGGGCCGTAAGGCGCTTGAGAATCAGGCGCAGCTGCCGTTCCAGCAAATCCTGGTAGGGCTCCGCGAATTCCTCCAGCATTGCAAAATCCATCACCTCAGTGGCCTGGTGCTGGAGACGCGAGGTGATGTCGGGGTCCTCGCAGACCACCGGTGCCAGCAGCACCCGCGGCGGCCGGTTGGCGCAGATGGTCTCGAGTTCGTCGAGGGTGTGCTGGATATACAGGCCCGGGTAGATGTCCGCCCGGTCGCCCGCGCCGAGTTCGCTCTGTGAAATAGCCATGGCGATGGACAGCGTGCGGCGCATCTGCTGTTCGAGCTCCCTGCTGGCCGCCTGTATCAACCAGGCGCAGGACGCAGCGCGAAAAGCGGCACTGCCGGCGCTGTTGGGGCCACTGAAATAAACAGCCAGGCCGAACTGGCGAGCCACCTGCAGATCCCCCGCATAAAAATCAGCCGCGGCGAGCACCAGCTGGTGCAGCCGGTCGGTGTAGCGGTGCAGCGCCTGCTCGTCCAGGGTATCGATATAGTCCGCCAGGCTGGTCAGGTGCAGGTA
Source organism: Haliea sp. (assembly GCA_024642265.1). GTDB lineage: Bacteria > Pseudomonadota > Gammaproteobacteria > Pseudomonadales > Halieaceae > JARRPM01. The sequence continues at coordinate 6,808 of JAHEBL010000052.1, read as the reverse complement.
GAGCACGGCGGTTGTGCGGTAGTTTTCTTCCCGCGGATTGGTTTCGCTGCGGGTTCGCAGCAGGTCCATGGGCAGGGCCTCGATATTTCTCGCCAGCACATCCACCTCATTGCCGGTTCTGGCCTGCTCGGCCTGGTCGTCGAGGGTGATGGACCTGGCGAGTACGCCCAGTCGATTGGCCAGGCGCTGACTGAAGTGCCGGGTAATTATGTATACCGTCAGGCTGAGCAGCACCGCCAGCCCCAGCAGGCTCAGTACAAACTGCAGCTGGGCGGCGCCGGCGTTGTCGGTGCTGATGGTGATAACCACCTGGCCGGCGATGTCCGATTCCACCCGCACCGGCGCATCGTACTGCCGCACGTTCTGGCCCAGGGCGTCACCGGCCTGCCCCAGCGCCTTGCCCTCCACATCGAAAATGGCGACTTCCTCCGCGGAGGAGGTTTCAACAAATCGCTGCAGGGATGCAGAAACGCTCAGCAGGTCGCCTGTTTCCAGCGCGGTGCTGATGCGGGTGGCAATCTGGCGGGCCAGGGCGGAACCGTACTCTTCCTGCTGCTGCAGTTGCATATGCCGGGTTGAGATGGCCGCCAGGGTAACCAGGGCAAGACTGACCAGCAGGCACATGCCCGCAGTAAGTAGCGCCAGTTGCTGGCTTATGCTGCTTTGCTGAAGAGGATTTTTCACGCGTGGTTGACTGTTTGCCGTATTTGGACGCGCGTCAGTATAAACCACAGCGGCGCCAGCGCAGACTTTTTTCCCGGCAGGCGGTCCGGGTACTGCCCTTTGCTTCCCAGCACTTGATGCGAGCGAGTAGAATACGGACCTTGCCATTATCCCGGGACGGATTCAGTGACTGACATACTGCTGATCAGTATTTCCGGTGAGGACCAGTCGGGCCTCACTGCCGGGATTACCTCTATCCTTGCCAGGTATTCGGTCAATGTGCTCGATATTGGCCAGGCAGTCATTCACGCCACCCTGTCCATGGGAGTACTGGTGGAAGTGCCGGACCAGGGTGATGCGGCGGGCATGAGTGACGCGGTCAGGCACCACGCGCAGGAGCGGGGCATGCAAATACGCATCACCCCGGTGTCAGAGGACAGTTACGCCCAGTGGGTGCACGCCCAGGGTCGCGCCCGCTATATCATTACGCTGCTGGCACGCAAAATAACCGCCGACCAACTGTCGCGGGTAACCGCGGTGGTGTCCCGCCATGGCCTCAATATCGACGGAATCAGCCGTCTGTCCGGTCGCATTCCGCTGGGCGAGTTGCCCGCGCTGAGCAAGGCCTGCGTCGAGTTTTCCGTAAGGGGGCCCTTGCAAGACTCCGGATTGTTTCGCCGTGACCTGCTGGAGGTGGCCAGTGAGCTGGATGTCGACCTCGCTTTCCAGCAGGACACCATGTACCGGCGCAACCGGCGACTGGTGGTTTTCGATATGGATTCGACCCTGATCGAGGCGGAGGTCATCGATGAGCTGGCGCGGCTTGCCGGTGTCGGTGAACAGGTAAGCGCCATTACCGAGCGCGCCATGCGTGGAGAGATCGATTTCAGCGAAAGTTTCCGGGCCAGGGTTGCATTGTTGCGGGGTCTGGAGGAGAAGGCGCTGGAGCAGGTGGCCGGCACCCTGAAAATTACCGAGGGAGCCGAGCACCTGCTGGCTACCCTGCGCACCCTGGGCTACAAGACCGCGATACTGTCCGGGGGCTTTACCTACTTTGCCAGGCACCTGCAGGCGCGGCTTGGTATCGACTACATCCATGCCAACGAACTGGATATCGAGGGTGGCGTGGTAACCGGTAACGTGGTCGGCACTATAGTGGACGGTGCTCGCAAGGCGGCGTTGCTGCGGCAGTTGGCCGCGGAGCAGAATATAGACCTGCAGCAGGTAATCGCCGTGGGTGATGGCGCCAACGACCTGCCGATGCTCAGTATTGCCGGCCTCGGCATCGCGTTCCGGGCCAAGCCGCTGGTCAAGCAGTCGGCCGAGCAGTCCATTTCAACCCTGGGCCTGGATGCGATTCTCTACCTGCTCGGCCTGTCTGATCGTTACCAGAACCACGTTATGGCGAACCAGTAACGCTCCTCAAATACTTGTCCACAGTGAGTCGAAGTGGGAGTCCCCGGGGCGGCTCTTGTCCTCCGCGAGTATTTCCCCCAACTGTTTGATGTAGCGAAATTCGAATTGTACAAAGGCACTGGTGATCGCGACCTGGCGCGTCAACTGGATGAAAATCTCTTCACCACGTTTCATCAGGATGATTTTCTGCCGTTCCCGAAAACCCAATCTGGGCGTGATCAGGGTGGGCGGTTGCCCCACCAGCTTTATCTCGGGCAGCAGCAGTACCCGCATCGGGTCCGTCCGCTCCCCCTTTTTGATGTGTTGCATCTGGGCGCCATAGGCGACGGCTGCGGGGCTGAGCAGTTCCAGGCCCACCAGCGTCCTGGTGGGCGCCAACTGGCCCATCCAGCGGACTGCTGCGAGAGCCCAGCGCGTGCTGTCATCCTCGCGCACACAAACTATCTCACCCGTTGTGATATTGCCGGCCGTTGGATCGGCCCATTCCAGGCAGTAGCCCCCGGGGCTGGCGTCGTACATGCTCATCCTGTAGGTAGGGTAGGGTTCCTGCCTGGGCAACTCTTCCCCTATGTCCTCATCCTCATCCTCGCCCTGCAGCAGCGCGACCGTTTCAAGATCAAGCGTTACCTCGTGCTCCAGCGGGCTGTCGCCGTCGGAGCTATCCCCTTCCGGGACATCATCAACACTTTGCCAGGGGTCTCTGCTGGCACGGCGCTGGAGGAAGGGGTTTGTGCTGACCCGATCCAGCGGCGGCGGAACGTAGTTGCCCCCGTAGAGAACCTGCTCAAAAGTCTGCTCCTGAGCCATGAAATAGTGGCAGGTGCTCAGCCCGGTACCTACCCAAATGGCCTTGTCAGTGCGCTGCCGGGTGAAGTTGCGCATGCTCAATTTGCTCAAGGCGTTAATCAGGTGGGCGATCAGCGGCGGGCTTACGATGGTGTCCTTGTCAAACACGACCCCCGGCCGGTCATCCTGTAGCGACAACTTCTCCAGGCATTCTACGAGGGGCCTCGGGTCTACATGGCGCACCGCGGGGCCCGGCACTTCCCGGAAGAGCTCGCTGTACAGTGCGGGTCGGTCACTCTCCAGATCAGCCAGGAACACGCCTTTTGGACCGGGGCCGCGCTCCAGGCTAAGCAGCGCACACCATTCCTGCAGGCCCCTGTAGGCCGCGCTGAGGTCGCCCTGCCTTAACTGGTTCGGTTTGCAACAGCCCAGTATGAGTGCCTGCAGGTAGGCGGTGGTGACCGTGCCGCTGCCTGACAGGCTATCTTCCACGTGCAGCTGCGTTAGCTGTTGCCCCTCTGCCAGAGCATAGAGCTGGTGCAGTGTCAGCCATCCGCGCGATTGCACAGGTCGGTAGAGCTGGAATGCCTGTAACAAGCTGGCACCGGCGAAGCGGACGGCCCGGTGGATTGACTCACAGGCCAGCCGCGCCGCATTTACCTCGCGAATGCTGTCCCTGTGTTGGATGGTATGAACCGCTACTAACGTGTAGGCCGTTCCTGCCAGTTGGTAAAGGTTGTCGACCAGTTCGGCCATCTGGCGCGGCTCCTGCGGCATCACCAGCGGTTGCCTGAGAAAGCGCCTGGACAGGCTGGTGGCAGTCACCAGCAGGGTGGGACGCAGGGCCTCCATTATGCTGAAACGCAGCTCGGGTTTGAGCTCGAGGCGATTCAGCCGGCCAATGACCGCCTCCAGTTGCCCGGCGACGATGCTGGAGCTGGTGACGGGCAGGCCCCCTGCCCATTGCCGAGCGGCCTCGACCGACAGGGGGAAATAGTCGAAACCCTGTTGATCCTGGCGCGGAAGTCGCAGTTTTAGCGGGTGGTCCCTGCTCATGTCGATACAGCCGGTCTCATTCTCGGATTGGGTTGGGCGCGACCCAAGAGTATCGTATAAATGGATATCGTAGCCAATTCGAAAAACCCGCCTATCTGCCATTGGACCGCCGGCTGGGGTATCATTGGCGCCTTTTTTGGACACACTCGAGAACATCATGGCTAATTACTCCACCAACGATTTTCGCGCCGGCCTCAAAGTCATCCTGGATGGCGAGCCCTGCAGCATTCTGGAAAATGAATTTGTGAAACCCGGCAAGGGCCAGGCCTTCAACCGGGTGCGGCTGCGTAACCTGAAGACCGGCAGGGTCTGGGAGCGCACGTTCCGCTCCGGCGAAACTCTGGAAGGGGCTGACGTTGTCGACCGTACCATGGAGTATCTCTACACGGACGGCGAGTTCTGGTACTTCATGGAGCCCGACACGTTTGAGCAGCACCAGGCCGATGAGAAGGCTGTCGCCGATGCGCTGAACTGGCTGAAGGAGCAGGATCGCTGCGAGGTCACCCTCTATAACGGTGTACCCCTTTCCGTTGCTCCCCCCAATTTTGTCGAACTGGAAATCGTGGAAACGGACCCCGGCCTGAAAGGTGATACCGCCCAGGGCGGCAGCAAGCCAGCCAAGCTGAGCACCGGGGCGGTGGTCAAGGTTCCCCTCTTTATCAACCAGGGTGAGGTGATCCGCGTGGATACCCGCAGCGGCGAATACCAGAACCGCGTTTCCAAGTAATACCCGCAGCGGTATGGACTGGCAGCCGACCGCGGATCCCGGCATGTTACGGGTCCGTGCCGCTCTGCTGGCCAGGATTCGCGATTTTTTTGCGGCCCGCGGTATTCTAGAGGTAGAAACACCGCTGCTGTGCAGCGCCGGTATCACCGACCCTACCATCGAACCACTGATGGTTGAGCGCGGCACCTCCCTCAGCCAGCCGCGTTATCTGCAGACATCCCCCGAATACGCCATGAAGCGCCTGCTCGCCTGTCACGGCCTGCCCATCTTCCAGTTGGCCAGGGCGTTCCGGGACGGTGAGGCGGGCGCCCGTCACAACCCCGAGTTCACCCTGCTGGAATGGTACCGCCCGGGCTTTGATCACCACGCCCTGATGGTGGAGGTGGCGGAACTGGTGCGTGGCTGTCTCGGCGAGCGGGCACTGCACTACTGCAGCTATCGCCAGTTGTTCCTGGATACGCTGGGGGTGGACCCGTTCGCGGCCGCGCTGGATGAACTGCAGTCGGTAGCGCGGGCGCATTTGGACACCGGTACGATCAGCGGCGACCGCGACCTCTGGCTGGACCTGTTGATGAGCCACCTGATCGAGCCACAACTGGCGGAGCGGGGCATGTGTTTTGTGTACGATTATCCGCCTTCCCAGGCGGCACTGGCGCGTATCGAGACTATTGACGGTGTCGCGGTAGGCCATCGTTTCGAGTTGTATGTCGATGGCATGGAACTGGCCAACGGCTATTGCGAACTGCTCGACCCGGCGGAACAGCGCGGGCGCTTCGAGCACGACAACCACCGGCGACGGGAACTGGGCCTGCCCCAGCGACCACTGGATGAACGCCTGCTGGCCGCGCTTGAACACGGACTGCCCGGTTGCAGCGGGGTGGCACTGGGGGTGGACAGGTTACTGATGCTCTCAAGCGGGGTGGCGGACATCCGCGAGGTGCTGGCCTTCGACTGGGCGCACGCCTGAGTGCTGCTTGCCGCTCAGCCGGCAGACCGGAAAAACTCAGCCGTTTGCTCATCGGTGGGATAGAACGCCTCGATACGCAGTTCGTCCGTGGTAATGTCCTGGGGTGTACCAAAAGTCGAAATCACCGAGAACAGGCTCAACTCCAGGCCGTCGATGTTCAACTCCAGGGGCAGCACCGGCAACAGGCTCGCGTGCAGCGGCTCGCTCACCTCCAGCGGGCCGGCGAGGTCGATGTACCTCGCAAATCTTTTCTGCATGGCCGGGTCACCCGAGGCCAGGGCCTCGCTCTTCAGGCGGTGGACAAATGCCGGGGCCACCTGGTCCCAGTTCGCGATGTAGGGCCTCAGGCCCTGTGGGTGCACCGTCAGCAGCGCCAGGTTGAATTCCCCGTCGCCCCCTGTCCTGGCGAGCATGTCGGCAGGGTCGCCGCCGATACTGAACATCAGGTCCGCGGCCCGGTTTTTCCTTTTAACATCCCAGAGCCGGTCGACAACCACCGCGGGCAGTGGCTCGTGGTGCTGCAACACACGGTTCAGTACATCCAGCACCGGCGTCATGGCGGGTTCGTCCAGCTGGGTTTCCCGGTACGCCGCGGCGTAGCCGGCTGACTGGAACAGCACGTTGCGTTCCCGCAGGGGGATCTCCATCGCATCCGACAGCCTGGCCACCATTTCCCGGCTGGGCTGGCTGCGCCCCGTCTCCAGCCAGCTGAGGTGGCGCTGCGAAATGTTGGCTGCCAGCGCCAGGTCCAGTTGCGACAGTTTGCGAAACTGGCGCCATTGCCGACAAACGGACCTGAACTGTCGCGACGTGGCTGGGGTGGATGTGGACATCTGAATTCTCCTGCGCTGGCAGCCATTGTCGGGGCGGCAGCTGCATCAGCTCAATAACCTGTGGGGTAATTGCTTCAAAACACCGTAAAGCAGAGCATAGCCCGAAACCCACCCGAAGGAGCTCGTCATGAACAGACGCATTCTGGCCATTGCTATTCTCATCCCGTTCACCCTGCTGACCCTGTACGCGGTTTCCCGGGTAGGCTATATCGGCATTTTTGATTATCACCTGCACAGCCCGGCAGGGTGGCAGGTGATTACCGATTTGGTCATCGCCCTGATCCTGGTATTGACCTGGCTGGTGCCCGAGGCACGCAGGGCGGGACGCAACCCCTGGCCCTGGGTCATCCTTACGCTGGT
>JAHEBL010000163.1 GCA_024642265.1 Haliea sp. | reverse complement strand
CCATCAGGCTAGTCGCAATTCGGAATTAAGTAAACTGTCCCCGGAATTCTATTTCGGCAATTGCTTCTTTGGTCGCCAGTCCTTGTAAGCAACATGAGCCGGAACCGGCGACTCTTGTGATTCCATTTCTCCAAGGCGTTCATTCAGCCATTGAAACCACTCATTTATGGTCTCTCGCCCCGTGGCTTCGCGCTCTCCTATAACGTGTCCCTTCAGCTTGCGCCAGGAAATTCTTATTGGGCCACTGAAAAAATCATCGATCAATTGCAAGTCTATTTCGCCATGATGGACGAGAACACCGAGACTCTCCCATGTTGTTGTCATCGCGTACACCAGATGAAATTCGTCACCTGCATAAGCTTCGACCTTTTCTTTGGTCAGGCCTTCCGGCATCGCGTAAACAATGTTCAAGGCCCTTGCGAATGAGGGTGTCTGGAATGCATGCAATAATTCCATTGCTGCTTCACGACGCTTGTCACGGCGGTATTGACGAACCTGGACCATCGCGAAACCGATAGCGATAACGACGGCAATTGATTCAATAGCTTGGAATATGACTTCAACTGACATCTCCGTGTACTCCAAACAACCAGCAGACTGATTATTATAGCTATGAATACACGGTCTGATTCGGGCAAATTGCAGGCGAGCCGAGATGGGGTGGGGAGTCCGAATGACTCCTTATCTGCCTGGAGTGAATACCGAGTCAACCCGCCCTGGCAAGGTGACAAGCGCCCAGGTGAGCCTGGGTGAGCCACAGGCCAAAGCGTGGCGACATAATCAGTAATTGGTAGCTGGGCACATAACGGACCAATTTTTTGGTCGTAATAAACGTCAGGCATGCGCGTTGCCTGTGTAGACATCGCGATTTCTTCTGATTAATTGTGTCATTCCCGCTCGCACGGGAATGACAAACACTGGGGTTAAAGCAAGAACGTCAATTAGACGTTGTATTGCTCTTCAAAGACTCAAGTACCTTGGTGAGGTTGAAGCTGCCGGCCTCCTGCCGTGGCGGGAACGCTTTGTAGGTTTCAAGGTGCTGTGCAACGTAGCCCACCGCGGGCAGGATCAGGTAGGCCCTGTCGAAGCGCCACATGCTATATGGGGCAGCCTCGTGATCAGCACGCTCGAAGGGGTCGCCGCGCAGGTCGAAGAGTTTCGGGAGGCGCAGCACTACCATCGGGTCCTGCCATACCTCGAAACCGTGTGCCCGCTGCTCCATGAATACCATCTTCCAGCGGCCATAGCGCAGGTTGGCCAACTGGCCATCATCGGTCCAGTAGAAGAACTCCTTGCGGGGGCCTTCTTTGACTTCGCCCTTGAAATACGGCAGCAGGTTGTAGCCATCGAGGTGAACCTTGTAGTTCCGGCCGATCGCACTGTGGCCCTTGAGCAGCTTCTCCTTGACGTCCGGCTCGCCGGCGGCTGCCATAAGCGTAGGCAGCATGTCTTCGTGCGAGAACACGTCGTTATAGATCGTTCCCGGCTTTATCACGCCCGGCCATTTGATCATGGTGGGAACCCGGTATCCGCCCTCCCAGTTGGAGTTCTTTTCATTGCGGAAGGGAGACATGCCACCGTCAGGCCAGGTGAATATTTCGGCGCCATTATCGGTGGAGTACATGATAATAGTGTTGTCCTCGATACCCAGTGCGTCGACCTTCGCCAGGAGCTCGCCGACGTGCTTGTCGTGCTCAACCATGCCATCGGCATAGACCCCCAGCCCGGTGACGCCCTCGGATTCCGGTTTCAGGTGCGTATTCACGTGCATCCGGGTTGAATTCCACCACAGGAAGAAAGGCTTTTTCGCCTTCACTGCCCGCTCCATGAAATTGATGGCGCCGGCAGTCACCTCTTCGTCGACCGTCTCCATGCGTTTTTTGGTCAGGGGCCCTGTGTCCTCGATTTTCCCGTCCGAGCTGGACTTGATGACGCCGCGAGGGCCAAACTGCTTGGCAAACGCAGGGTTTTTGGGGTAATCGGGGCTCTCCGGCTCTTCCTCGGCGTTGAGGTGATACAGATTTCCAAAAAACTCGTCAAAACCATGGTTGGTTGGCAGGTGCGTGTCGAGATCGCCCAGGTGGTTCTTGCCGTACTGCGCAGTCATGTAGCCATGATTTTTCAGCAACCCCGCAAGGGTGGGGTCCTTTTCAGACAAGCCTTCCTTGGCGCCCGGCAGGCCAACCTTCAGCAGGCCTGTGCGAAACGGGCTCTGGCCTGTGAGAAAGGCGGCGCGTCCCGCGGTGCAGCTTTGTTGCCCGTACCAGTCGGTAAACATGGCTCCATCCGAGGCTATGCTGTCTATATTAGGGGTTTTGTATCCCATCATACCGCGATGGTAGGCGCTGGTATTGGACCAGCCGATGTCGTCTCCCCAGATCACGAGGATATTGGGTTTATCAGCGGCGCTGGCAATCTGGGCGAGGCCCAGCACGATAAAAAGTGCCGTTGCACGGCACAATAAGGTCTTCATCGAATGTTATCTCCTCGGGAGGTTGCTAAAAACCGTCATTATTCTTCGCACCTAGTATAGTCTGTTCAGGCGTGGCGTAAAGTCCAACCTTCAGCGCGTTCTGCAGCGGGCGCCTCGACGACCCCGCTGCGGTCAGGCCCCTGCATTGTGTGAAGCCGTACAAATGTGACGATGCCTTTATCGCGGAATATCGATAACACCTTTGTCAGTGATTTGCTCGAGCTCTTCCATGGCCTTCAGGCTGCGATAGTTGATCCCCGAAGCATTCAGGGACATACCTTTATTACTCCAGCCGATGTCATCGCCCCGGATCATGCGGCGATCCGGCATTTCGGAATCAATGTCGACAGGGTTTTGAGTGGCGTCCTCGCTGGCTGGACCTGGGAAATGCGGGCCGCGTCCCCACGAAGAGACCGTGTGCCGGGTGGAGCCCTGGCTGCGGGTATGATCAGTGGCGCGGTAGTGATGTCGTGCCCGTCCCTGCGCAGGTGAGCGTGGATACGGTATGTTATCCTTTGGGCGGATAACAACCAATGAATTGCGACATGCCACTCTACGAACCCACTATTCCGTATCGCTATGTGGCCCCGCTCGTTGGTATATTGCGGGAGCAGGATCCCGCTGGTCTCGGCGCAATCCTGGAGGCCGCAGGCCTGACAGGGGCGGATTCGTCGCCCGCGGATTCGTCGCTCCCGATGGCCCGTTTCGACAAGTTACTCGCATTGGCAAGTGCCCTGCTGGGTCGATCCGATCTCGGCTTCGAGATGGGTAGGCGCATCACCATCGAAAGCCACAGCCCCCTTGGCCAGGCACTCCAGCGCTGCACCACGCTGGAGGAAATCCTGCTGCTGATGGAGCGCTACTACCACCTGGTCACGCCTACTTTCGCGGTGCGCTACGTGCCCGGTCGCAACCACTGCGAATGGCGGATACGGGTCGCCGCGCCGATGTCACATGAGACCCTGGATATGTGCCTTGAAATGCACGCGGTTTCGATACACGTCGACATAACACGGATGTTTGGCGCCGATGCGGTGTTCGACATCTACCTGTCGTCGCCGGCGCCTCCGCACAAGGCGCGCTTCGACCGGCTGCCCTACACCCGCTTCCATTTCGGCGCGGAATCACTGCCTGAAGTGCGCTGTGTCTTTCCCACGGAGCTGGTGCGGCGGCGCCTGCCGCCAGCGCGCACGCCCCTGCCACCGGGCGAGAGCGCCGTTACTGCGAGATCTCCGTCCCGCCTGCAAACGGCGGAACGCTACGGCGAGTGGGTGGAGCTGATGCTGCGCGAGGCCCAGACCGTGCAGCCCTCGGTGGCGCAGCTGGCAGCCCTGCTCAACATGTCGCCGCGCACACTGGCGCGCCGGCTAACTGCCGAGGGTATCAATTTCCGGGAGCTCAGCACCCGGATCCGTCACCGCCGCGCCTGTGAGATGCTCTCGGACTCCGGCATGCCGCTGCACCAGATCGCCTACCAGCTGGGATACAGCGATACCACGGCGTTTATCCGAGCCTTTCACCGCGATGGCGGGGTCGCGCCCGCGCAATACCGGGCTGCCCGCTGACGGGAATATTTCCCACCCTGATCCTCGACCCAACTCCCTATTTGGCAACAAATGTCAGCAGGTCCTGCGCTTCGGTTGCCTAGACTGCTGCGCGAAAGTCATGGCCAGCCCGTACCTGCAGGCAGTGGTCCCTAACCGGATATTGGAGTCACTATGAATCGCTATATAAGCTCTTTGAGTCTCGCCGTCGTACTGAGCAGTGTTCTGCTTGCTTCCGGTCGCCCTGTGCTTGCCGGCAATCTGTACGGTACGGTCACCACTGCACAGGCCGAACCGATCTCCGGTGCGATGGTCACTGTGTTCGATGGCCCGCGACAGCGCAAGACTACAGTCTATACAGCGCAGGACGGCAGCTATGCCCTGCGCACGGCCTATGATGGCCAGGTCTCGGTGCGGGTGCGTGCGCCCTATTATGAAGATGTCGAGGTGGCGCTCGCGCTGCCGCAGGAGGGCGCCGTGAGCCAGGATTTTGTGGCTTCCCGACTGGTCGATCCACAGGCGCTCTCCGATTCGCTGACCGCCTCGGCGCACCTGACCAAACTGGAGTGGGACGATCCCGAGTTGCGCGCCGCCTTCGTCAGCCAGTGCAACTACTGTCACCAGATGGGTAACTCCCTGACCCGTGTACCGCGGGAAGAGGCGGCCTGGAAGGGCACGGTTGCACGCATGGAGAGTTATTTCGCGGTGCTCACAGACAGCGAGGCAGACGGTATTACGGCGACCCTGGCCGAGGGATTCACCCCGGAACCGGTAGCCGCGGTGCAGACACACGAGGTAAGTCCCGAGTTGCAACATGCCAGGGTGGAGGAGTGGCTGGTCGGCGACGGCATGTCGTTCATCCACGATGCCGCCGTGGGTTTCGATGACAACCTGTACGGCGCCGACGAGGGTCACGACGTGATCTGGTTCCTGGATCGCAAGACCGGTGAGGTGGCCCAGTTTGCCGAGCCGGATATCGATCTGCCTCGCGGCGGCGTGCTGTCGGGTATCCCGTTCCCCATCGGCGTCTTCACCGGCAAGCACGGCCCCCACAGCCTGGCACAGACCAGCGACGGTCGCTTCTGGATCACCAACGCCCTGTCCTCATCGCTGGTCTCTTTCGATCCGGTCAGCAAGAAATTCAAACTCTACGAATTGGGACACAGCCACCTGTACCCGCACACGGTGCGGGTGGATGACAACGATATTGTCTGGTTCACGGTGGTGCTGTCCAACGAGGTCATCCGCTTTGACCCCGCGACCGAGGAGTTTCAGGTGATCCAGCTTCCCCATAACGGTTTCATGAGGGCACTGACCGATCTGATGATGCCGGCGGTGGTGAAAGTCGCGTCCTGGTTTCCCGACAGCAATCTGGCCGGCAAATTGTCGCCGCACAAGTGGGCCAACCTGGGACGTACGCTGTTCAATTTTCCCTACGGCATCGACGTGAACCCGGTGGACGGCTCCATCTGGTATGCCAAGCTCTACCTGAACAAGATCGGCCGTATCGACCCGGTGACCTTCGAGGTCACCGAGTTCGACACCCCGATGAAGGGTCCGCGCCGCCCCCGCTTCGGCGCCGATGGCGTGCTGTGGATCCCGGCCTTCGACGACAGCGGCCTGATGCGCTACGACCCGGTGGCCAACGTATTCACTACCTACAAGCTGCCGCTGCTGGCGCCGGACGAATACGAGGTGCCCTATGCGCTAAACGTGCACCCCGATACGGGTGATGTCTGGATTACCTCGAACATGTCAGACCGCTGGTTCCGCTTTGTACCGGCCACGGAGACTTTCATTACTTACCCCAGCCCGACCAGGGTGACCTGGTTGCGCGACTGGGAGTTCACCTCCGATGGCCAGGCCTGCTCCAGCCAGTCCAACCTGCCGTCATACGCCATCGAGGACGGTGTGCCCTCGTTCATCTGCGTCGATCCCGAGGGCGGCGCCAGCGACCGCGACATGATTCTGGAGATGGTGGCGGAGCAGGAGCGCGCCGGGATGAGGGAGGTGACGGTCGATGAATAAGTCGGTTGTTATTACCGGTGTGTCCAGCGGTTTTGGCCTGGCCATCGCGCAGCACCTGCTGGCACGCGGCTACCGGGTGTACGGCAGTGTGCGGAAGCGCGAGGACGCATCGCGGATCAGCGCGATCCTGCAAACGGACCGCTTCGTGCCGCTGCTGTTCGATGTGACCGATCACGAGGCGGTCCGTGCGGCTGCGCAGCAGGTTGCGGAGGAACTGGGCGGCGCCGTGCTGGGCGGACTGGTCAACAACGCCGGGGTGGCGCCGATGGGCCCGTTGGAGCATACCCCTATCCAGGAAATGCGGGATGCAT
>JAHEBL010000006.1 GCA_024642265.1 Haliea sp. | reverse complement strand
GTTGAAAACAGCGCCCTTGCCCGCATTGAACCAGGGCGAGTCCTCCAGCAGGGTGACGGCGGCTGTGACGGCATCCAGGCTGGAACCCCCGTCTTGCAGCACCTTGTGGCCGGCAAGAACGGCCTGTTCGAGCGCGTTGCGCAAGTCGCGCTCGATTTCTTCAGTGAAATCGCCCTTTTTGATGGTGCCGGCACCTCCATGGATGGCTATGGCGACCGGGGGGGATGTGTCGGTGACGGGTGTCTTGGCCTGGGTCATTGGCAGTACTCCCATCAGGGTGAAGGCGAGAATCAGCGCGCCGATCAATCGTTGCATTCGCTTTTTCCGTGATTTTTGCGTTGCGCCATTACAATGCGAAATGGATCGGTGGGTCCAGTGTTTTGTTTGCCCCTGATACTGCTTCCCTTGACCCAGCGCATTGTCTTGTAGCGATATTTCAAAACATACTCCCCAGCTGTCGGTAACCAGCAGGCGCCAGGCGGAGGGTGTTCATGGATACGGTATGGTTGATTGTCGCGGAGAGCAGTCGGGCAAAGATTTATTCCACTGACCCCAGCTTCCGCGAACTGGTGGAAGTCGAAGGTCTCGTTCACGGGAGGTCCCGCCAGCACGCCCACGACATCACAGAGGATCTGCCAGGGAGGAATATCGGGGGGGATGGCAGCCACCACGCGCTGGAATCCGAAACCGGTATCAAACAGGAAGAGGCGATTCTCTTTGCCCAGCAGATCGACAGGTATGTCCAGGCAGGCCGAAGCGCCAACCAGTTCAGCAAGCTGGTGTTAATTGCGGCTCCCGCGTTTCTGGGTTTACTGCGCAAGCACATGGATCCCCAGGTTGCGAAACTGGTTGTGTACGAGCTCAATAAGAACCTTGTGCAGTGTGATGCCGGGGAAGTGCGTAAACACCTGCCGGCGCACATCTAGAACCCCGCCTTTTTGATCAGGTGCGTGGCGATGCAGCGCTGGACAATGAAGAGCCTTTCCCCTCATCCCGGCGCAACAAGCCCTCCACCACCATCCCATAATCACAATCCTCGCCCCGCCACTGCGTAACGCAGGTTCCCGCGTCCACTTTGGGCGCGGCGTGACGTAATTCATCCACCCACGTCTCCGCGGAGACGTCCGGGAACTGCGGGGAGACGCTGGTTTCGATTGTCCTGCCCGAGGGCGTGGCAAAGAGCAGCTGTGGCGCCCCGGATGTGTTATCCACCCTGATGCTGAAGCTGCCTTTGTGCAACTGGCGGTGGTGGTAGCGACAGAGGGTTACCAGGTTGTGCAGGCTGGTTTCGCCGCCATCTGCCCAGTGCTTGATATGGTGCGCATCCACGTAGCGCGATTCGCAGCAGCCGGGGAAGCGGCAGGTTTTATCCCGGATGGCCAGGGCGCGGCTGATGTTGGCGGGTACCGTGCGGGTGCGGCGCCCGATGTTCAGTACCCTGCCCTGCCCGTCTTCCAGTACCGTTACCAGGCTGGCGTCGCAGGACAGGCGCCTGGCGGTTTGTGGCGACAGCCAGTGCCTGTCGTCCATGTGGCAGTGCTCGTGGGTGATATCGACGTGGAGCATGACCTGGCAGCGCTCGCTGCCTTTGAGGCCCTGTAGCCCGCCGTTGCTTTCACCGCTGGCGAGAAAGTGCTCCGCCATCATGGCCAGGGCATCGGCGCGGCTGTGTTCCAGCAGGGCCTGGTAGCGCGGCGGCTCTTCCTGTTCGACCGCGTCGGAAAACGTCTCCGCGGAGACGTCCTGTTGCAGTTCTTCCTGCTGCTGCGCCTGCAATGGCGCGGTGATAGCCTCGATAGCCTTTACCACCAGGGCGCCGGTCTCGGGGGGGAGCATGGCATGTATAACCCACATGCCATCGTCATTCTGGTAGTACACCAGTTTGCGGGCGTTGTCCTGCTCGCGCTCGACGGTATCGTCATCCGCTGCCTGCACCCGCTTGTACTTGCCCACTGCTTTCTCCACATGGCTGGCGGTACCGTGCTGTGCGATTCGCAACAGGAAGTCCTCGTTCCCGGGGGTGGCCACCCGGGTCATGGCGCGCACCTTGGAATAGCTGATCTCGCCGGCGGCAAAGGACGCGTCGATCAAAGGCAGGGTTTCCAGGCACTGGGCTACCCGGACCTTCTCCCTGGCTGCCCCAAGGGCGATGCCGCACTTCCAGTTCAGCCAGTGGGCGCAGGAGCGCACCGTGCCACCGCCGCTCCAGGCCTTGCGCTCATCGAACCTGGCGATCAGTTTGAGCAGGCGATGATTGGCCGCGTTGATCTGGCCCGCCAGCAGGGTAATTTGCTGGCCGAGCATTTCGTCTTCATCGGGGCAGGATTGTTGCGGGGGAAACGCGAGGTTTGTCATGCGTGGGCTCTCCATATACTGTATATATGTACAGTACATTTTAGTAACACCAGCCCCTCCGCGCAAGCAGTTCTACCCTGTTTTTACAGGCTTTTCGCGGCTCCCTGAGAAATCGCGCCACTCCTGGCTGACAGGGCCTGATAGAATGACAGGTAGCCAACGATCTCACACCGCGCCAACTCAACAGAGTGCAATCAATGACCGACTACGAAAACCTTTGTGACGCCTATCTGACACTTCTGTCTTCGGACCCCAATAGCTGTGTTGAATTGGGGCTGACGGAGAAACTGGACCAATTACCGGACCCCTCATTGGGCATGGTGCAACGCGTGGCTGCAATGGCCGGAGAGTTGCGTGACAAGGCCAACGCTCTGCTGCCGCGGTTAACCGATTTCTACGAGCGCCTGGACACACAGCTGATTGCACTGAGCGCCGCAGCCTTGGAGCTCAGGAATAACCTGAGCTTTAACGGAAAATTGCAGGCCCAGCAGCTTCCCGACGCGGGGGAGGAGATCAGCTCCGGAATATTCCTGCTGGTAACCAATGACCCGCGCCCGGCGGCGGAGCGCCTGCAAAATATCCTGGCGCGCCTGTTACAGGTTCCGGTCTATCTGGAGCAGGCACTGCAGCGACTCGATACGCCCGTGGCACGCTGGGTGGATATTGAAGTGGAAACCATCCAGGGACTGCCGGAATTCTTCGCCTCCATACTGGAGTGGGCGACAACCGAAAAGTTTACCGATCTGGATTCCCTGCGCACGGCAATCGACAAGGCCAACAGCGCACTTGCCGATTACAGTGAGGCATTGCGCCAGCTACCTGCCACTACGGCATTCAGTATCGGCCCGGAAAAAGCCCGGTCCCTGATCGCGGCAAATGGCATTGAGCTCTCCCTGGAAGAGATTCACGGCATAGCCTGCGATTTCGTGCAACGTACCCGCGGCGAAATCGAGACACTGCGGACGAAACTGCTTGCAAAATATGGCCTCGATCCGGGCCTGGGCACCAGCGAGCTACAAAAGTTTCTCAACGCCCGCTACTGCGTGAAAGTCGAGAACAACGATTTTTCCGGGGTGATACAGCGCTACAAGGATGAGGCCGCGAAGATCGAGACCTTCCTCACTGGCCGCGATTTGTTTCCGATTCCGCAGGGCCAGGCGATGAACATCATGCAGACGCCCGACTTTATGGCCCCGATGATTCCCGCCGGGGCCATGATGCCACCGGCGGCACTGCGCGAGGGCACCAGGACCAGCCTGGTTTACCTCACGCTCAGCCCCGAGTTGATGGATGAGCACACCGAACTTGGCATTCCTCTCATGATGGTGCACGAAGGTATTCCCGGGCATCACCTGCAACTATCCACCGCTGCCATGCAGGAGTCCATCGTGCGGCGAACGTTTTCAGCCAACGAGCACGCGGAGGGCTGGACCACCATGCTGGAGGACTACATGCTGGACATCGGCCTCATGGGTGAGCTTACCGATGAGGCCCGCTTTGTGACCAAGCTCGATATCAGTCGCATTGGCGCCCGGGTAGCGATCGACCTGTATTTCATGACTGGTGAAGTGCGCTTCCTGGACATCGGTTATGGTCTCGATTTTACGGACAGTGATCCATTTGCCAACGCCTCTGCATTGCTTATCGCCGCAACCGGCTTTACCGCTGGCAGGGCCCAGGCCGAGCTGAACTGGTATTCACAGGAGCGTGGTTACCCGCTCAGTTATCTGGTGGGCAACCACCTTGTATGGCAGTTGAAGAAGGATTACCAGGCCGCCGTAGCGGACAGCATGCCCGCACAGGAAGTCGATCGAAACTTTCACCGGATTTACCTTGAGTCGGGCAACATGCCGGTTGCCATGCTGCGCAGCGTTTTCGAGCACGAGATACAGCGGGCCTTGTGACAACGCAATAGTGCAGGAGTATGGAGAATGCTGCATCCCGGCGCGTAATTACCGGCTGAGGATGCGACCTTCGCTGGCAACGATCAACTGCTTTTCCGCCAGCGGCTGCCAGGACTCCGCGGACAGTGGCACGCTGGCAAACAACACCACGGTCTGGCGCTGGTTCCCGATTTCACTGTTCAGTTCCAGGCCGGCCAGGGGCAGCGCCTCCCTGTCACACTCGCAGTCGCGACACAGGTAGTACATGCCCGGTGGCTCCAGGCGTCCGCTGGACTGGGTGCGCCGGTTGGCATAGGCGTAGAGATACTCGCCATCGCTGTACAGAATATTGGCGGGCCCCATCCCGGCAAACCGGTCGAACACCTGTCGCAGCAATGCCACCCTCGCGTCGAGTGCGGGTGGGCCCTGCCGCCAGAGCGTTTCGAGTTGCTCCACCAGGTAGCAAAAAGCGTACTCGGAATCGGTTTCACCTATTGGCAGAATCCGCGTTTCCCCGAGCCTGGTGCGAATCTCGTCGAGGTTACCGTTGTGGCAAAAAACGTGAGTAGCGCCACCAATTTTACGGCTGAAGGGCTGGGTATTGCGCAGGGCAAGTTCGCCCTGTGTCGCCTTTCTTATATGGGAGATAATGCACCTGCTCTGGTGCTGGTGATGACACAGGAAATGCATCCACTCGCTTTCGGCGGCAGGCTCGGTTTCCCGATATATCTGCACAGCCCTGTCCTCGTAGAAGGCAATGCCCCAGCCGTCGGCATTGGATCCGCTTTGCCCCCCGTGCCGGGAAAACTCTTCCAGCGAAAAGGTTACCCGCGTCGGAAACCTGCTTGAAATGGCAAGGAGCTCACACATTGATCGGCCTCGTTCAAACTCGTCGCACCGACTATAGCATCGAGGGGCAGGACCGCGGGGAAGCCGATCCCCGAGTAATTAGCACGGTGGGAGCGCAAATGCGCTGGCCTCAGGCAAACACGAGGGCGTCGTCCTCGCGCCGCATCGGGCGGCTGGTGCGGATCTGCATGACGTCGCTGCCACCCAGGCGCTGGACCAGGGCATCAAAGCTCGCTCTGGCTTCGCCCTGGAGCTCCCGCGCCAGGCTGGCAGCACGCTCGAAATGCCACAGGCCGTGGGGGGCGCTGGCCCGCTTCACGGTGACGCCGCGCCATTCGTAGCTGATTTGACCCAGCACCGGATGGACCCTGCGCTCACCGTCCGCCGAGGCGAGCCGGCCGCTTGCCACATCGGGATTGGCCTGCAGCCAGGCGTTCACAAAGTCGGCATCGGCCCGCAGCTGTCTGCCCCAGTCCTGGAACATCAGCCGGATAATCGGCTCCAGGGTTGCGGGTATGGCGTCGTCGCGAAACCACTCACAGGCCTGCTCCGGGAACTCCCCGTCGGCGATGGCCGGCAGGTTCATGCGTTCGGTCCAGCGATAGACGTTGGGGGCCGCATTCTTCATCAGGGTTGACGGTACCGGGTCGCGGGAAAGGTGGGCGAACAACGGCGCCATCAAACCGAAATCGGCGACACTGGGGAACCCGCCCATCAGGTAGGGGTAGTGCTGCAGATGGGTTTCCAGCGCGTCCAGCAATTCCTCAAAAGAGGCCTCGAAGGCGGGCGCGGTTTCGGCGCTGACACCCAGGTTGGGCAGGAAGTCGTGGAAGTAATCCATCAGGGTGGCGCCGGCCTCCAGCCGCTCCTTGCGGTCGGGGCCGTGATGCGCGGCCCGCCCGAACTCCGCCCGCAGGAAATGCTCCTGCTGGGCCCGATAGCTCCAGCGGTAGTGCATGGCTACCGACAGCAGGCCCTCGGAACCGAACCCGCCCAGCAGTGTGGCTATCACCCGCTGCACCGGGGTGGCCGGCACCATCGGCCGCTCGGGAAAGCGATGCTCCAGCTCCTCGATAATTACCGTGCTGTCCTGGATAAACCTGCCGTCGCTGGTTTCCAGAACCGGGACCACGAAGTGACGCACCGCAGGCAGTACCTCCCCGCCAAAGCGTGGGTGGGGTGGCAGCAACTCGCGAAACGGCAGCCCCTTCTTGATCAGGTAGGAGCGCACCTTGCCGGTGTAAAGCGAGTGGGGCGTGCCCCACAGGGTCAGCGGGTTGCCGGTATCGACGTGGTAATCGGTCGTCATATCAGCCTACTCCGTGCGTTCCACACCCGGCGGCTGCCAGGTGCCGGGCCTGGTGCAGCTACAGGACGCGGCGATATCCGTCGCCCACAGAATGCTGCGGAGCCTGTGCGGCCCGGCTGTTCGCCATCAGCGAGCGCAGCCTGCGGCTGCGGCTGCGTGCGGAGGGGACCAGCATGCAGACGCTGCTGGCCGACACCCGCTTCGAAATCGCCCGGCACCTGCTGCAGAACACCCGGTTGCCCATGTCACAGATTGCCGCGGCACTGTGCTACAGCGATTCAGCGGTATTTTCGCGGGCATTTCACAACTGGGCGGGAATCAGCCCGAGGCAGTGGCGCCAGGAGAGGTGACGTCGAAACCCAGCTCGCGGGCGATAAGGGCTATCTCCTGCAACTCCTGCTCGCTGACGTCACCGTCCGCGGCGGCTACCGCATGCAGCGACGCGAGGAATTTCCGGCTCTGCTCCGGCGTGAAAGCGGGCGTCCCGCCCTGCCCAGGCAAACTTCTGCAGCGCACCTGGGACATGGCCATTTCCATCACCAGCTCCACCTCGGATTGTTGCAGGTCGGAATGCTGGATCAGTATTGTCTTGATCGCATCCCGTTCCTGGTCATCCATGTTGTCATCCGCCAGCGCCACCCGGGTGAGCGCCTGGGTAAACGCAGCCATATAGTGCGCGGCCTCGGGATCATGCCGGTTGAGCAGCTTCAGCATCTGGCTGGTGCTGGAGGCAACGGCGGCGCTGATGGACTGTATCTGGCCGTCTTCCAGGTGCAGTATGCGGTCGGCGACATCGAGTATGCGGTTGTCGTGGGTGACCATTACCACGCTGGCGCCCTGCTCCCGGCACAGCGTCTGGATCAGGTTCACCACATTGCGACCCGACTCGCGGTCCAGTGAAGCGGTGGGTTCATCCGCCAGGATCATCTTCGGCCCGTTGGCCAGGGCGCGGGCAATGCCCACCCGCTGCTTCTGGCCACCCGAGAGAGCATCCGGGTACTTGTCGATATGCGCCGCCAGCCCCACCTGGTCGAGCACCTCCTCAATACGGGTGCGCGCCTTGGCGCCACTCAGGCCCGGGCCCAGGGACATCGACATCGATATGTTCTGCGCCACGGTGAGGTAATCCAGCAGGTTGTGTTGCTGGAAGATAAAACCGATATGGCGCCGGGTCTTCATCAGCGCCCGCTGGGAGGCCTTGTGCAACTCGTTGCCAAATATTTTTATGCTGCCCGCCTGCATGGCACGCAGGGCACCGATCAGGGTAATCAGGGTGGTTTTACCGGAGCCGGAGGGTCCGGTGAGGATCACGATTTCGCCGGCCTCGATCTTCAGGCTGACATCGCGAAGCACGTGGTGCTTGCTCAGTCCGCTGTCATATTCATAACCGACGTTTTCCACCACGATCGGCGTGGTCTCTGCAGACATGGTCAGAACACCTCCGCCGGGTCGGCCGAGCGCAATTTACGCATTGCCAGCAGCGCGGAGACCGCGCACATGCCTATGGTCAGTGCCAGCACCAACGCGGCGCGTTCATGGGTCATTATCACCGGCAGGTTGGTAGCTTCCCGGGCCTGGGTGTACACCAGCAGGCTGACACCATAGCCGGGTATAAAGCCCAGCACCGCAAGGATGAACGCCTCGGCCAGCACCAGTCGCGACAGGAAAAAATTGGAGTAGCCCATCGCTTTCATGGTCGCGTATTCGCGCAGGTGATCCTGCACATCCGAAAACAGAATCTGGTATACGACGATCAGCCCCACCGCCAGACCCATGGCCACACCCAGCCCGAACACGTAACCGATCGGGGTGCTGTTGCTCCAGTAATCCACTTCGTGCTGAATGAACTCGTCCCGGGTAAGCACCCGCACATCCCCGGGGATACCGGCGACAATCGTTTCGCGCACCGCGGCGGGGTCCGCCCCTGGATCCAGCTTTACCAGCCCCAGTTCGATCTTGGAGGCGGAGCGGTTGGAAAAGATACGGCGGAAATTCAGGTCGCTGGTGATGATGCTGCCATCGATGCCGAAAGATGTTCCCAGATCGTAGAGGCCGACAACCCTCACATCGCGCCCGTTTACCTCGGTGGAGACCCCGTCGTCACCGGCGAGCATCTGCTCAATCGGCCCGAATTCCAAACGCGACAGGCGGTCGTAGAGCACCCGGTCGGGCATGCGCAGCTGCCGCACCTGCGCGGGGTCCCCGGCCAGTGCAAAACCACTGTTCAACGGGTCGAAACCCATCACATAGATATTGCGCATCTGCAACGGATCAACCGGGTTGCGCCACTCGGCGATACCGATATAGACAGGGGTTACCGAGTCGACGCCCTCGAAGCCAAGGGCCTGGTAGAGGCGGTTGCGCGGAAAGCCGGGGGGATTGACCAGGTAGGTGGTCTTGGGGCTGATCACTGCCAGGTCGTAGCCCAGCGCCGTATGCCAGCGCACCGAACTGTCGTACAGGGCCTGCTGGAATCCCATTTGCACGAACACCAGCACCACCGCGAACGCAACACCGAGCACCGCCGCCAACAGGCGCAGTTTCTGGTGACTGATTTGCAGCCACGCTATTCTGGTGGGACCCAGTTTCAAGGTGTTATCTCTACCTCGACCTGCAGATTGGTCAGGTGGCCGACCACCTCGGGATCGTCCAGCAGGATACCCACCTCTATCACTCGCGCATCTGCCTGGGCCACGGGGTCCATCCCGAGCACGTCCATGCGCCCCACCTTCAGGCCTATGTTCTCCACGGTGCCGGTCACCGGCCCCGGCAGGGCCGGGCTGATAATACTGGCCTTCTGGCCGATCTTCACATAAATGATATCGGTCTCGTACACCTCGGCAACCGCATACATCTTGTCAGTACGGCCCAACTCGACCAAACCTTCCACACCCACCCGCTCACCCGGCCGGGTATGTACGTACAGCACCTGGCCCTTTTGCGGGGCCAGCACGGTTGACAGTTCCACCATGGCGTCCGCGGCCGCCAGTGCCGCCTCGGCGGCTTTTACCGTGAGCTGAAGGTTTTCGACCGCCGCCGCAGAGGACGCCACGGCCCGGGACAGCTTGGTTTCCCGCGCCAGCTTCTTTTTCGCATTGTCCAGCTCTGCCTGCAGGCGCGCCTGGTCGGCCTTGCGCACAGCATAGGTATCGAGGATCGCCAACAGCTGCCCCTCCTCAACCCAGTCTCCAGCGCTCACTTTCAGCTCCATGATGACCGACCCGATGCCCGAGGGTCCCGCGAGGCGCACTACCCCGCCGGCCGGCTCAATACGGCCGAGACTGGTAATGACGCGCTGCGCCGGTTCGGAAAAAGCAGGTATGGACAGAACACAGGTGAGAAGAAGTACAACGGTGGGGCGCATCTGGACGAGGTCCTTTTAATATTAGGACACCGATACTACAGGCTTGCGGCGCATTGGCAAGCTCACATAGGCCGGCTCCCGCCGAAACACTTTTTAATAGAGGCCGGTTCACCTAAACTGGGCGCTCCCCCGACCCATGGACAATCAATGACAGATACAAACGGACTTGTCGCCTTTGCCGACTGCGAACTTGTCGCTATCAATAACTCGATGATGCTGGTGATCAACCGGCACAATGGCCGGCAGCAGATCATGAACCCCCAGGTGGTCGAGGGCCTGAAGACCTGCACCGAATTCAAAACCATCGAAGCACACGCCGCCCACCTTGCCAGCACCAGGCCGGAGCTCAAAGGCAAGCAGGAGATGGCCGCCAGTGTACTGGGCCAACTGCAGGGGGCCGGCATGCTGCTCGAAGCGGGCGATATCTGCGCCCGGCTGGCGCAACCCGCGCCCAGGCAGCTGCCCGCAACCCGGGCTTTCATAATTACCTGCGATCGGCCGGCGGCGGTGGAGCGCCTGCTCGACTCGCTACTGAGCGCCGGAAAATTGAGCCAGCACAACGCCCTGTTCCTGGTGGACGATTCACGCGACCCTGCGAACCGGGCTGCCAATCGAGAGGCCGTGGCGAAATTCAACCTGCGCAGCGCCAGGGAAATGTTTTATGTGGGCGAGGAAGCGCAACAGGGTTTGGTGGGCCGTCTCACCGAGTCGCTGCCGGCCCATGCCGAGGGTATTGGTTTCCTGCTGGATCGATCCCGCTGGGGGGGCAGGAAGACCTATGGCCGCTCCAGGACACTTTGCCTGCTGCTGTCGGTCGGCTATCGCGCACTGGTCATGGACGACGATATCCTGTGCCAGGCGATACTGCCCCCAATCAGCGAAAGCGGAATAGGTATTGGCAGCGGCGGCATGCGCAAGGCCGCCTTTTACCCGGATGAACAGGCGCTTCGGGGTAGTGCCAGGCCCGCCGACTTCGACCCGCTGAGCGGGCATGCCAGCCTGCTGGGCAGCACCCTGGGCGAGGCCCTGCACAGCCTGAACAGCGGCGTGCTGGCAGAGTCACAGCTGCAGGATATCAATGCCGCGCTGGCCAATGTGCTGCGCGCCGACTCTCCCATACTGGTCACCCAGTGCGGGTCGTTCGGGGATACGGGAACCGGCGGGGCCAGCTGGGGCCTGTTCCTGGGAGAGGATTCGGTCGAGCGCATGCTGCAGGCACCTCACGGGATGAAGGCAGCACTTGAAAACAGGTTGAATTGGCTGGGCAGCACAAGGCCCAACTTTTTTAAAATGCCGTTTATGTCGCAACTCACGGGGCTGGACAACAGCCACCTGTTGCCGCCCTACTTCCCGGCCTTTCGCGGCGAGGATTCCCTGTTTGGCGCCATGCTCGTCGCCATGCACCATCACAGCATGAGCCTCGAGTACCCCTGGAGCGTTCCGCATCTGCCCATGGAAACCAGGACTGTCAGTATCGACGCGCCCATTGCGGCGACCGGCGGCATATCGCTTTTTGCCCGCTATCTGACCGAACACATCGACTACAAGGACACGACCGACCCGCAGCACAATCTCAACTTTATTGTGCAGGACACATTGCGCATCGCCGCGCGCTCCGATGCCGACCTGCTGCTGGACTATCGCGCCGAGCTGGCCAGGGGACATGCCGACCAGTTGTATTTGCTGCATTCCCAATTGGCCCGCACCCGGAAATTTGCCTCACCACAATTGGAACAGTACCTCACCCGCGGCATCGAGGAGACCCAGCGCGCTATTGCGCAAAGCCAGAGCCCGACCGGTATAACAGGGGCTCCCGCAGACGCCACCGAAGCCGGACTGCTCGCCGAGTTCCGCGCCATGGCGCGCGGCTTTGCCGCTGCGATGGCCGGCTGGGTTGAGATGCGCAAGGTCAGTGCGGGCCTGACGGATGAGCTTATCCAGTCACGCCAGATCCTGCCGCGCTGAAGCCGGAATCGGAGACAGCCAGGAGTGCGCATGAACATGTATCTGCCCCCCATACTCTGCCTGGTGCTGGCGGGCCTTTGCGCCCTGCCGCTGCCGGCCGTGGCAGACTGCCTGTCGGACGAGGAGGTGGCGCAGCTTGCCAGTGCCTACACCGCACGCACGCCCGCGGACAACCCCAGGGGCCTCAGTACCCGGGACGCCGAGTGCAGCCGCGCCAAATTCAACGCCATTCTGCGCTCCACCCTCGGTGCACCGGTCGGTTATAAAGCGGGCCTGACCAGCAGCGCGGTGCAACAGCGTTTCAGGCACGAATCCCCGGTGCGCGGCTCGCTGTACGCACCGATGTTGTTGCAAAGCGGCGCAACCGTGTCCAGTAGCTATGGCGCCCGGCCCGTGTTCGAGGCGGATCTGCTGGTGAGGGTGGCGGACACTGCCATAAACAGCGCGACCACCCCCGCCGAGGTGCTGGCCTCGATCGACCAGGTCATCCCGTTTATCGAACTGCCGGACCTGTTGGTGACTGATCCTGGCCAACTGGATGGCGCCGCTATCACTGCCATCAACGTCGGCGCGCGGCTGGGGGTCATGGGCAAGCCAATACCGGTGCGCGGCGCAAGCGACCTGAGCGGCGCACTGCAGAACATGCAGGTCATTCTCCGCGGCAACGGCGCGGAACTCGACCGCGGCCTGGGCAGCGATGTGCTCGGGCACCCCCTCAACGCCGTCATCTGGCTGGCATCTGATCTCGCCCGTGAGGGCCTGCCCCTGCAAGCGGGCGATCTCGTCAGCCTGGGTTCCTTCTCCCGACTGTTGAGTCCCGCGCCCGGGCTGGCCGTGGAAGTCCAGTACATCGGGCTCCCCGGCGACCCAAAAGTGGAAGTTATTTTCCGATAGCTTGAAAAGCCGCGTTACCCCTGTTGCAACTGACGCTACAATCAAAGCGAACGTTAACCGAAACAAGCCCCCCGGAGGCGCACCACCCCAATGACCCTCGCGTTCATCGCAATCGTTTTCGGTCTCGCGCTACTGGTATGGAGCGCCGACCGGTTTGTCGAAGGCTCCGCTTCCGCCGCCCGGTATTTCGGTATGCCACCGCTATTGATTGGGATGGTTATTATCGGCTTCGGCACGTCGGCACCGGAGATGGTGGTTTCGGCACTCGCGGCCTCCCAGGGCAACCCGGGCATCGCCCTGGGCAACGCCTACGGCTCGAATATCACCAATATTGCCCTGGTGCTGGGCCTCACCGCACTGATAAAGCCTATCACGGTGCACTCGCAGGTGCTGCGTAAAGAGCTGCCACTGCTGGCCCTCATCACCGCCCTGGCTGCCTGGCAGGTGCGGGACGGCTCGATCACCCGCGTCGATGCATGGGTGTTGCTGGGCGTATTCGCGGCGTTCATGGGCTGGACGATCTGGCACGGCATGCGCGACAAAGTTGACAGCCTGGGACAGGAAATCGAGCAGGAGCTGGAAGCCAAAACCATGCCACTGCGCCCGGCAATTCTCTGGCTGATCCTCGGCCTCACCCTGCTGATCATCAGTTCCCGCATCCTGGTGTGGGGCGCCGTGGAAATCGCCCACGCCTTCGGGGTGAGCGACCTCATCATCGGCCTGACGGTGATAGCGATTGGCACCTCGCTGCCGGAACTGGCGTCTTCCATCGTCGCCACCCGCAAGGGCGAGCACGATATCGCACTGGGCAATATTCTGGGATCGAACCTGTTCAACACACTGGCAGTTGTGGGTATTGCCGGAGCGATTTCGCCGATGACCGTAGGCCCGGACGTGCTGACCCGGGACATCCTGGTAATGGCTGCCCTGACCCTGTCACTATTTATTGTTGGTATCGGCCACTCGGATCGACCCGGGCGTATCAACCGCTTCGAAGCCGCCGGCCTGCTGGCCTGCTATATCGGTTACACGACGTACCTGATAATGACCGTTTTCATGCAGTAGGCTGATGCGCATTGCCCATCACCAAAACGGTGTGGGCAATGCGCGGGGACTTACAGTTCCGCTTACTTCTTCATCTCGTCGATTTTGTCGGCAGCCGCATCAGCCGCGTCGCTGGCCGCATCGGCCGCGTCGTCAGCTGCGTCACTGACGGCATCGGCCGCATCATCGGCTGCGTCGGTGGTCGCGTCCCAGGCATCCTTGGCGGTATCGCTGACAGCATCGGCAGCGTCGCTGGCGGCTTCGCCGGTTTTGGCTGCCATGTCGTGCATGCTGTCGGCGGCGTCATCTGCCATCTGGCCCGCTGAATGGACCGCGTCGCTGGTCGCTTCCTTGGTGGCTTCCATTGCATCGCCGGCGCTGTCGGCAACCTCGGATGCGGCTTCCTTGACCGACTCGGTGGCGTCCTTCATGCTTTGCTTGCTGCTTTCCACACTCTCCTTGCTGCATCCACCCATCACTGCGGCCAGGCTGAGAGCACCCAGTGTTACAACCAGTTTTCTGTAATCCATCGTCTATCTCCATGATTTGGTTTCGTAATGCCTAAATGCCGCACTGCGCCGGTAATTCTGTCAGAAGCACAATCGCACGCGCGAACTGTACCACGATTCGCAATTATGGCAGTACCCCGGGCTGGTCATCCCCACAGGCGTGGGTTATCTTAGCTGCGCCGGGGATAGCTGGTGCCCGGTGGCCAATCGATCGATCGACAGGGGACGGTGACATGCTGCAGGAATTCAAAAAATTTGCCATGCGTGGCAACGTGGTGGACATGGCGGTGGGTATCATCATCGGCGGTGCGTTTGGCACCATTGTCAAGAGCCTGGTGGACGACGTCATTATGCCACCCATCGGCCTGCTGCTCGGCGGCGTGGATTTCTCAGACCTGTTTATCACCCTCAAGGAAGGCGCTGTCGCCGGCCCCTATGGCACCCTGGCGGCCGCGCAGAACGCCGGAGCGGTCACTCTGAGCTACGGCCTGTTTATCAATTCCGTCATCAGCTTCCTGATCGTCGCTTTTGCCGTGTTCCTGCTGATAAAGAGTATCAACAAACTGCAATCCGCCGAGGAGACCACGGAGGAGCCGACGACCAAAGACTGTCCTCATTGCCTGACGAGCATTCCACTGAAGGCCAGCCGATGCCCCAACTGCACTTCAGAACTCGGCAGCGCCTGATTGAGCGGCAAAAAAACACTGGGCTGGCGTGAATGGCTGGCATTGCCGGAATTCGGCATAGACTACATCAAGGCAAAAATAGACACCGGGGCGCGCACCAGCGCCCTGCACGCTTTCTACCTTGAACCTTTTGACCGTGACGGTGCGCCCTGGGTACGGTTTGGTATTCACCCAAACCAGGGATCGTCCAGGGTGGAGGTGCATTGCGAGGCACCCGTAATCGACCGCCGCACAGTGACGGACTCGGGCGGGCACCGCGAGGAGCGCTATGTCATCAAGACGCCGGTCAGGCTGGGGGAGCAATCCGTCGAGGTTGAAATCACCCTGACCGACCGCGAGAATATGCGCTTTCGGATGCTGCTGGGGCGCACCGCCATGCGCGGACAGTTCCTGGTAGACCCCGGGCTTTCCTACCAGATACGACCCAGGCCCCCCAAAAAACGCAGCGGCGACTGACAGCACTTTTTCATTTCAGGCGAACACACTCATGGCTAAGAAAAAAACCGATATCCTGGTCATCGGCGGCGAGGAGATACGCCCGGGAGAACGCAGCAATATTGAAATTCCGGTGGCGCCCACCTACACCCACGACACACTCTCGATCAGCGTTCAGGTCATCCGCGGCAAACTGCCCGGCCCGAAACTGTTTGTCTCCGCAGCCATCCACGGCGATGAGATCAATGGCGTGGAAATTATCAGGCGCCTGCTTAAAAACCCTCTGTTGGATAAACTGAAAGGCACCCTGATTGCCATTCCGATCGTCAACATCTACGGCTTTATCCATCACACCCGCTATCTGCCGGACGGCCGCGACCTGAACCGGTCATTTCCAGGCTCGCCCAGGGGATCACTGACCGGCAGAATCGCCGATGTTTTCATGAAGGAAATCGTTGCCAACTCAACCCACGGTATCGATCTCCATACCGGGGCGCGCCATCGCAGCAACTTTCCCCAGATTCGCGCTGACCTCGACGACCCGGTCACCCTCGCCATTACCGAGGCCTTCGGCGCGCCCCTGGCCATCAATGCCAAGATCCGCGACGGCTCCCTGCGCCAGGTGGCTTCAGACAAGGGTGTACCGGTGATTTTGTATGAATCCTGCGAGGCGCTGCGCTTCGATGAGATCTATATCCGCGCCGGCGAGATCGGCATCCTCAATGTCATGCGTCACCTGGGCATGCTGCGCAAGCGCAGGGCCAGTAACAAACCGCCGGTGATCATCCAGAACACCCACTGGCTGCGGGCGCCGGAAAGCGGCGTGTTACGGGTGCTGGTGCCGCTGGGAGCAGAGGTTGCGAGGGGACAGACCATCGGCTTTATTGCCGACCCGCTGGGAACCCGGGAGGTTGACGTGGTGGCCGAACAGGCCGGTATCGTCATCGGCCGCACCAACCTGCCGCTGGTGTACGAGGGCGATGCCCTGTTTCACGTGGCAACCCTCGGGGCCAGGGAGACCTGGGAGGTGGATGAGTTTCACGAGGCGATGGAGCCTACCGAGCAGGAAATCGATCCGGAAGATCTCAGCTCGGCGCCTATAGCCGGTTAGCGCCTATGGGATGACGCCGGCTGCCCTGGCCAGGCGCTCATATTCCCTGCACTCAGGGGTCGCAGCCTGCTCCGGGTCCTGCATCTGTTCGCAGGTCAGCGACTCGAGGCTGCGCATGCAACCCACCGCCGGTTCGTAGAGGCCGTGCCCGACCGGCACCTCCTGCACCTTGCTGCGCATGTTGGTGCACATGTTGTCCAGCATGGGGGCCATTATATCGAGCACCTCGGGCGTGAGCTCTTCCTTTGCGATGTTCTCCAGCGCACAGCTCCTGATCGAGTCGCACAAGCCCTGGGCGGCGTCGGTCAGTTCGTCGGCGCTGACCTGCAGCGCGAGGAACCCTGCCAGCAGCGCCGGCACCAGCGTTCTTGCTCTGATCATGTTATCTATCCTCCCCGGGGCCGGGATGGGCCACGCACGACCCAGCATAACCGTAAATGTGCATCAATTCAGCTTCGCAAACGCACTCTGTGGCGGGCGTCAGAACAGGCCCTCGGTCTGCCCAAGCTCATTGACGTAGATACTGTTGGCCGCCGGCACCCTTGGCAGGCCGGGCATCCGCATGACGTCACCACAGATCACTACCAGGAACTCGGCGCCGGCCGCCAGGGCCAGCTCACGCACCTTGATGCGATGATTGCTGGGTGCGCCAAGCAGGCGCGGGTCAGTGGAGAAACTGTACTGGGTCTTTGCCATGCAGACCGGGAAATGGCCGTAGCCCTCCTTTTCAAACTGGTCAAACTGGTCGCGAATGACCTTATCCGCGTCGATGTCATCCGCCCCGTAAACCGAGCGGGCCACTGCCCGGGTCTTTTCCCACAGGCTGAGATGGTCGTCATACAGTGTGCGGAACTGGGCGTGGGGGCTATCGGCCAGTTCCCTGACGGCGTTGGCCAGCTCGATCGCCCCGGCTCCGCCTTCGGCCCACTGGGTACACACCTGTGCCCGCAAGCCGCGCTGCTCGACATAGGCCTTGATCACGTCGATTTCCGCCTGGGTATCGCTGGCAAAGTGGTTGATTGCAACCGTGAGGGGCACCCCGTACTGCCCTGTATTGCGGATATGCCGCCCCAGGTTCTCGAGCCCGCGCTCTACCGCGGCTACATCCTCGCCACCCAACGCCGAGCGCTCCACCCCACCGTGCATTTTCAGCGCCCGCACCGTGGCCACGATCACCGCTGCGTCGGGACGCAGCCCGGACTTACGGCACTTGATATTGAAGAACTTTTCCGCACCGAGGTCCGCGCCGAAACCCGCCTCGGTCACCACGTAGTCGGACAGCTTGAGCGCCGCCCGGGTGGCGATAATGGAATTGCAGCCGTGGGCTATATTGGCAAACGGGCCACCGTGAATGAAAGCCGGAGTGTTCTCCAGGGTCTGCACCAGGTTGGGCGCCAGCGCGTCCTTGAGCAGCACCGTCATGGCGCCGGGCGCCTTTACTTCGCTCGCGGTGACGGCGGCGCCCTCGCGGGTGTAGCCGATCACGATGCGGCCGAGCCGCTCCTGCAGGTCCTGCAGGTTGCGCGACAGACAGAAAATGGCCATCACCTCTGACGCCACGGTGATATCAAAGCCCCCTTCCATGGGGAAGCCGTTGGCCGGGCCACCGATACCGGTGACAATCTGGCGCAGTTGCCGGTCGTTGATATCCACCACCCGCCGCCAGGTGACCCGCCGCAGGTCCAGCCGGATGTCATTGCTCCAGTGCACATAGTTGTCGATCATCGCGGCCAGCAGGTTGTGGGCCGCGCCGATAGCATGCATGTCGCCGGTAAAGTGCAGGTTGATGTCCTCCATCGGAATCACCTGGGCGTAGCCGCCGCCCGCCGCCCCGCCCTTGAGGCCGAAGCAGGGCCCCAGGCTGGGCTCGCGCAGGCAAACCGAGGCCTTGGCCCCAATCCGGTTCAGCGCGTCCGCCAGCCCGATGGCCACGGTGGTTTTACCCTCGCCAGCGGGTGTCGGGCTCATCGCCGTCACCAGCACCAACTTGCCGTCGGGCTTGTCGTCCAGGCTCTGGACGTAGTCGAGGTTCAGCTTGGCCTTGGTGTGCCCATAGGGCACCAGCTGCTCCGGTGGTATCCCCAGTTGCGCTGCTATCTCCACCACAGGACGCGGCTGCGACTCGCGGGCAATTTCTATATCGGATTTCATCGGCTTGACCCCTGATTATGTTTTGTTGCGGGACAGCGCTCAATTTTTGCGCGTAAGCCGCCACCAGACAAGCGCCAGCCGGCACTGATTTACTGATCTGGAACAATGGGACGGGCAATCGTATGCTGTATCCGCACCACCGGCACACAGGAGCATCCCATGAGCGCAGCAATCGCGCAGCAACTTCAGGACATGCAGGAGCGCGGCTACACCGTGATACCGGACTTCCTCTCCCGGGGACAGCTCGAGCAGGTGAACGCACTCTATGACAGCATGCTGGGCAGCCACAGTGGCCGCAACAACTTCGAGGGTAACCGCACCGAGCGCATTTATACGCTGGTGGCACGTCACCGCATTTTCCAGGACATCGTGGAGGACCCGCGCATACTGGCCCTGTGCGATGCGCTGCTCATGCCCAACTACCTGCTCACCGCCAGCCAGGCGATCGTTATCAGCCCGGGCGAAACGCCCCAGCCCTGGCATACCGACGACTCCTTCTACCCCATTCCCCGGCCGCGCCCCATGGTCAGCCTTTCCACCATCGTGGCGGTGGAAGCGTTCACGCTGGCCAACGGTGCCACCCAGGTGATTCCCGGCAGCCACTGCTGGAGCGAAGAACAGCTTGCCGGTGACTACCACAGTGGTGATACGGAAACCGACCCGGGGTTTGCCCGGCGACTGGAGGGCATGTCCGTGCCTGTGCTGATGCCAGCCGGGGCCTGTGTGGTATTTGCCGGCACCCTGCTGCACCGGGGCGGCGGCAATACAGGCAGCGCCACCCGGCGCGCCTTTTCCAACCAGTACTGCCAGCCCTGGGCGAGGACCCAGGAAAATTTCTTCCTGGCTATTCCGCCGGCCGAGGTCGCGCATATGTCGCCCGCAGTGCAGGCACTGCTGGGTTATTCGATCCACCCTCCATTCATGGGACAGCTGAGCGCCTATCATCCGCGCAAGGCACTTGAGCCGGGCTTTGTGCCGCCCGCTTTTCGCCGCGACTGACAAATGCGCTGCGGGGCGCGCATTTCGGTTAAACTCGCTGCACGGAGGACCCGCCCATGCCCGAGCGCGGCACAGTAGTTGCCATCAGCGCCCCGTCGATATTCGACGGGGCGCATTTCCTGCAGGACCACTGCGTGATCGTCCGCGACGAGACGGTAGAGCGTCTTGTGCCACTGGCGCAATGCCCGCAGGATGCAGATGTGTTGGCGCTGGCCAGCGGCACCCTGGCACCGGGCCTGATCGACCTGCAGGTGAATGGCGGCGGCGACCTGATGTTCAACGACCACCCCTGCGAGGAAACGCTCGCCACCATGCTCGGCGCCCATCGCGCCACCGGCACCACCGCCATGATGCCCACGCTTATCAGTGATACCCGAGCCACGCAGGAGCGGGCCGTAGCCGCAGTGCGGGCTGCGCGCTCCGGCGGTAATGCCGGCATCCTGGGCATCCACCTGGAGGGTCCCCATTTTGACGTCGCCAGGCGCGGGGCGCACCGCGCCGATATGATCCGGCCCGCCACAGCCGGCGACATCGCCTGGCTGTGTTCACTGACTGACCTGGCAGTGATCGTTACGCTCGCCCCGGAACTCACCAGCGCAGGGCAGATCCACCAGCTCAGCGCCAGTGGTATCCACGTGTGTGCCGGTCACACCAACGCCAGTCACGCCCAGCTGATCGCCGCCATGGCGGAGGGACTGGAGGGCGTCACCCACCTGTTCAATGCCATGAGCCCGCTGGCGGGGCGCGAGCCCGGCACAGCAGGGACGGCACTCGCCGAGAATGCCCTGTGGGCGGGGATTATTGCCGATGGCCACCATGTCCATCCGGCGAATATCCGGCTGGCCCGCCGCGCCAAGCCGGCGGGACGCCTGGTACTGGTCAGCGATGCCATGGCGACCGTCGGGGGCACCAGCCGGCAGTTTTCGCTGTACTCAGAGCAGATCAGCGTCGAGGACGGCAAGCTGGTAAACGCCGAGGGCGTGCTGGCGGGCAGCGCCATCGGCATGATCGACGCGGTGCGTTATGCCGCCGGTCCGGCCGGCATCCCGCTGGCGGAATGCCTGCGCATGGCCTCCCTGTATCCCGCCGCAATCCTCGGGCTCGATGATCGCCTGGGACGGATCGCCAGCGGCTATCGCGCCGACCTGGTGCACTTCGACGATGATTTCACCGTGCACAATACCTGGCTGGCCGGAAGTCACCGCCGCCATGCCTAGTTGACGCAGGCGCCGATTCACCCGATCCTGACTACCAATAAATCCTGTAAGAGGTTGCCGCCATGCAACAATTGTCAGGCCAGGACGCCATGTTCCTGCACGCCGAGCTCGACGGCCTGCCACAGCACATCGGGGGGGTCAGCATCTACGACCAGTCCACCGCCCCGGGCGGCAAGGTCCGCTTCAAGCAGATCCTGGCCATGCTGGAGAGTCGCCTGCACCTGTCACCCATTTTCCGGCGCAAGCTGGCCTTTGTCCCCTACGGCCTGGGCCGACCCTACTGGGTAGAGGATCCCGAGTTCGACCTCGAGTACCACGTGCGCCACATCGCCCTGCCCAAACCCGGTGACTGGCGCCAGCTGTGCATCCTGGCGGCCCGGATCCACGGCACCCCCCTGCGGCGCGACAAACCCATGTGGGAAATCTATGTGATCGAGGGGCTGAACAATGTCGAGGGTTTCCCGCCGAACTGTTTCGCCATGCTGATGAAGGTGCACCACTGCGCCATGGACGGCGCCACCGGCACCCAGTTCATGAATATCATGCACGACCTCAGCCCCTCGACCACCGAGCCTGGCAAGCCGCCGCCCTGGGTCGTGGAGCGCCCCTCCACACTGGGCATGCTGGCCCGCGCCTATGTTGATATATGGCGCAAGCCCGGCCAGGTTTTCGACATCGTGAAACAGGCGGTACCCGCGTTCAAACGTATTCGCCAGGGCGCGCAGGAGGAGCAATTCCACTACCTCGGCGACAAACCGAAGACGCGCTTCCAGGGCAAAATCTCCCGCCACAGGGTGGTGGAGGCCCGCACCTTCGATTTTGCGGAAATCCGCAATATCAAGAACACCCAGCCTGGCACGACTGTCAATGACGTGATGCTGACCATTGTCGCCGGAGGCTTGCGCAAATACCTCAACAGCAAGGGAGAGCTCCCGGACAACAGCCTCGTCACGGGCTGCCCGATCGATGTGCGCTCGGCCGAGGAGCGCTCGGCCGGCGGCAATATGGTGGGCTTCATGAATGTCAGCCTGTGCACTGACCTCGACGACCCGCTGGCGCGTCTTGCCGCGGTACACCGGGAAGCCCTCTCGGCCAAGGCCTACGCCGAGGCCCTTGGACCCCGCTTTGCCGTGGACCTGACCGATGTCATGCCAGGCAATGTCCTGTCGCTGGCGATAAGGACCGCCAGTGCCACCGGCCTGGCCGAGGCCAGCACCATGTTCAACACCATCGTCACCAATGTACCGGGTGCGCCAGTACAGCTCTACCTGTGCGGGGCAGCGCTGGTCGGGTCTATCAGCCTGGGTCCACTGCTGCCCAACGTCGGCCTGTTCCATATCGTTTACAGCACCGTGCAGGACAAGCAGGGTTCAGTCACCCTGTCTTTCACCGCGTGCCGGGATATGCTGCCCGACCCGGGCTTCTATGCGGACTGCCTGCAGGACAGTTTCGAGGAACTGCGGGCGGCCGCGCTGGCTGCAGCCAAAGGGAAACCCGCCGCCAGGGCACGCAAAAAAGCCAGGGCCAAAAAAGTGCAGCCGAAGAAGAAAGCCAAACGCTGAACGGGTTGGGCTGGACCGGTGCGGTGCTCAGCTGATGAATCGTTTGATCAGCTGGTTGACGTCCACCCGCGCCTTCACGCGGCTGGCGAGCAGGAACATGCCCCCCAGCTTGCGGTGAAAGTACATGGCGTCAGTGGGCGGCGCGCGCCAGAAATCACGGTAGTCGGCCACTTCCTCCGCCAGCTCGGACATACGCCGCGCCATATCCGAATGCGCGAAGTCGTACACACCC
Organism: Haliea sp.; assembly: GCA_024642265.1. Taxonomy (GTDB): domain Bacteria; phylum Pseudomonadota; class Gammaproteobacteria; order Pseudomonadales; family Halieaceae; genus JARRPM01. Next base: position 63,259 of record JAHEBL010000006.1, on the reverse strand, counting down.
TCGTGCCGCAGCGGCTCCAGCGCCAGCAGGAACAGCTCCAGCACCAGCGCGCGGTACTGGCTGTCTTCATCCCCCATGGCATAGCCGATACGCTCCGCAGCCGCCACCAGTCTGGCATGGTCATGGCTCATGGCCGCGCCCAGCAGCTTGCGATAATTATTGACGAAGCCCGCCTTGAAGTGACGGGTCGCACCAAAGTCCAGCAACACAATCTGGCCGGTACTGCTGCGGTAGAGGTAATTGGCGAAATTGGGGTCAGTCTGGACCATGCGCAGCTCGAACAACTCCAGGAACATCAGCTCGACCAGCGCCGTCATGACCCGGTCGCGTTCGGCCTGGGGCAGCGCCACTATCGATTCGATGGGTTTGCCGCTGACATAGGTCATCGCAAGCACCGTGCGCCGGCTCAGGTCCGGCAGTAACTCCGGCACCAGAAAGCGTTCATCGTCCCGCAGCAGGTCGCCAAACGCCTGCAGGAAATCGGCCTCCTTGTGGTAGTCAGCCTCGTCCTTCAGCTGCTGCTTGGCGTCGTTCAACAGCGGCTGGATATCCAGTTCCGCCGGTAACAGCCCCGACATGCGCAGCAGGGTGGCAATATTGTCCACGTCGCTGTCGATACTGGAGGCCACCCCGGGGTATTGCACCTTGAGCACCATTTCCCGGCCATCCGGCGCTACCGCTTTGTGCACCTGGCCGATAGAGGCCGCGGCCAGCGGCTTGATTTCAAAGCCATAAAACAGTTGCTCCCAGTCCGCCCCGTAGGCATCCGACATCACCTTGCGCAACTGCTGCGTGGGCATGTAACGGGCGTCGGAGCGCAGCCTGGCGAGAATATCGGCCAGCTCCCGGGGCAGGAAATCGCCCGTATCCATGGACAGGATCTGCCCCACCTTCATGGCGGCGCCCCGCATGGTTGCCAGCTGGTCCGCCACCCGCCGCGCGTTGGCCGGGGTCAGCAGCATGTCACGGGCCCGGGGACGTTTGCCCGCCCGCAATTGCCGGGTACCCTCCGCCAGCATACCGCCGGCGACACCACTGGCCATGCGCGCCACCCGGGCGAAGCGCCCCACCCTCGAGGTGGGAATGGCCTTCTGGTTGGGGTCCTTGCGCTGGGTATCCTTGTCTTTATCCTTTGCCAAGACGCTCTCTCTCCCGCCAACGGGCTATGTGGGCAGCCACCATATCGTAGGCATTGAATTCAGCCTCCAGCACGGCGATAAATGTGAATACCCCGGTCAGCTTGCGGGCGATCAGGGCAAACTCCCGGGAAGGCGCGGTGAAGTGCCGACTGGTGGCCGACAAGGCGGCCTGCTTGCCGGCCCGGTGCATCAGGCGCGATTGCGCCCAGCGGTACTGCCCCGCCGAATTCAGATAGGCCGCGGGCAGATCAGCGGGGGGCCGCAGCGGTTCCAGCAGGTGCAGGCAGAAGTCGGCAAACAGCCGGCGCGCCTCTTCGCCGGCGTTTTCTTTCAGGCAGCCCAGCCCTACCAGGCTGTCACCCAGCAGTTTGACGTCCTGGCGCAGGCCCGCATCGATGGTGTTGCGCAGGTGGAAGAGGAATTCGTCACTGCAATCGAGGATAGAGCCGAAATCCAGCAGCACCAGGGTATCCTGAGCCTGCTTCCTGCGCCGGTCGTCGAGGCGCAACAGGTAATTGCCGAAATTGGGATCCGTCTGCAGGCAGCCCCAGTCATACAGCTCGTAGAAAAACAGCTCCAGCATACCCACCGCCAGCGCGTTGCGGCGCTCCAGCGGCAGTTCCGCTACCGGGCGGGCCGTTACCGGCAGGCCCTGCATGTACTCCAGCGCCAGCACCACATCGGTACAATAGCGCGTGTGCAGCTTGGGCACCGCATAGCCGACACCGCTGACCTCAACTGCCTGCACCAGTTCCGCCATGCGGGCGGTCAGGGTTGCCTCGCGGCGGTAGTCGATTTCGTTGTGGAGATGGGTGCGCATGGATTCCAGCCAGTCGTCCAGGTCACGACCCGCCTGCAACCAGCGCGCGAGCATCAACATGCGCACCACCGCGTCGAAGTCCGAATCGATCACATCGGCGAGCCCGGGATACTGCACCTTCAGGCAGATGCGCTCGCCGCTGGCGCGCACGGTGGCCACGTGCACCTGGGCCAGTGAGGCGGCTGCCAGCGCTTCCCGCTCTATATCGAGTTCGGCATAGCGGTCGCCGAGACTGGCCCGCAGCACCGGCTCGATCGCTTCCCAGTGCAACGGTTCCGTCTGGTCACCCAGGTTGTGCATGGCCTCGGCCAGCACCGGCGGCAGGAAGTGCTCGCCAAACAGGGCCATCATCTGGCCGATCTTGACATAGGTGCCCTTCAGCTTGCCCAGCTCATTGACAAAGCGCCGGGCCTCGCGCCGGGCGAACTCCGAATCCTCTGAGCTGGAGTCGCGGCGCAGGAGTTTCTGCATCGCGCCATCCACCGCCAGCGCACCGCCCGCCCGGATACCGGCCAGGGATACGGAAAGACTGCGCGGGATGGCCCGGCGTTTCAGGCTGCGAGGTTTTTTGGACATAACATGGGGCTGTTCACGAATTGGGGCGCACAGTATATACGATGGCGGCTGCCATCGCGGATTTGCCCCGCCCCAATATCGGTGGCGACCCGGGTTTGCTCAGCGGCCGGCCCGCGGCGGCAGAACCAGTGGCTCGCCGAAGCCGTCTGCACGCTGAAACGCCGGCCGCTCCTTCAGGCGCTCGAGGTAGGCACGGGTCTGGGGCGCAAAGCGCTCGTCCAGCTGCAGCGAGCAGGCCAGGTAGAGCGCGTAGCCGACCGCGATGTCCGCTATGGTGAAACGTCCATCAACCAGGTAGTCGTTGTTTTCAAGATGGGTATCCAGACGCCGCAGCCGCGCGATAAACCACTTGGCGTAGTCATCCCCCACAGCCTGCTTTTCCGGCGTGGGCTCCAGGTAGTAATAGCGCATGGTGAGCGTCTGGGGAAAGGTCAGCGTGGCGTCGGCGTGGTGCAGCCAGTTCAGGTAGGCGCCATATTCCGGGTGATCCGGCCGCAGACCGAAATCATACTGCTGGTAGCGGTCCACCAGGTACTGGCAGATCGCGCTGGATTCGGTCATTTCGGTTGCGCCGTCCTGCAGGAAAGGCACCGTGCCGAGGCTGTTCACTTCCAGGTATTCGCGCTTGAACAGGCGCGGCGGGAAGGGCAGTACCTCCAGTTCATACTCCAGCCCCATTTCCTCCAGCGCCCACAGGGGTCGCAGGGAGCGCGCGCCATTACAGTGCCATAATTTCATGCTTTATCTCCGCATCTGCGCGCCGCCCGTTCGCGCCTGTTGTGCCGGCGGGGCCCAACCATACTATATGCCGGACGCGGGGAGTATCCCGTCCACGGGGGAAAGACGTCTTTGCGGTGGCACTCAATTGGGCTAGGCTGGCTCTTCCCAACCCCCTTGCAGAGCAACATTACCTTGCAGAACGGTCGCGAACCGATGAATACCGGAGCATTTATAGCGCCTTTGTGGCAGCTGGCCTTCCGGGCCGGCTTCCTTGCGGCAGCCGGCTTCGGCGTCGCGGCCATGATACGCTGGCTCCTCTGGATTTCCTGGCCACAGGCCTGGCCCAGAGCGATCTCGCCGGTATGGTGGCATGCGCACGAAATGATTTTCGGGTTCGCCATGCCGGTGGTTGCCGGCTTCCTGCTGACGGCGGTAGCGACCTGGACCAACCTTCCGGGCACGCGCGGCTGGCGCCTGCAGCTGCTGTTCGGCCTGTGGCTGGCGGCCCGCACGCTGCTCTGGTTTGCACCCCAGTGGCTGCTGTTTGCCTGGCTCGCGGAGACGCTGTTCATCCTGCTGCTGGCCTTTGAGCTTGGACAGCGGGTATGGGCCCGGCGCCAGTGGCGCAATCTGCTGTTCCTGCCGGTACTGCTGGTACTTCTGCTGCTGTGCGGCGCGAGCTACCTCAGCGCCGACCAGCCCGCGGCGGCCACCCGCCTGCACTATGGCGCGGTGTGGATGATTGCCGTATTCATAGTCATTATCGGCGGCAGGGTTATACCCCTGTTCACCGGCAATCGACTCGGCCTGACAATAACACCGCTGCCAGCCTGGCTTGAGTATCTCGCGATCGGCAGCGTCGCCGTGGTCGGCCTGGCCAGCGCAATTGGCCCCACGGGGCGGTACGCTGCCTGGCTGGCAACGCTGTGCCTGGCAACCAGCGCCCTGCACTTTTACCGCCTGGCCCACTGGCAGGGATGGAAGGCTATGCATGTGCCGCTGCTGTGGTCGATGCACCTCAGCTACCTCTGCATACCCCTGGCATTGCTCGGCCTGACAGTGGCCGGCGGCGACCCCGCGGCGGACAAGAACATCATTCACCTGCTGGCCATTGGCGCTGTCGGCGGCATGATTCTGGCCATGATGTCGCGGGTATCACTAGGGCATACCGGCCGCCCCCTGGAGGTACCCCACTACCTCGCCCTGGCTTTCGCCCTTATACTGACTGCGGCCATCGTTCGCGCGGCGCTGCCGCTTGCCGATGCGACTCTCACACTGCTCTCATGGCGGGTATCCGCCTTGTTATGGATAGTGGTATTCAGTATTTTCCTCTATCGTTACCTGCCAATACTCACTCGCCCCAGAGTGGACGGCAAACCCGGCTAGGACCGCTGCGCAAAGGAAACCAGCACAGATGATCGATGTAAGAATGTGGGGCCGCGCCCTCGCCCAGATGCCCAAACTGTCCCAGAGCGAATGGCAGGCCATGGATCCGGTGGCTAAATGGCTGATTGCCTGTCGCGCCTCGGTGCTGTTCATGACCTTTACAGCGTCGGCCCTGGGCGGGCTGATGGCCTGGCGCGCCGGCCTGTTTGAGTGGAACCTGTGGCTGGCCACGGTGCTTGGCCTGATGTTTGCTCACGCCACCAATAACCTGCTGAATGATTTCACCGACTCGCGACGGGGCATCGACAAGGACAACTACTACCGCAACCAGTACGGTGTGCACGTGCTCGAGGATGGCCTGATGAGTGAGCGCCAGTTCTGGGGCTATCTGGGGGTCACCGCCGGAATCGCCCTGCTGCTGGGGGCGTGGCTCATTTCACAGCGCAGCGGACTCACCCTGGACCTGATGCTGGCAGGCGGCTTTTTTGTGCTGTTTTACACCTGGCCACTCAAATATTACGGGCTGGGGGAACCCGCCGTGCTGCTGGTGTGGGGCCCGCTGATGGTGGGTGGCAGCTACTATGTGCTGGCCGGGCAGTGGAGCTGGAGCGTGACCTGGCTCAGCCTGGTTTTTGCCCTGGGGCCAACCACCGTTCTGTTTGGCAAGCACACCGACAAACTGGAAGCCGACAAGGTAAAGGGCGTCAACACCCTGCCGGTAATTCTCGGTGAAAAACGCTCCCGCCACTGGGTAGTGGCGATGATTGCCGCCCAGTATCTGCTGTGCCTGGCGCTGGTGGCCATGGGCAACTTCGGCTGGGCCCTGTTGCTGGTGTTTATCAACCTGCCCAGGCTGCCCCCGTTGTTCAGCGTGTTCAGCCGGCCAAAACCCTCCGCGATGCCTGAAAACTACCCGGCGGAGGTATGGCCCCTGTGGTTCTCCGCCCAGGCCTTTCGCCACACCCGGCAATTTACCGCGCTGTTCCTGCTGGGGGTGGTCGTCGATACGCTGCTGTCATGATATGAATCAAGCGCGGCATTGGCCAAATGCCTCAAACTTGGGTAGGTTAACGCTTAAAGCCCGGGTATTTCCCGGTAGACAACAAAAGGGGGTTACAGAACATGAGCGATTCGTCATCCGGAGGCTGGCTGCGCTCCCTGCTGCGTCCATCGCCGACCCGCTCGGTTTTGAGCCTGCTGGTCATCGGTCTGGTGCTTGGCATCGGCGCCGTACTCGCTTTCGATGCCACCATGCACGCCACCAGCACAGACGCCTTCTGTACCAGTTGCCACGAAATGTCGGACAACCCGCTGGTACAGGTGGAAAAAACCCAGCACTTCCAGAATGCGATAGGCGTGCACGCCAGCTGTTCGGACTGCCACCTGCCGAAAGAATTCCTGCCCAAGATGGTGCGCAAGGTGGAGGCGTCCAGGGAAGTATGGGGCCACTTTACCGGAATAATCGATACCCCGGAGAAATACGCGGCTCACGCCCCCGCTATGAAAGAGCGGGAAATAAACCGCCTGAAAGCCAATGATTCCCAGGAGTGCCGCAACTGCCACGACACTGAACACATGGTACTCGAGCTGCAGAGCACGCGGGCCCAGAAATTCCATAAGAAAATGCTGAGCGGGGAACGTACCTGTATCGACTGTCACTCAGGTATCGCTCACCCCGACAATACTGACTAAAAAATAACGCCGGCCGCACACCACGGATGAAAACAATGAGACCGGTTGTAAAGACCGCGGCCGCACTGTTGCTGGCCGCTACCGCCCTGTTGGCCCGCGCTGACACCGGCGCCGACCCGGGCGATGCCGCCCTTTGCCTGGGCTGTCATGACTTCGGACCCGACTCCCCCGTGCACCAGGTACAGGCCGGCTCCCACGGCACCAGCGACAACCCCGGGGAGATGCTTGGCCGACGTGGCTGCCAGGATTGCCACGGCACCAGTGCCGAACACGCCCGGGCACCGACCCTGGTCTCCCCGAGCGTCAGTTTTGGCCCGCGCTGGAGCGCCACCGCTGGCGCCCAGGACGCCCAGTGCCTGGCCTGCCACGAGGCCGGCCAGGCCGCCCACTGGAAAGACGCCCTGCACATGTTCAACAACCTGACCTGTGTCACCTGTCACGACCTGCACGTCGAACAGGACCGGGTGCTGTTTCCCGACCAGCAGGCACAGGTATGCACGACCTGCCACAAGACCCAGAAAAAGGGTATTCATGGCCTCGAGGAGTTGGCGGAGTACAATCCTGCCTGCACCACCTGTCACAACCCCCACGACCACGAGTCGGCGGAACACGAGATGCTGCGCAACAGCTCGCAAGGGTGCCGCAGCTGTCACAACCTGGAGCGCATGGCGCGTGACCCGGAGATCCGTGAGAAGGTGAAGGGCTACCACCGGCGGGCACTGCAGCCGGACCACAGTTGCCTTGATTGCCATGAAGGTGTCGCCCACGCCCCGGCTGACGCTGTGACCGCCATGGTGCCCGAACCCGTCGACCACCGCACAGTCACCCTGTTTTACCCCGGCATGGCCGACAGCGACTGGCTGTTGCAGGGCCACCCCGGCTCCCAGCCCCTGCGGCAGGGCCGGAACTGCCAGCAATGCCACCGGGGCGAGGAAGCCGCCATGGGTGAAGTCCAGGCCAGCAGGATTGCGCCCGCTTCCCGGGAAGTCACAGTGGCTTTTGCCCGGGACCAGGACCAGATAACCATCACGCTGGACTGGGAAGGGCCCGCAGACGACGCGGATATCGCCCTGATGTGGGACGATGGCGGCAATGACGCATTCCGGCGCGGCGGCTGCTTTGCAGCCTGCCACAGCGACCTGCCCGGGATGTCCCGGGATCGCGGCCAGCACACGGGCAAATACCTGTGGAGTTCCCGTTCCCAGCGGCAACGCATCGGCCAGCCCTCCCTGCTGCGCCCGGCGGCAGAGCTGGAACAACTGCTGGCCGAGGGCGACTTCGTGGAGATGTGGCGGGTAAAGCTGGCCACGGGAGAGCTTGAGGTTGCCGCACTGCTGGCTGACGTGGTTTGGCAGCCCGGTAACTTGATACAGATCAATAATAGCTACAGCAAGGGGCACTGGACGGTGGCTTTGACAGCCCCTCTGAACAATACTGATTCCCTGAAGCCCTTCACCCCGGATGGAAAGTATACTTTTGGTATCGCTCTCCACGGGGCGGCCAATCCGGCGGGACGACACTGGGTGTCCCTGCCGCTGACCATGAGCTTCTCTGGCGACGAAACCGACTTCAAGGTGGAGCAACAATAAGAATGGCTGGAAACCACCGTAAACTCCTGCTGGCCTGCTGCGGACTTGCCCTTGCCGCCGCCGGCATGTTGGCGCATGCACAGAAACCCGAGCGCCAGTGCCTGGACTGCCACGACGATGATGAGGCGATACATGCCATTGGCAACACGGTACACGGCTCGCTGGCCGGTGGTGGCAGTGACAGCTGCGTAGCCTGTCACGGCCCCAGTACGGCCCATAAACAGAAGGCTACCAAGAACCCGCCGGACGTCAGTTTCGGCCCCGAGTGGCCGTCCGATCCCGCGGTGCGCAGCGCCAGCTGCCAGACCTGCCACAACACCGGTGAACACGCCCTGTGGACCGGCAGCGCCCACCAGCAGGAAAACCTGGCCTGCGACAGCTGTCACGATGCCCACCAGCAGCAGGATCTCGTGATGGGCACGCAGGAAGCTGAAAAAATCTGCCTGGACTGCCATACCCAGGTGCGTTCCGAAATGCACCTGCCCTCCCGACACCCCATTGCCGAGGGCAAGACCGCTTGTACCGACTGCCACAACCCCCACGGGGGACTGGGTGAGGCCGCCCTGCAGCAAGTGTCCGTCAACGATAACTGTTTCAGCTGCCACGCCGACAAACGCGGCCCGTTCCTGTGGGAACACCCGCCGGCGGCTGAGGATTGCACCCTGTGTCACAAACCCCACGGTTCGGTCAATGAACCCCTGTTGACCGCCCGCGGGCCGGCCCTGTGCCAGCAGTGTCACGCGGCAGCCTTCCATCCCAGCCAGCCCTATGGCAGCGAGGGCCTGCCCGGCGGGAGAGCGAACCAGAACATGCTGGGTAAAAACTGCCTCAACTGCCACAGCCAGATTCATGGATCCAACCATCCGTCGGGAGCGCGCTTGACACGATGAAGAGCATGAACCGCTTTCCCTGCCACCTGGGGGCAGCCAGCAGCCTGGTACTGGCAGCCTGTGGCGTGGTGGCCCAGGAGGCCGGGCAGTACGCCCCGCTGGCCCTGCAGAATCGCCCCCCGCTGAAGACCGCCTGGCAGGCCGACAGGCCGCTGATAGTGCAGCTGGGAGTTGATTACACCAGCGATGACAACTACATGTTCGGCGAGTACAACGGCCTCCACGAGGAAGGCGCCACCGTTATAGGCAACCTGCAGTGGCAGGATTTCAGCAGCGGCGACAGTTTCTGGCAGGGTTATTTTTCCAACCTGGGGCTGGATACCCGCGAGGGTGAGCTCACCTGGGGCAAGGCGGGACGATTTTCTCTCAGCGCCGGCTTTGACTCACAGATACAGGTCAGCAATGACGAGGGACGCACACCGTTCAGCGGCGGTACCAGCCTGAAACTCCCCGACGACTGGGTGAGCGGTCTTACCACCTCGGACTGGACCAACCTGAACCAGTCATTGCACGGTTTTGACCAGGAGCTCAAGCGGGAGCGGGTGTATCTCAAGGCGGATACCCGTCTCAACAAGCACTGGACTGTGGACACCAATCTGTCCTATGAGGAAAAAACAGGCAACAATGACATCGGTGCAGGGATCTACATCGATGGCTCCTCCGCGGACGCGGTGCTGCTGAATCAGCCCATAGATTATCGCACCACCGATTTCGACCTGGGCCTGGCCTACAGTGACAGCAAACTCAGCCTGGAAGGCCGGCTGTTCTACTCGGAATTCGACAACCAGGACGACGTGCTGACCTGGCAGAACCCCTACAGCTCCTATGGCCCCAATGTCCGCTACCCTGCGGGTATCGGCGGCCTCGGCCTGGCGCCCGATAACGACCAGATGGGCGGACGGGTGATCGGCCAGTACATTTTCTCCCCGACCATCCGCTTGCAGGTGGACGGCAGCTACGCGGTGGCCTCCCAGAACCAGGATTTCCTCGACTACAGTGTCAACCCGGCATTGGCGGTGACCGTACCTGTGCCGAAAAACAGCTACGACGGCGAGGTGGACAACAGTACCTTCAATACCCGCCTGCTGCTGAACCCGCTGCCGAAACTCAGCGCGGAGGTGTTCTACAAGTACCGCAACCGGGATTACGACGCCGATCGCAATGGCTACCAGTATATACGCGGCGACGGCAGCAACCAGCCCGGCACCGCCTTGACGGTATACAACACCAACCACGATTACCGCTCCGAAACCCCCGGTTTTGAGGTCAGCTACCGCCTGCCCATGCGCAGCAAGCTGAGCTTCGAGTACGAATACGAGAAAGTGACCCGGGAAAACGCACCCGTGGAGGAAACCGAACAGGATCGCTACACCCTCGGTTACCGCATCCAGCCCTGGTCGAACTTCACCACCCGGCTGGAAGTGAGTTATGCCGACCGCGCGGCGGATACCTACGAATGGGCGCAGAATTACTACGCCCTGCTGGATACCGAGCTGATCAACGCCACCCCGGATACCGAGCGCTACATCAGCCATCCCGAACTCATGAAATACTACATGGCTAACCGGGATCAGTGGCAGACCAGCGCGGATTTCAACTTTCTGCCCACGGACCAGTGGAACCTGAGCCTCAACCTGCAGTGGATTGACAACGATTACGGCGCGAGCGAGCTCGGCCTGACCGAGGACGAGTGGTACCGCGGTCACCTGAGTGCCAGTTATATCGTCAGCGAAACACTGTCCGCCAGCCTGTACGGGGGCTATGACTACTACAGCGCGGACCAGAGCAGCCGGGCTTTCCGCGGCGGGCCGGAGAAAAATGCATTTGTGGTATACCCCCCACTGCCGCAGGCCAGCGACCCCAACCAGAACTGGACGGGCGAAGCGGAGGACACCAGCATCACCCTGGGCGCCAACGTCCAGTGGCAGGTGACCAAGGATGTCGAGGTCAGCTTTGACTACAGCTATGTCGACACCCAGGCAGAGCAGAACCTGGGCACCAGGGCCACCAGCAGCCTTGTGGCCAGCAACCTGCCGACGGTCAACACCACCCTGCACAACGTGCGCCTCAGCGGTATCTGGCACATGCAGGAGAACCTGTTCCTGCAGCTGGATTACCAGTTCTACGATTACAAGAGCGACGACTGGGCCTGGCAAGGTGTGCAGCCGGATACGATCGGCAAGGTGCTGACCTTCGGCCAGGGCAACCCGAACGAACAGATCAACTATGTGGGCGCATCAGTGATTTATCACTGGGAATAGAACCCGGGAGAGAAAGACCATGCTTACAAACACGCGCAACTGGATAATGGCCGGCACACTTGGCCTGCTCGTCGCCTGTGGCGGCGGGGGCGGTGGCAACAGTGCCCCCGGCGTGGAGCCCGGACCGCCGCCTCCCGGGCAGCCGATACCACCGGAACCGATTCCGCCGACACCGTCTGCGAACCCCTACGCGGAGGCAACGGTCCTCAATGCCTTTATCACCGAGGCGAGCCTGAACGGCGACGACCAGCCGGTGATCACGTTCCAACTCAGCGACGAGAACAATGTCGCCATCACCGACCTGACGGTCGACGATGTGCGCTTTGTGGTAGCCAAGCTCGAAACCAGCGCCCAGGGTAGTATGACCGGCAGCTGGCAGTCCTATGTCAATGCGATCGCAGAGCCGGAAGGCGACTTCCCGGGCACCGAACCTCAGCTGCAGGCGACCTATGAGCGCAGCGGCGTGTTCACCAACAATGGTGAAGGCATTTATTCTTATCAGTATGAGACCAGCCTGACAAATCTGCCCCAGGACATCCTGGACCAGGCCGCAGAAGAGGGCCTCGACCTGTCCTATAATCCGAATCTTACCCACCGGGTGGTTATCCAGTTCGACAATGCGCCCGGCAAGGCCAACCCCAACCGGGACTGGGTACCCGCCACCGGGGCGACCGACGGCATCGCGAGCATGGATATCGCCGCTACCGCCAACTGCAACCGCTGTCATGATCCCCTGGCACTGCACGGTGGCGGCCGCCAGGAAATCAAATACTGCGTTGCCTGCCACAACCCCGGGTCGGTTGACCCCGAGAGCACCAACACAGTGGATATGAAAGTAATGATCCACAAGATCCACATGGGCGCCAACCTGCCCAGCGTGCAGGAGGGCAATCCCTATTACATCGTCGGTTTCCGCGGCAGCGTGCACGACTACTCGAACCTCCACTACCCCCAGGACATCCGCAACTGCGTGAACTGTCACGCGGGCAGTGCGACGGGTGCGGATCTCAAGTTCCCGAATGGCTCGGACAATGACGTCACCCTCACTTCCCAGGGCGACAACTGGGCCAACTATCCCAGCCAGGCCGCCTGTGGCAGCTGCCATGATGCACTGGACTTCACCCGACACGCCGGGGGTCAGCCGGATGACAGCAAATGCGCCAGCTGTCACTCCAGCGGCGGTATCGCAGGCAGCATCGAGGACAGCCACCAGATTCCCACGGATGAAGCACGCAAGAACTTCGCCGCGGAAATCGTGGCGGTCAGCAACACCCGCCAGGGCCAGTTCCCGAAAGTGCAGTACAAGGTGTTCAACCCGACCAGCGGCGATGCCTACGACCTGACGACTGACCCGGTCTGGACCCAGGTGGCCAGCGGTGCGAGCCGCCTGGCGATCGACCTGGCCTGGAGTACCACTGATTACACCAACACCGGCAACGGTGCAGAGGACGCCAGCGCGGTCAGCCTGGATGCATTGCAGGGCACACCGGTTGGCGATGGCAGCTACATCGTCCAGTCGAGCGTTGCTATCCCCGATGGCGACGAGCGCCCCTTTATTCCCGCTGAAGGCAGTGGCGTGGCGGCTATTGAAGGCCACCCGGCGGTTAACCTCGGCAGTGAGGAGGAGCCCGACGAGCAGCGCATCGCGTTCACCAACGCCCATCAGTTCTTCAACATCAATGAGGCGGACGGCCAGGCGGTACCCCGCCGCAGCCCGGTTGAGCTGGAGAACTGCCTGAGCTGCCACCAGTCACTCAGCCTGCACGGCAGCAACCGCACCGACGACCTGCAGGTCTGCGTCACCTGCCACAATCCGCGCAACACCGATCGCGAAGTGCGCGGGATCGCCTCCAACCCGCCGACTGACGGCAAGGATGAGGAATCACTCGACTTCGCACGCATGGTGCACGGCATACACGCGGCCGGTATCCGCGAGAACCCGCTGCAGATCGTCGGCTTCAGGGGCTTCAGCACCTATGTCTACGATGAAAATACCGTGCATTACCCCGGCAACCTGGGCAACTGTGTGACGTGTCACACTGACAGCGGCTACACCCTGCCGCTGCCTTCAGGAGTACTCGGTACCACCATCGATACCGGCGCGGACCACGAGAGCCCGGTAGACGATACGGTGATCACACCGGTCACCTCAGCCTGTTCAAGCTGCCACGACGGTGGGGAAGCCGCAGCCCACATGGTTGCCAATGGCGGTAGCTTCGACACCAGCCAGGAGGACATCGACAGCGGCGAGGTGGTGGAACAGTGCTCTGTTTGCCACGGCTCCGGACGCACAGCGGATGTGAGCGTGGTGCACCCTGTCGGAGACTAGTTTCCTGGTCGCACAACAATAACCCCCGCCCTGTGCGGGGGTTTTTTATTCCGGCCGCTATCTCTGGGCCCATCACTTGGCATCGGCCCCGGGCATACGTATATTGGCCACCATGAAATATATCGGCAGCAAGAATTTCGACCACGGGATGCGCCCACGCGTAGGCGTTCTCCTTACCAATCTCGGCACCCCGGACGCAGCGGACAGCAAAGCCCTGCGCAAGTACCTGCGACAATTCCTCTGGGACCCCAGGGTGGTGGAGATTCCCAGGCCGGTCTGGTGGCTGATCCTGCACGGGATCATTCTCCGGATCCGCCCGTCGCGCTCGGCAGCCAACTACCGCAAGATCTGGACAGAGCGGGGCTCACCCCTGATGTTTCACACCAGCGACCAGGCGCAGGCTCTGGGCAGGACACTGCAGGCGCGCTTCGGCGAACAGCTGATCGTCGATTTCGCCATGCGCTACGGCACCCCGGACATTGCCGGGACACTGCAGGGCATGATCGATCAGGGCGTCACAAAACTGCTGGTACTGCCCCTGTATCCCCAGTACAGCGGCGCGACTACCGGTTCGACCTTCGACGCACTGGGGGCGGACTTCACCCGGCGCCGCTGGCTGCCACAATTGCGTTTTGTCAGCCAGTACCACGACCACCCGGCCTATATCAGTGCCGTGGCCGACAGCATCCGCGCGCACCGCGAGCGGCATGGCAGTGCCGACAAACTGCTGTTTTCATACCACGGTGAGCCACGGCGCTACCTCGACCAGGGCGACCCCTACCACTGCCAGTGCCACAAGACCACGCGCCTGGTGGCACAGGAGCTGGGCTTGTCCGAGTCCTCTTACCTGACCACCTTCCAGTCGCGTTTTGGCAAGGCCGAATGGCTGCAGCCCTACACCGACGCCACCCTCAAGACTCTGCCGGGCCAGGGCATAAAGAGTGTGCAGGTGGTCTGCCCGGGTTTTGCCGCGGACTGTCTGGAGACGATCGAGGAGATAGGAGAGGAAAACCGCGACTATTTCCTGTCGGCCGGCGGGGAAACATTCGACTATATTCCCTGTCTCAACAGCGAGCCGGGCCATATCGAGGCCCTGGCCGCCATCATAGCGGAGCAGTTGTCAGGATGGCTTGATGACATAGACGACAGCGCCAATACCAAAGCTCGCGCACTGGCTCTGGGCGCGGCACACTAGAGGGCCTGCACCATGAACATAAAAGCTACCGTCGGCATGTTATTTATCGCAGTGCTGGTCAGCGCCGGCCTGCGCGCGGAAATACCCGCTGACGCCGTCTGGATCGATGTGCGAACCCCTGCCGAGTACGCCGGCGGCCATTTACAGCAGGCGCAGTTGATTCCATTTGACGGCATTCAGGCGGGTGTCGCCCGCCTGGCGTTGGCCAAGGACACGCCCATCTACCTGTACTGCGCGGTGGGGGGGCGGGCCGAAAAGGCCAGGCAGACCCTGCTGGCGGAGGGTTACACCAATGTGACCAATGCGGGCGGGCTGGAGAACGCCCGGAAGCTGGCCGCAGAAACCGAACACTGAGGCGGGCAGATTCCTGCGTTGCGTGCCGGTTTTCCTGTTTGTTTCACCACCCGACCTCGGCGCCGTCCCAGGCCAGATACGACAGCTCCCCGTCCGGCTCGAGCTGGTTAAGCAATGTAGCGAGCCGCTCGGCGACGAACGCCGGCGTGAATAACTTCCCCGGGGCAACGCCGCGCTGGAATGGCTTCGACAACCCGGTGTCGGTAGTGCCGGGGTGAAATGCGAGCAGTTTCACCTGCGGAAACCGCCGCCGGAATTCCACAGCTGCCGACTTCAAAACCATATTCAACGCCGCCTTCGAGGCACGGTAACTGTACCAGCCGCCCAGCCGGTTATCGCCGATGCTGCCAACCCGCGCGCTCAATACCGCGATTCGACACGAATCACTGCCGCGCAGCACTTGCGGCAATGCCGCCAACCACAAAGAAGGTACAACCAGGTTCGCATGGAGCACCTCGTGCATGGCGGATGCGTTTAGCCTGGTAATCGACTTTTCGGGTTCCAGCTCTGCGTTATGCAAAATACCATTGCAGATGACGACCCTCGCCAGCCTTTCCCCGTCCGACAGGGTGGCCCGCACAAGCTGCGCTATGGAAGCTTCCGTATAGTCTGAAACCAGCCAGGACAAGCGCTCCCCCTGCGGCGCGAGTTCCGCTGGCCGCTCGCCGCGACTGACGGCGACGACACGGGCGTACTCCGCCACGGCGAGGTAATACAGCAGGACCGCCCTGCCGATCCCGCCGGAAGCACCCACCACCAGCACGACGCCGTCATTTTCTGCAGACCCGGACATGTTTGCCCCCTTATAACCTGCACAAGCATACGCGCGCGGTGCGCTCCCGGATGGCTGAAACCGGGGATCATGAACCAACAAGTCGCAGCTGCCGTATGTACTACACTCTCATACGCGCTCACCACGGAGCTTCCCATGCAATACCAGCCGCCTGTAAACGACATCAAATTCATCCTGTTTGACGTTCTTGGCGCAGACCAGCTGCATTCCTTCGAGAAATACGCCGATGCCACGCCGGATATCATTTCCGCGGTTATCGAGGAGGCTGGCAAGCTGGCCGCAGAGGTCCTGCAACCCGTCAACAAGATTGGCGACCAGCAGGGCTGCCGCTACGACCCCGACACCCACGCCGTCACCACGCCCGACGGTTTCAAGGAGGCCTACAAACAATTTACCGAGGGTGGCTGGGCGTCGCTGGACGCGCCAGTCGAGTTCGGCGGGCAGGGGTTGCCGCACACCCTGAAATTCATTGTTGATGAAATGGTCTGCTCCGCCAACCTGTCGCTGGGCATGTATCCCGGCCTTACCCACGGCGCGATCAGCGCCCTCTACGCCCACGGCTCGGATGAGCTGAAAAAAACCTATCTCAGTCAGCTGGTCAGCGGCGAGTGGACGGGGACCATGTGCCTGACGGAACCCCAGTGCGGTACAGACCTGGGCATGATCCGTACAAGAGCCACACCCAGGGCGGACGGCAGCTACGGCATCGAGGGAACAAAAATCTGGATCACGGGCGGCGAGCACGACCTGGTCGACAATATCGTCCACCTCGTACTGGCCAAACTCCCGGGCGCACCTGACAGCACCAAGGGCATCTCCCTGTTTGTCGTTCCCAAGGTATTACCGCACAGCGGCGAGCGCAACCCGGTCTACTGCGGCGGCCTCGAGCACAAGATGGGCATCAAGGGCTCGGCAACCGCGGTAATCAATTTCGAAGATGCCCAGGGGTGGATGGTCGGGGAGCCCAATGACGGCATGCGCGCCATGTTCACCATGATGAACGAGGCGCGGCTGATGGTCGGCATGCAGGGACTGGGCGTCGCGGAAATGGCCTACCAGGAAAGCCTGGGATTTGCGCTGGAGCGACTGCAGGGGCGCTCGCTGACTGGGCCAAAGAACGCGGACGGCCCCGCAGATCCGATCATCGTCCACCCCGATGTACGACGCATGCTGATGCGCCAGAAGGTGCTGAATGAAGGTATGCGCGCCCTCGCGTTGTTTACCGGCCACCAGCTGGACCTCTCTGTCGCCCATCCGGATGAGGCCGTGCGCCAGGCGGGAGACGACCTGGTGCAACTGCTTACGCCTGTCGTAAAAGCGTTCCTCACCGATGAAGGATTCAACAATGCCAACATGGGCCTGCAAGTCCTGGGCGGCGCGGGCTTCACCACGGACTGGCCTCTGGAGCAGCTGGTGCGCGATGGTCGCATTCCCAGAATCTACGAGGGCACCAACGGCATCCAGGCAATGGATCTGGTGGGCCGCAAACTCGGCCTGAAAGGCGGCAGGCTGATCGGCCTGCTGTTCGATACCATCAAGTCCTTTCTGGCGGCACACGGAGACGCCCCTCATCACGCTGAGCTGGCAAGCGCGCTGCAATCCCTGGAAGAGGCGACCACGTGGATCGCAACCAATGGCATGCAGGATCCGGAACAGGCCGGCGCAGCCGCCACTCCCTACCTGCGCCTGACCGCGCTCACGGTTATCGCCTACCTCTGGTCGAGAATGGCCGCCGTCGCGGAGCAGCAGCTCGCGGCTGGCGAGGGCCATACTGACATGCTCGAGGGCAAACTGGTTTCGGCGCGCTATTACTTCGAAAAGCTGCTGCCTGAAAGCCGTTGGCTGCTCGCAGATATCGTGGGCGGCAAGGACAGCGTGATGGCGCTCACCGCCGAGCAATGGTAGACCCCGACCCCCACGCGCACATTGCGCGACTGCTGGACAGTGGCCAACAAACCGCTGACACCTCCCTGCGCGCCAAATCGCTGGCGCGCGCGAGGAGCGCGGCGCTGCCGACTACTCTCACGCCCTACGAATGGGAACAGTGGTACGCCCAACATGGCGTACCCGCCAGCCACCTGCAGGCCACAAAGCGCCCCCCCACGCCCTGGTGGCGTCGTTTTTTTGGTCGGAAAAACTAGTGCTGCGCCCACGTACGTTTTTTATTCAGACACATATAACCAATGGAATCGGCACTATGCCCCACAGTACTGACAAGACCCTCACCCCGGCCGGGCAGCCCTCTCCCCCGGCCTCAACACGCCTTCCCTGCCGGGGCTGCCTCCCGGATTGTGCAAACTATGCCACCTGCGGTGGCCACCCGTGGCGCGCCACGGCGAGTGGCACTGTCAGTGTATTGGCCTGTAAGCGTTCACCCTGCCCTATCATTTCATCGTAGGCCGAGTGCTGGCGCAACGTCATTCTCGCGACCGCCACGTCCCTGAGCGCTTCCCGCACATGAGTGACCGACCTGCGCTGGAAAGTCTTTCCATCCGTGTCCAGTACCCGTTGCTCATGCCCGTCGACCACTACGCTGAGCCGATAGATGGAGCCTTCAATTGAATACAATATTGCATCGACAGGGTCGCCTGAGCGCCGCAATGCATCCAGCGTTATGGTCATCCACCACCCCCGCGCACCTGCATTAAATAGTGCTGTGAGGCCAGATCGAGGTGCCTCAGTGGGTTGTGGCGACTATCCATTATGCTGTTCCAGATCCCTACTATCTTTGTTTGCATCCTGGCTTCCTCCGCGTAAGTGTATTTGACAATACGCCCCCACGCCGCGCCCGGTTCAGCTCAGGCTGGATAAACACGACGGAGGAAATTTTTTGCAATACCATTTGATTGCTACCTATACTTCCTGTTGACTGGATTGAGAATAAGAAAGGACAGCAATATGAAAAAATCTGCTTTGGCCGCCGTTTTAGCGTTAGCCACGCCCGCGCTGGGTGCGCTGCTGTCGGCTTGCGGCGAGGATCAGCCACCCGCCGTGGCCCAGGCCGCCCCAGCGGCAACCCAGACAATGCCGCAGCAGCCGGCAACGATCGTTGAACCAGGCGCGGTGGCGACGCCCACCACGGTAACGGTGGGCGATGCCCCATTGGAAACCTATAGTCCCGAGGCGCTCGAAAGTCTGCTCGCGCCGGTGGCACTCTACCCGGATCCGGTACTCGCGCAGGTGCTTGCCACCTCGACCAATCCCCAGGAGGTTCTCGACGCCGGCAACTGGCTGCTGCAGAACGCGGACCTCACAGCAGAGGATCTGCAAGCGGCAGCCACTGCCGTGGGCTTCACACCGCCGATGGTTGCGCTGGTCCAGTTCCCCACGGTGGTTGACATGATGTGCGTGGAAATGGACTGGACCACGGAACTGGGTTCCGCGTTCCTGGTGGACGAACCCGGCGTCCTGGATGCGGTGCAACGCCTGCGCCAGCAGGCCACCGACATGGGAAACCTGCAGAGCTCGGAGCAGATGAAAGTGGCCACCGAGACCCAGAACAATCAGCAGGTGATCATAGTGGAGCCGGCGCAACCCGAGGTCGTCTATGTTCCGCAGTACGATCCGGCTGCGGTGTATACCACGCCCGCACCGACCCAGGTTTCCTCCACGACGGTCGCCACCTCCACCAGTACCGGCCACAGTACGGGAGCGCTGGTGACTACCGGTCTGCTGGCCTTCGGGGCAGGCATTCTCGTGAACGAGATTTTTGACGACGATGACCACAACCACAACTACTACTATCCTTCCTACGGCTATGGCTACGGCCGGCCGCCCTACTATCCGCCACCCTACCGCCCGCGCTACGGCAATGGCTACCGGCCCGCTCACAGCTATAACCCACCGAAAAACTACAAGAACAGCTTCAACAACAACAATATTTATATCAACACGGGTAACAAGAATTACTTCAACCAATTTGAAGGCGGCAAGAACAATTATCGGAAGAATCCGAAGAGCCCCATCACCGCAGCGCGACCTGATCGCCCGGAACTCAATTCATTGAACCAGCGCTCACAGACAGCTGCGCGATCAGCTGCGTCAGGTCAGCGGGATAGTCGCCAGGTGCAGGGCGGCACCAGCTATGCCGGTGCCAGGGAAAAGGCCGCCCAGCGACCCGCAACAACTGTGAGCACCCCGGCCGGCACTTACGCCGGCGCCAAGCCGGGCGCCAAGGAAAAGATCGCCCAGCGGCCCGCAACGGCAGCGAAAACACCCACCGGGAGTTATGCCGGCGCCAAGCGTCCAGCTACCACGGTAGCCAAGCCCCAGACTGGCGGCGCTCGCGACAGGGGCCGCGTTGACACTGCGAATCGGCCCACGAGTGCCTCCCGACCGGCCGTCCAAACCTCTACGTCCAGGCAGGCGTCGCCGTCACGACCCAGCGGTCTCCAGGGCGCGGGCGGCAACGGCAAGTCTGCACGCGCGGCCAGCGAGCGCGGCCGCAAGAGTATGCCCACGGGCGCCAAACGGCCAGCCAAGGGTAATATTGGCTCTAAAAAGGGGGCAAAGAGATGACAAACTTTTACGGAAAAGGCCTGCTGTGGCCAGTGCTGGCAGCCCTGCTGGTGCTTGTGGCCGCCACCTCCGCCCGGGCGCAGGACCACGCGTCCTTCGACTCCGCTGCGGACGCGGAGGCCGCGCTGATCGCAGCGCTTGAAACAAATGACGTTGCCATGCTTGGCAAGTTGCTGGGTCCGGGAAACGAGGATGTATTTTCATCCGGCGATGACGTGGCGGACGCCAATGCCCGCGCGAACTTCCTGGCGCATTACCGGGAACAGCACGAGCTGGTGGCAGACGGCGAAAACACCATGGTCCTGCAGGTCGGACCCGAAGACTGGCCGCTCCCTGTTCCCTTTACCAAGGTTGACGGCAAGTGGTATGTCGATGGCGACGCCGGTGCCGACGAGATTATCTACCGGCGGATCGGGCGCAACGAGCTCGGCGCTATTGCCGTTTGCCGCGGCTTTATCGATGCACAAATCGAGTACGCCGCCCAGGGACACGATGGCAACGAGCCGGGCATATTTGCCGCCAAGTTGCGCAGCGATCCCGGTGAGCATAACGGGCTGTATTGGCCCGCGGCTGAGGGCGAAGCACAGAGCCCGATCGGTGAGGCCGTTGCCAGAGCGGCGGCTGAGGGTTACCGGGCTGTAGCCGGCAAACAGAAGCCCTATCACGGTTATTACTACCGCATGCTGTATGCCCAGGGCGCCGACGCAGACGGGGGCGCCATGGAGTATTTCCAGGATGGCGAGTTGACCGGCGGCATCGCGCTCCTGGCATGGCCCGCGAATTACGGGGCCAGCGGCGTGATGAGCTTCATGATCAACCAGGCGGGCCTGGTATACCAGAAGGACCTGGGTGAGGATACGGGTGCCGCCGTGGAGAGCATCCAGGTCTTCGATCCCGAAGACTCATGGTCCGTGGTCGAAGCCGAGGACAACTCCTGAGGCAAGCACCGCAGGCGCCATGGCCTGAAACTTCCCGTCAATCCGCCAGGGCGTCCCTGGCGGGCACGTATTCCAGCCCCAGATCGTCCGCCACCGCCTTGTAGGTGAGCTGCCCACGATGGACGTTCAGGCCGGCACAGAGGTTAGGGTCATCCCGCAGCGCCTGCCGATAGCCTTTGTTGGCCAGGTTCAGGGTAAAGGGCAGCGTCGCATTGTTCAGCGCAAAAGTGGACGTGCGCGCCACCGCGCCGGGCATATTGGCCACGCAATAGTGCACGATGCCCTCCTCCACATAGGTGGGTTCGGCATGGGTGGTCGGCCGGCTGGTTTCAAAACACCCCCCCTGGTCGATAGCCACGTCAACCAGCACTGAACCGGGTTTCATGGTGCGCAGCATTTCGCGGTCTACCAGCTTCGGCGCCGCGGCTCCCGGGACCAGTACAGCCCCGATCAACAGGTCCGCACTGGCAACGTAGCGACCCAGCGCTTCGCGGGTGGAATACACGGTATTGAGCATGCAGCCGAACTGGAAATCCAGTTCCTTCAGGCGCTGCAGGGAGCGGTCGAGCACGGTTACGTGAGCTTCCATGCCCATCGCCATGCGCACCGCATTGGTCCCCACGACACCGCCCCCGATCACCACCACCCGGGCCGCCTCGACCCCCGGCACCCCGCCGAGCAGGATCCCCGAGCCGCCCTGTTCCTTCTCCAGGCAGTGGGCGCCGGCCTGCACCGACATGCGGCCCGCCACCTCGCTCATGGGCGACAGCAGCGGGAGGGTGTTATTGGGGCCGGTGACCGTCTCGTAGGCTATGGCGATACAACCGGAATCCAGCAGGGCCCGGGTCTGGCCCGGATCAGGAGCCAGGTGCAGGTAGGTGAACAACACCTGACCCTCCCGCAACATCGCACATTCCGCGGGCTGGGGTTCCTTCACCTTGACCACCATCTCGGCGCGCTCGAATACCTCTCCCGCACTGGCCACGATCTCGGCACCGACCTCCCGGTACATATCGTCGCTGAGCCCGATGCCCTCTCCCGCGCCGCTTTGTACGATCACCTGGTGCCCGTGGTGCACCAGTTCCAGCACACTGCCGGTGGTCAGGCCTACACGGTATTCGTGGGTTTTTATTTCCTTGGGTACACCTAGTAACATGGAACTTCCTCCACTGGTGGATTATTCGTCAGAAAAACTCTGAACAGCTAAAGCCAGCGCCGCACGCGCTGACAATAAGCCGGGTACTCGACGGGAAACAGGCCGCGCAGCATGTCCTCCTCAGGCAGGATAAACCGCGCCTGCACAATAACGGCAAAAACCAACGGCACGGGCAGGGCGGAAACGGCACCTACCGTGACCGCGCAGCCCAGCAGCACGGCCGCCATGCCCAGGTACATGGGATTGCGGGTGTAACGGAAGACACCGCCCGTCACCAGGGCGCTGACATTGCGAAACGGTATGACATCGGTACCGGCCCGCACAAACAGGCCATTGGCTGATACCAGCAGCAACAGCCCCACAACTATGATCACCCCGCCGACGAGTTGGGCTGCCAGGCTGGTAAAGCGGAGCAGCGGATACAGTTCGTTCAGGCTAAAGATGGCGATAAGGCCCAGCAGCAGCCAGACGGGGGGATAGATAACACGCTTGACCATGGAGTGCCTCCGCTCGCTCAGTGGTTGGGAAGATGAAAATTGGCCGGCTCAAGTACGCCGATACCGTAGGCCAGGCCGATACCCAGGAGAAAAGCCACGGTCAACTTGGTGCGGTCGTGGCTGTGAAAGTGGACCTCGGGCAACAGGTCACTCAGGGCGATACAGATGAACGCCCCCGCTGAAAATGCCAGCGCCGCAGCCACCAGGTAATCCCGGTTGTCGCCCAGCGAATCCACCCCGAAATAGAACAGCAGTGCGCCCAGGGGGCACATCAGGGCGAACACCAGGTTATTGGTGGCGCGCGCGCGCCGACTCCAGCCGCCTGCCGCCATGACCGTGGTTATCGACATGGCATCCAATGGCTTGTGCAGCAGGATGGCCAGGAACACGCCCACACCGAGCAGGCCCGTGGCGCCATCGCTAACCTCACCCTGCATGACTGCCCCCAGGGCTATGCCGTCAATCAGCGTGTGCACCGCCAGGCCCAGCGCTATCCCCAACCAGCTCATGCTGTGCACAGGAGTGGCGGAAGCGTGGGCATGACCGTGCCCGTGATCATGGCCCAGGTGATGGTCGTGCAGGTCCTCTTCCTCATGGCTGAAATCATGCTGGTGAAAATGAAACATACGCAGCAGCAGCAACATGGTTATCAGCCCCACCATCAACCACCGGACCGACGTGTCCGCCGCACCCGGGCCGCCCAGCATGGCCACGCTGTGGGGCAGCAGATGGTAGAAGGCCACACCCAGCATCAGACCCGAGACCAGGCTCATTGCCACCTGGGTGCGGGTATGGGTCATCTTTACCCAGTTGGGCAGCAAACCGCCCACCAGCGAGACACCCGCTATGGCAATGCAGTAGAGAATCAGCTGTAGCTCGGCGGCCAGGGTCATGATGTTTCTTATTCTGGAGTCAAAGGCCGCCGATTATCCCACAGTACCGCGGTCTTGTAATTCATACCCGCCCTCTGGTGCCATACCAAAAGACATTGACAGCAAAACTAATGACCAATAGTTTGTCCGGACATCTTCAGGAGTAAGCCATGTCTATTTACGAACCGATCGCCTCCAGCGATGCCCGCCGGCACCTGCAACTGCGCAGCCCCGTCACCATGGAGCCCACCGGCGAGCTGGTTTGCGCCAATGCCGAGGATGTCGCCGCCGCAATTGCCAGGGCCAGGGCGGTGCAACCCGTGTGGGCCAGAACCACCATGAAGGAGCGCGCGGCCATTGTGGAGCGGGCGCTGCAGATCGTACTGGAGAGCCAGGACGAGATTATCGATACGGTGGTAGCGGAGACCGGCAAGGCGCGCACCGATGCCATGAGCATGGAAATCTTCTCCGTGGCGGACTCCCTGTGTTACTACGCCAAGAACGCCGGGAAATTCCTCAAGCCCCACAAGCGGCGCGTGCACGGCCTGCTGGGTATCGTCAAACAACTGCGGATACTCTACAAGCCGCTGGGAGTGATCGGCCTGATCACCCCCTGGAATGGTCCCTTCGTGCTGGTGATGAATCAGGCTGTCCAGGCTATCCTGGCGGGCAATACGGTGGTCGCCAAGGGATCGGAGGTCACGCCGTTCTCGGCGCGACTGGCAGAGACTATTTTCACCCGGGCGGGCCTGCCCGATGGCGTACTGCAGGTCCTGCTTGGCGACGGTGAGACCGGTGCCGCGATCGTGCGCGGCGGGGTGGACAAGGTCTCGTTTACCGGCAGCGTGGCCACCGGGCGCAAGGTCGCCGAAGCCTGCGCCAGCCAACTCATTCCCTGTACCCTGGAACTGGGCGGCAATGACGCCATGATCGTCTGCGCCGACGCGGATCTCGACCGGGCGGCGGACGGCGCCTGGCTGGGCTCCTGCATGAATACCGGCCACTACTGTTGCGGTACGGAACGCATTTATGTCGTGGCAGCGGTGTACGATGAATTCCTGCGCCTGGTGCTCGACAAGGGCAAGCACCTGCGCCAGGGGCAGCAACACGGCTGGGAAGAAGACGTAGGCGCGGTGTTCTGGGACCGCCAGATGGCTATCATCGAGGCGCACGTGGAGGATGCCCGGGCCAAGGGCGCCAACATCCTGATGGGCGGCCGGCGCAACCCTGATCTTGCCGGGCTGTACTACGAACCGACGGTCATCACCGGGGTCGACAACAGCATGGACATCATGCTCCACGAGACCTTCGGCCCCGTCCTGTGCATCCAGAAAGTCGCGAGCGAAGAGGAGGCCGTCGCCCTGGCCAATGATTCTGAATTCGGCCTCAACGGCAATGTCTGGACCAAAGACAAGGACAGGGGTTACCAGCTGGCGGCCGCCATCGACACCGGCTCCTGCAGCGTCAACGACATGGCGGTGAGTTACGGCATTCCCGCAGCCCCTTTCGGCGGGCGCAAGAATTCAGGGCTGGGCCAGGTCAATGGCAAGAAAGGCCTGCTCGGCTACTGCCATGAAATGCCGATCGTGATCGACCGCTTCGGCGGCAAGATGCAGAACGCCTACCCTTACAGCGCGAAGAGCGCGGAGGGCATGAAGAAACTGATGAACTTTCTCTGGGTGAAAACGCCAATCGGCCGCTGGATGAGCTAGGCCGGGCCTAGCACAACACCAGGTTGTCGCGGTGAATGAGCTCTGCATCGCGCAGGTAGCCCAGCACGCCCTCGATCTCGCGTGACGGCAGGCCCATGATGCGCCGGGTTTCCTCGGCGTTGTAATTGACCAGCCCCCGGGCTATCTCACGACCGCTGCCGTCCTTGCAGGACACCATCTCCCCCAGGGTGAAATTACCGTGCACCGCCCGCACCCCGACGGCCAGCAGGCTGCGGCCCGATTCACGCAGCACCCGCACCGCCCCCTCATCCAGTTCCAGGCTGCCCTGCACCTGCACCATACCCGCCAGCCACTGTTTGCGGGCATTCTGGGGCTGTTTACCGGTGCGCAACCAGGTGCCCGCCTTGTTACCGGCAGTGACGGCGGCAACGATATTGGCCTCGCGTCCGGAGGCGATTATGGTTTCCGTGCCCGAGCGGGCGGCCAGCCGGGCCGCGCGCAGCTTGGTCACCATACCGCCACGGCCCAGTGCGCCGCCCTCCCCTGCCATACCATCCAGCTGCGGGTCGTGAACGTCACAATTGTCCAGCAGCCTGGCATTGGGGTTGTGCCTGGGGTCCTCCCGGTACATGCCCTGCTGGTCGGTCAACAGCAACAGGGCGTCCGCATCGATCAGGTTGGCCACCAGGGCCGCCAGGGTGTCGTTATCACCGAAGCGTATTTCGTCGGTGACCACCGTGTCATTTTCGTTGACCACCGGCACCACCCCCAGTTCCAGCAGGGTGTTGAGCGTACCCCGTGCATTGAGATAGCGATCCCGCGCGGTCACATCGTCGTGCACCAGCAGGATCTGGGCAGTGGCAATACCGTGCTCCCTGAATGCGTTTTCATAGTGCTGCACCAGCACCGACTGCCCGACGGCAGCGGCTGCCTGCAACTTGTGCAGCAGGTGCGGGCGTGAACTCCAGCCCAGCCGGACAATACCGGCGGCCACCGCACCACTGGAAACCAGCACTACCTCACAGCCCCGCGCGCGCAGCTGCACCAGCTGGTCGACCAGAGTCGCGATAATACTGGCGTCCAGTCCGCGGCCGTCATTGGTCAGCAATGCACTGCCGACCTTTACGACCCAGCGCCTCGCCTCGGCTATTTCGTGCCTGTCAGACATGGCGGATCTCAGGGTGCATACTCGATCTCCACATCGTGGTCATCATCCTCGTCATCGTCGATATCGTCGTCCTCGCCCCGGGAGCGCTGACGCTGCCGGGCCCGGTATTCCTCGACACGCTGTCGCGCCTCCTCCTGCATGGCGAGCTGCATCTGGCGCTCCGCCTCGGCGAGCTCAGGGTCCGCCAGTTCGGCTGCGCGCCGCTCTTCCAGGTAAACCATCATGTCGCCACACAGCGGGCCGGTGCCCTCGCCATTGATAGCGGAGATGGCGTATACCCGCCCTTGCCATGCCAGTGCCTCCAGCAGGGCTTCGCGTCGCGCGGCAAACGTATCGGCGTCCAGCAGGTCGCTTTTATTGAGCACCAGCCAGCGCTCCCTGGCGGCCAGGGTGGGACTGAACCGTTCCAGCTCGCGCACGATGGACAGGGCGGCGTCGGCGGGCTCACTGTCATCGAAGGGGGCCATATCAACCAGGTGCAGCAAAATGCGGTTGCGGGTCAGGTGCTTGAGGAAGCGGATACCCAGCCCGGCGCCATCCGACGCGCCCTCGATCAGCCCGGGAATATCCGCCACTACAAAGCTGCGGTGCGCCTCCACCTTTACCACCCCCAGGTTCGGCACCAGGGTGGTAAAGGGATAGTCGGCGACCTTGGGTGTGGCGGAGGACACGGCGCGGATAAATGTGGATTTGCCCGCATTCGGCAAGCCGAGCAGCCCCACATCCGCCAGCACTTTCAGTTCCAGCTTGAGGTCCCGGTGCTCGCCCTCGCTGCCTTTGGTGGTCTGGCGCGGTGCCCGGTTGGTGCTCGATTTGAAGCGCGTATTGCCGAGCCCGTGGAATCCGCCCTGCGCCACGACCAGCCGCTGTCCCGGTACCGACAGGTCCCCGAGCATTTCGCCGGTGTCTTCATCGAGGATGGTTGTTCCCACGGGCACCTGCAGAACGAGGTCCTCCCCGCTCTTGCCGGTCTTGTTCTGGCCGCGCCCGGACTCTCCGTTCTGGGCCCGGAAAGCCCGCTGGAAGCGGAAGTCGACCATGGTGTTCAGTGCGCCATCGGCTTCCATGATGACGCTGCCGCCATCGCCACCGTCGCCGCCGTCAGGGCCGCCCTTGGGGATGTATTTCTCCCGCCGGAAACTGAGGCAGCCACTGCCGCCATTGCCGGCGAAAACCTTGATACTTGCCTCGTCTACGAATTTCATCCTGGTTCCAATTTGTTGCGGGCCGGGTTTTTGTAAAATCCCGCCGGGCCTGCAGTATATCTAAATTATGTCCACCTTAGTGGCTGCGCCAATACGGCCGCAGGTCGGGGGAGTGGAGGGAGGCAGCCGTGAAGCGAGGCAACACCCGCCCGCCACCGCGAATGGAACGGCGCTCTACCCATAGATAAGGGGATCAGGCAAAAAAAAGCCCCGTCCAACGACGAGGCTTCGCGTTACCCGGCTTGAAGCCGCGCCTCAGGCGCTCACTATCTGAACGAACTTGCGGCTGTTGGGGCCCTTGGTTACGAACTCGACCTTGCCGTCAGCGGTAGCAAACAGGGTGTGATCCTTGCCGATACCCACGTTGGTGCCGGCGTGGAAGCGCGTGCCACGCTGGCGCACGATGATGCTGCCTGCCTGCACGGTTTCACCACCAAAGCGCTTGACGCCCAGTCGCTTACTTTCGGAATCACGTCCGTTACGGGTACTACCACCAGCTTTCTTGTGTGCCATTGCTCAAACCCTCCTGTTACGCCGTAATGCCGGTGATCTTCACCTCGGTGAACCACTGGCGGTGACCAGTTTCTCTCCGGTAGTGCTTACGGCGACTGAACTTAACGATCTTGACCTTCTTGTGACGACCATGGGCAACCACCTCTGCGATTACCTTGCTGCCGGCAACCACGGGAGTGCCGATCTTGACGCTGTCACCGCCACCAACCATCAATACTTTGTCGAATTCGACTGTATCGCCGGTTGCGGCTTCAATTTTTTCCAGCTTCAGGGTTTCGCCTTCCACCACGCGATGCTGCTTGCCACCGCTCTCGATTACTGCGTACATATTGTGCTCCGTTGAGTTAGCCTGCTCGCTGTTGGAAAAAAACCCTTGTAAATCAAGGGGGCAGAGACCGGCACTAACAGTTGGTTAAGACTGACCCGCGCCGGCACTGGGTGCGACAGGGGTCAGAGGGCGGCGATTTTACTCAAATCAGCCGCTCACGGCAAGGCTTACTTATTTCATAAAAACAATAACTTAAGACCGGCGGCCGCTAACACGGGCAGCCGGGTTGACAGGTCGGTGGCGGCAACCTAGCATGCCCGGGCACTTTCAAGCCACCCGGGTCATGCAAGAAGTACGCGCTACCGTCAGCAGGGAATTTGAGCAGGTCAACCAGCTCATCATCGACCAGTTGCACTCCGACGTGCCCATGGTGGAGAACGTTGGTCACTATATTGTTGACGCCGGCGGCAAACGCCTGCGGCCCCTGCTGGTGCTGCTGTCCGCTTCCGCCCTCGGCAGCTGCGGCCCCGCCCACATCAAGTTCGCGGCCATCATCGAATTTATCCATACGGCCACACTGCTGCACGACGATGTAGTGGATATTTCCAGCCTGCGCCGCGGCCGGCCCACCGCCAACGCCGAGTTCGGCAATGCCCCGTCTGTGCTGGTGGGGGACTTTCTCTACACCCGGGCCTTCCAGCTGATGGTGCAGCTGGGAGACATGAGCATACTCGACCACATGGCCGATACCACCAACACCATCGCCGAGGGCGAGGTCCTGCAGCTGGCGCGCGCCGGCCTGGCCGACACCTCCCGCGAACAGTATCTCGAAGTCATCACCCGCAAGACGGCCATCCTCTTCGCGGCCGCGTGCTACGGCGCTGCCTCCCTGAGTGGTGCAGAGCCGCCCCTGCGCCAGGCCATGCGAGAATTTGGCCTCAACCTCGGCATCGCTTTTCAGATGATCGATGATGTGCTGGACTACGAGGGTGATCCCGCCACCATGGGCAAAAATGTCGGGGACGACCTGACGGAAGGCAAAACCACCCTGCCCCTGATCCACGCCATGCAGGAAGGTAGCGAGGCGGAGCGAACGCTGATTCGCGATGCAATCACCAACAGAAGCGCCAGCGAGCTGAATGCAATCGTCCAGGCGGTACAAGGCTGCGGCTCGCTGGACTACACCCGGGCGCAGGCACGCCACTACCACGACCTGGCGCTGGCGCGGTTGCAGCAGCTGCCGGCCAATACCTGGCGCAGCGCGCTGGAGCGGATTACCCACCTCTCGATTCATCGCGACCACTGAGCCGCTATATCGGCAGCAATACCGGTAACGGCATTGCGCGCGATTGGCTATACTCGGGTCTTTAATCCTCCCGCCCGACAAGGTCCGAGCATGGCAGCAAGCGCACTCCTTTCCGAGTTATCCGGCTATGGCGAATTACAGGCACTGGCAGACGAACTGCGGTCTGCGTCCATGGCAGAGCTGTTCGCACAGGACCCACAACGCGCCGTGGATTTCACCCTGCGCGCAGCCGGACTGCAGCTGGATTTTTCCAAGCACCTGCTGACCAGGCCCGCCATGACGCAACTGCTGGAGCTGGTCGAACGCAGCGGACTGCAGATGGACGTCGCTGCCCTGTTCGACGGCGTACACATCAATAACACAGAGGACAGACCTGCCCTGCATACCCTGCTGCGCGCCTCCGGCAGCCACGGCCATGAGGAGAAATTCGCACAGGTGGTGGCGGCCCGCGCGCTGATGAAGCAGTGGGCCGACAGCCTCAACGACGGCAGCCGTAAGGGCTATTCCGGCGCTACCATTACCGATGTCGTAAATATCGGCATTGGCGGCTCAGACCTGGGGCCGCGCCTGGTTACCGAGGCATTGAAACCTTACCATGGCAACGTCAGCTGTCACTATGTCGCCAATGTCGACCCAGCGGACCTGCAGGACACCCTGCTGGACCTCGACCCCGAATCCACTCTTTTTGTCGTTTGCTCCAAATCCTTTCGCACGGAAGAGACGCTCACCAACAGCCTGGCGGCCAGAGCCTGGCTGCTCAACGCGGGCGCCGGCGAATCCGACCTCGACAAACATTTCGTCGCCGTCACCTCCAACCTGCAGGCCGCCGCCGACTTCGGCATTCCCGCCGATAACTGCCTGCCGATGTGGGACTGGGTGGGCGGGCGCTACTCGGTGTGGTCCGCCATCGGCCTGAGTTGCGCGATTGCCGTTGGCTGGGACAGCTTTGAGGAGTTCCTGGACGGCGCCGCAGCGATGGACGAACATTTCCGCAGCAGCGCACCGGGTGAGAATGCGCCCCTGCTGCTGAGCCTGCTGGAGCTTTGGTACTGCAATTTCCTGGGTGCCGGCAACCATGTCGTACTGCCCTACGACAACAGCCTGCGGCGACTGCCTGACTTCCTGCAGCAGCTGACCATGGAGAGTAATGGCAAGCGTGTCAACGCAGACGGCAAGCCCCTGAGCTATACGACAGGGCCCGTGCTGTGGGGATCAGCAGGCACCATGGGCCAGCACTCCTTCCACCAGCTATTGCACCAGGGCACGCAGCTGTGCCCCGCCGATTTCATACTGCCGCTGACGACCCATACCGGCATGAGCGGGCAGCATCGACGGCTGGTGGCCAACTGCCTGGCCCAGAGCCGAACCCTGATGGTAGGCCGCTCCCGGGAGGACGCGCATGCAGTCCTGCTGCAGCGCGGACTGACCGAACAGGAGGCACGCAGGCTCGCACCGCATATGGCGATGCCCGGCAACCGACCGAGTACCGTGATCACCATGGCCTCAGTCAACCCGGGGAGCCTCGGCGCGCTGCTGGCGCTGTATGAGCATCGCACCTTCTGCAGCGCCCGGCTATGGGGCATCAATCCGTTTGATCAGTGGGGAGTGGAACTGGGGAAGGAAATAGGCACGCAAATCCTCGCGCGCCTGTCGGGAGAGCCCGGATCAGGCCCGATGGATCCGGCCACCGAGCGCCTGATGGCCGAGTGGCGGGATGCGCAAGCCTGATCCCGCCGGGATCAGCCGGCGTCGATCAGGGCGAGCAGCTCCTCGGTCCTGGCCTGCATCAAGGCCACATCGCCGCGACTCTCGACATTGAGCCGCACCACCGGCTCGGTGTTGGACATGCGCAGGTTGAAGCGCCACTCCCCGAGAACCATGCTCAAGCCATCCACGTGCTCGATCGTCCCGGCCTGCTCCCGATAGGTATCCTCCACCCGGGACAAGACCGCAGCGGGGTTTTCGATAGTGCGATTGATTTCACCGCTACAGGGATAGGCCGCCATACGCTGCGCCACCAGGGATGACAGCGGCTGTCCGGCAGCGCCGATCAGGGCGGTTACCAGCAGCCACGGGATCATACCGCTGTCACAGTAGGCAAAATCGCGGAAGTAATGGTGCGCGCTCATTTCTCCGCCATAAACAGCGTTTTCCAGCCGCATGCGCTCCTTGATAAATGCGTGGCCGGTTTTGCTCTGCACCGCCTCGCCACCCAGCGACTCCACGATATCGATCGTGTTCCAGATCAGGCGCGGATCGTGCACCACTCTTGCGGGGCCCTGCCGCTTGAGAAAAGCCTCGGCAAGCAGGCCCACCACGTAGTAGCCCTCGATAAAGTCGCCGTGCTCATCGAAGAAAAAGCAGCGATCGAAATCACCGTCCCAGCCAAGGCCCAGATCGGCGCCGTGTTCGCGCACTGCGTCGATGGTTGCCTGGCGATTTTCCGGCACCAGGGGGTTCGGTACACCGTTGGGAAAATTCCCGTCGGGCTCGTGATGCAGCTTGATAAACTCAAACGGCAGGTGGGGTTCCAGCAGGTCGACCACCCTGCCCGCACCACCGTTGCCGGCGTCCACGACAATCTTCAGGGGTTTCAGCGCGGCGACATCCACATAGGACAACAGGTGTTTGACATAGGCCTCGGAGGTATCGAGGGCATGGAGTTGCCCGGGCCGCTCTGCGGCCACAAATTCGTCCTTCTCCGCCAGCGCCTGTATATCGAACAGGCCGGTATCACCGGAAATCGGTTTTGACTCCTCCCGCACAAACTTCATGCCGTTATAGTCTTTCGGGTTGTGACTGGCTGTAACTGCGATGCCGCCGTCCATGCCAGCGTGGGACGTGGCGAAATATATTTCCTCGGTGCCGCACAGGCCGATGTCATAGACATCGACTCCCTGCTCCAGCAAACCCTTCACAAGAGCACCCTTGATGGCCTCGCTGGTCAGTCGTATGTCGTGCCCGACCACCACCTGGCGAGGCTTGACCACCTCGGCAAAGGCGCGGCCAATCCGGTGCGCGATTTCCTCGTTCAGCTGATCCGGTACACGACCGCGGACGTCATATGCCTTGAAACAGGTGATTTTTGTCACTGGCAGGGCTCCTCAGGGTTTGGCGTAGTAGTGTTCGTACACATAGTTGGTTGCCTCGACGAAGCCGGGCACACTACCGCAATCGAAGCGGCGGCCCTTGAACTTATACGCCATGACGCAGCCCCGACGGGCCTGTATCTGCAGCGCATCAGTCAACTGGATTTCACCATTGGCGCCGGGCGGGGTCTCACGAATAATATCGAATATGTCCGGCGTCAGGATATAGCGGCCGATGATGGCGAGGTTTGACGGCGCGTCCTTGGGATCGGGCTTCTCCACCATTTCATCCACCCGGTAAATCCCGTCCCGCAGGCTTTCCCCCGCAATCACCCCGTAGCTGCCCACATCCTCCAGGGGCACCTCCTGAATGGCCACGATCGAGCAGCGAAACTGCTTGTACAGCTCCGCCATCTGGGCCAGCACTCCCGGGCCGTCATTCAGGCACAGGTCGTCGGACAACAGAACACCGAAGGGCTCATTGCCAATCAGCGACTGGCCGGTGAGGATGGCGTGCCCCAGCCCTTTCATCTCGCGCTGGCGCACCATGGTGAAAACGCCCTTGTCCAGCACATTGCGAATACTCTCAAGGTAGACTTCCTTGCCACTGCCGGATATCTGGTGCTCAAGCTCGAAGCTGATGTCGAAGTGGTCCGCGATCGCGCGCTTGCCACGGCCAGTGACCATGGCACAGGTGGTCATCCCCGCGGCGATAGCCTCCTCCACACCGTATTGCACCAGCGGTTTGTTGACTATCGGCAACATTTCCTTGGGCATACTCTTGGTTGCCGGCAGGAAGCGGGTGCCGTAACCGGCGACGGGAAACAGGCATTTGGTGATATTCATGGAACCTCCGTGTAGGTAAAACCGGTGCTACTTGCTGCGCCCGTAAACATCCTCGTAGCGCACGATATCGTCCTCGCCAAGGTAGGCACCGGATTGCACCTCGATCAGCTCCAACGGGATGCGACCCGGATTCGACAGCCGGTGTTTATGTCCCAGAGGAATATAGGTCGACTCGTCCTCTCCCAGCATGAACACCCGCTCCTCGCAGGTCACCTCGGCGGTACCGTGCACGACGATCCAGTGCTCGGCCCGGTGATGATGCATTTGCAGCGAGAGGGTCTGCCCGGGGTTGACGACAATTCTCTTGACCTGAAAGCGCTGGGACGTCACCAGGGATTCGTAGGAGCCCCAGGGCCGGTACACGCGCCTGTGCTGGGAAACCTCAGGGCGCTGCAGGTCCTTCAGGCGGTTTACGATCCGCTTTACATCCTGCACATTGGTGCGGTCCGACACCAGCACGGCATCCGCAGTTTCGACGACCACCAGGTCGGAAACCCCGATGGCTGCCACCAGACGCGACTCGCTGCGAATATAGCTGCCTGTGCAATTTTCGAGCATGACGTCGCCCTTGCAGGCATTGCCGTCACTGTCGCGCGTGGCGACATCCCACAGGGCGGACCAGGCGCCCACGTCACTCCAGCCGCAATCGAGGGAAACCACGCCACCGGCGCCGGTTCTTTCCATTACCGCGTAGTCGATGCTGTCACTCGGGCAGGCGAGAAATTTATCAGCCGCGGGCCGCACAAAATCCATATCGACGGTGGCGCCAGCCATCGCCTCGCGGCAGCAGCTGAGCATGCCCGGGGCATGCTCAGCCAACTGCTCCAGATAGGTCGCGGCGCGCAGCAGGAACATACCGCTGTTCCACAGGTAGTTACCGCTGTCGAGATAAGCCTGGGCTGTCGCGACATCCGGTTTCTCGACGAAGCGCTCCAGGTCATAAAGACCGGTATCCAGCTCGGCACCGCATTTGATGTAGCCGTAACCGGTTTCCGGGCTCATTGGCACTACACCAAACGTCATGAGGCGCCCCTGCTCCGCCAGTGGTACGGCCCTGCCGACAGCCTGCGCAAAGGCATCGACATCGCGGATCACGTGGTCGGCAGGCAACACCAGCAACAGCGCTTCAGGGTCGCTCGCCAGGGCCTGTATGGCCGCCAGCGCGACCGCCGGAGCGGTATTGCGCCCCTCGGGCTCCAGAATAAGTGCGCTCGCCTTGATGTTAACCTCGCGCAGCTGCTCGGCCACCATGAAACGGTGCTCTTCATTACAGACTACCAGCGGTGCAGTCTCCTCCAGCCCGGAGGTGCGCCGCAGGGTTTCCTGCAACATCGACAACTCGCCGGCCAGCGGCAAGAACTGTTTGGGGTGAGTCTCGCGCGAGACCGGCCAGAGCCGGCTTCCCACTCCACCGGACAGAAGAACAGGTGTTAACATATTTTTTCCTGTGTCACCGACAGGGCTCACGGTGAGAAAATTATTGTAAATGCGCGCAATGTAACGCGAAATCCGCCTTATGGTAGCGGATGGCCATATCATTGGCTACCGGCCAACAGGCGCGGATGTGCGCGGCTTAACACTTCGATGGAAAGAGACACCCCGGCCGAATTGCGCTGGACTTGTGAGCCTTAACTATTAAAATGGGCAGGCTCCCCGGAGCGCCGTTCTGATTCCAGCGACAAGGCTGTCGCCAGCGAGGATCCGGAGGCGCGGATTTCAAGCCGACACTGGACAACCTATGACAGCAAAAAGTGCCTATAGCAAGGACGATCTGATCACCTGCGGCAACGGCAAACTGTTCGGCCCCGGCAATGCACAATTACCCACTGACAACATGCTGATGCTGGATCGCATAACCCACATCAGTTCTGCAGGCGGTCAGTATGGCAAGGGGGAAATAATCGCCGAACTGGATATCCATCCCGACCTGTGGTTTTTCCAGTGCCACTTCCCCGGCGACCCCGTTATGCCCGGCTGCCTCGGCCTTGATGCCCTGTGGCAGCTGGTGGGTTTTTTCCTGGGCTGGCGCGGCAACCCTGGTCGGGGGCGCGCGCTGGGCTGTGGCGAGGTCAAGTTCAGCGGGCAGGTGCTCCCATCTGCATCGAAAGTGGTCTATAACATCCATGTGAGGCGGGTCATCGAGCGCAAACTGGTTATGGGTATTGCCGATGGCAGTGTCTCGGTGGATGGTCGCGAAATATACACCGCTTCCGACTTGCGGGTAGGCCTGTTCAAATCGACGGAGTCTTTTTAATACCATGCCCAGAAGAGTAGTCATCACCGGACTTGGCATCGTTTCCTGCCTCGGCAACGACGCGCAGTCAGTCTGCCAGTCACTGTACGAGGGCCGCTCCGGTATCGGCATGCGCCAGGAACAGATCGACATGGGCATGCGCTCACACGTGGCAGGCGCACCGCAGGTGGACATCCCTGCACTGGTCGATCGCAAACAATTGCGTTTCATGGGGGATGCGGCCGCTTACGCCTACATCGCCATGCAGCAGGCTATCGATGACGCCCGGCTCAAGGACGCCGATATCTCCAACGTACGCACCGGCATTATCGCCGGCTCCGGCGGCGCCTCAGCGGCCATGCAGGTGGAGGCCGCCGACGTGTTACGCGAGCGCGGCATACGCCGGGTCGGGCCCTACCGCGTCACCCAGACCATGGGCAGCACGGTATCGGCCTGCCTCGCTACACCCTTCAAAATCAAGGGCGTGAATTACTCGATATCCTCCGCCTGCTCCACCAGCGCGCACTGTATCGGCAACGCCATGGAACAGATCCAGCTGGGTAAGCAGGATATCGTTTTCGCCGGCGGCGGCGAGGAGTTGCACTGGGCCCTGAGCTGCCTGTTTGACGCCATGGGCGCACTGTCAACCAAGTACAACGATACACCTGAGCGCGCCTCGCGGGCCTATGATGCCAACCGCGATGGCTTCGTCATCGCCGGCGGCGGGGGCATGCTCGTGGTGGAAGAACTGGAGCATGCGCTCAAGCGCGGGGCGAAGATCTATGCGGAACTGGTGGGCTACGGTGCCACCTCTGACGGCTACGACATGGTCGCCCCCTCGGGCGAGGGCGCGGTGCGCTGTATGCAACAGGCGCTTGCCACGGTGAGCGGCCCGGTGGACTACATCAACGCCCACGGCACCAGCACACCCGCCGGTGATATCCAGGAGCTGAAAGCGGTGCGCACGGCCTATCAGGACAGGGACCATATCCCGGTGGTCGGCTCCACCAAATCACTGTCCGGTCACTCGCTTGGTGCCGCCGGAGTGCAGGAGGCCATTTACTCCCTGCTGATGCAGCAAAAGGGCTTCATAGCGGCCTCAGCGAATATTGAGACCCTTGATCCGGAAGCGGAGGGGCTGCCCATCGCATTGCAGCGACATGACAACGTGGATCTGCAAAGGGTGATGTCCAACAGCTTCGGCTTTGGCGGCACCAACGCCTCCCTGGTGTTCCAGAAGTACGCCGACTAGCCTGCACCGCTGCGGCACATGCCCGCACACAGGGGCTACACCAGCGCGTCGAGCGGTATCACCTCCAGAAGATCGCCCACTTCGACCCTCGTACCCGGCGGGATTACCGCGAGGGCATTGCTGTGACTCACCGAACTCAATACCCCGGAACTCTGGTTGGCGAACAAGTTCGCCTGCAGCTCGGTGCCGTCGTTGCCCAGGGTCACGCGCAGGTACTCCTGACGCCCGCCCGGTTTGCCGACGACAAACATTGCCCTGGCATACAGTCTGGCGGGAGCCGGTTCACTCACGCCCTGCAACTGCAGCAGGAAAGGGCGCGCGATCAGGCAGAAGGTGACGAAAACCGAGGTGGGATTGCCTGGCAGGCCAATGAAGGGAGTGTTGCCGATCCGGCCAAAGGCCAGCGGCTTGCCCGGCTTGATGGCGAGCTTCCAGAGATCCAGCTGCCCGAGGCGCTCCACCTGGGCCTTGACGTGATCCTCCTCGCCCACCGAGACCCCGCCTGAGGTAATGACGCAATCGGCCGCAGCGGCCGCGTCGGTAAGCGCCTGCGCGGTGGCGTCGGGGTCATCGGGCACGATGCCACCATCGACAAAGGTCATACCCAGGGTTCTCACCAGGCCCGCCAGGGTGTAGCGGTTGGAGTTGTATAGCTGCCCACGCTCCAGTCCGGCGCTGCCGGGCTCCAGCAGTTCATCCCCCGTTGACAGCACCGCCACCCGCAGCGGCCGGTATACCCTGGCGGTGGCGCGGCCGATGGACGCGAGCAGGCCCATATCCTGGGGCCGCAGCACCCTGCCCCGCACCAGCACGGTAGAACCCGCCGCGATGTCCTGGCCGCGCGGGCGAATATTTTGCCCCGCCACGACCGGGCCCGAAACCGCCAGCACACCATCGCGCTCTTCACAGTTTTCCTGCATTACCACCGCGTCAGCACCCGGCGGAATCGGCGCGCCGGTAAATATCCTCGCGGCCGTGCCAGCCTGCAGAAAAGCACCTGCACTGCTGCCCGCGGCAATACGCTGGCTGACCTGCAACGGCGCTTCCGCTTCCGCCGCCCGCAGGGCGTAGCCGTCCATCGCGCTGTTGTCGTCGCCGGGCACCGCGATATCAGCTGACACGTCCTCGGCCAGCACCGCGCCCAGGGCATCGATCAGCGCCACCTCCATCACCGCCTGGCAGGGACTGGCCTGCGCCAGCACCCGCGCCAGGGCTTCCGCCACCGGCAGCAGTGGCGTCAAGCCTCCCGCTCCCGCACTTTCAGTACGCCCACAAAATTACAGGGCCGGTGACTGCTGTCGAGCTGCTCGCGAATCACGCCCTGCCAGGCGGTCCTGCAGGCCCCGGTCGATCCCGGCATGCAAAAAATCACAGTATCATTGGCAAAACCGGCCACGGCTCTTGACTGGATGGTCGAGGAGCCAATTTCGGCATGGGACAACGCCCTGAATACCTCGCCAAAGCCGTCGATATCCTTGTCGAACAGAGGACGCACCGCCTCAGGCGTCGAATCCCGCCCGGAAAAGCCCGTACCCCCCGTGACCAGCACCGCATCGATACCAGGATCGGCTATCCAGTTGGAGAGCACCGCCCTGATCTGGTAGATATCATCTATGACGATGGTCCTGGCCGCCGGCCTGTGGCCCTCCGCGGTGAGCGCATCCACCAGGTAGTCACCCGAGCTGTCTGTCTCCCCTGTGCGGGTGTCGGAAACGGTCAGGACCGCCACAGCCAGTGGCCTGGCCTGCTCATCGGTGGCTTTTGCCATGGGATTGCCTCATATCTTGTTGCGTTGATGCTCAAAGTACTGCTTCACGATGCGCGGCACCGCGGTGCGCCAGGGCGCCTGCTTGATGGCAAAGGTGTTGCGAATCTTGCTGCAATTCAGGGAGCGGTTGAGGGGAGCAAGACCCTCCGGCTGGCGTTGCAGCTGCACGGCCGTGGGGCTGAACTCGGAAAACTGGGATGCAGAGGCCAGCAAGGCCTCGGCGAATTCGTAGAAGGTGGCCGTGTCGGAGCTGCAGTAGTGGTATATCCCGTTTGCCTGCAAGCCGGTGCTGAGCTGGTCCAGCAGCGCCGAAATCACCCGGGCGCCATCCTCGGCCGCCACGGGACAGCCGCGCAGGTTGTTGTCCATTACCAGGCTGCCACCGTTTGTTCCCAGCTCGCCCAGCATCTGGGTAATCAGGTTGGTGCCCTCGAAGGAAAAAACCGGCCCCAGGCGCAGGATCAGATGCCGCTCGCAGCTGTCCCGCACCAGCTGCTCGCCATCGGCGAGCATGGTGCCGAAGTCGGTTTCGTTGTCGGGATAGTCTTCCTCGGTGTAGGGTCGGTCCAACTGGCCGGAAAACACCCTCGAGGTCGACGTATAGAGGTAGGTCATGCCACTGCGCTGGCAGGCCTTGGCTACCCAGTGGCAGCGTTTCAGGTCCAGTTCCTGGAGTTGATCAACCCCGTCAGCGGCGGCCGAGATACGCAAGTCCACCAGGATCTCGCACTTCGCCCGCACCACCGCCTTCTTGGCCTGGCGTTCGCTCTTCCAGCGGCAGGTCGCGCGGGTAATCGATACCGTCTGGTGGCGACCCAGATACTGCAGGCGCTCCACCAGGGCGTGACCCAGAGGGGTGTCCGATCCAAGTATGAGTACACGCACGGCTTTATGCCACTGTTCGGGAAGCGTTCAACCGACGGTCAGTGAAGCCCCGTCAAAACGGTATGTCGTCGTCAAAGTCGCCGAAATCGGCTGGCTGTGAGCTGGCTGCCGGTGCCTGTGAAGGCGCCCGGGGAGCGCTCCTGGGTGCCTCGGCGGCAGCGTTGTATTCACCGCCAGAACCAGCGTTGCGGCTGTCCAGCATTTGCATCTCGCTTGCCAGGATCTCGGTGGTGTAGTGATCCACGCCTGCCTTGTCCTGCCACTTGCGCGTCTGGAGCCTGCCCTCGACGTACACCTTGGAGCCCTTCTTGAGGTACTCCCCGGCTATCTGCCCGAGGCGGAAGTTACCGCGATCGCGAAATACCACCCGGTGCCACTCCGTCTTTTCCTGCATCTGTCCGGTCTGCTTGTCCTTCCAGCTTTCACTGGTGGCAATGCTGGCATTTGTGACGGCCCCGCCATCGGGGAAAAAACGCGTTTCCGGGTCGTTGCCCAGGTTACCCACCAGGATGACTTTATTGACGCCCCGTGAAGCCATAGGAATTCCTCAAATTAAATACAAAATCGGTGTAGCAGATGAACCGCCGACTATAGCAATCCCGCCACCCAATTGCGACAACCCGGGCGGCCGTGTTTCATCATTTGCCGCGGCGCGGGCCGGGCCCACGCGGCCCTAGCGGGAGGCGCGCTGCGGCTGGGAAACCATGGTGTTACCGGCACCCAGCATCAGCACAAACCATACCCCGGCCAGCGCCAGGGAGAGTCCTATCAGGTAGGTCTGGCCCAAATGCTGCAATACCCAGCCGCCGCCAGCACCACCGGCAAAGGCACCGAAAAACTGGCAGGTGGAGAAAACCCCCAGGGCAGTACCCTTGCCCCCGGCAAACACGGACTTGCTGATCTGGGAAGGCAAGGTCGCTTCCAGGTAATTGAAACCGACAAAAAACAGCCAGAGTCCAAGAAAAAACAGCCAGGGCCTTGCAGCCACTCCGAGCACCAGCACGGCGGCCACCAGCAAGCCGATACCGCTGAG
Organism: Haliea sp.; assembly: GCA_024642265.1. Taxonomy (GTDB): domain Bacteria; phylum Pseudomonadota; class Gammaproteobacteria; order Pseudomonadales; family Halieaceae; genus JARRPM01. Next base: position 22,295 of record JAHEBL010000006.1, on the reverse strand, counting down.
AAACATCTGGTGAGGGAGACCACCGCGCTCGGCCATACGCATCAGCGGCAGCATGCCGAGGATCGACAACGCCAGCACCGGCAGGTAGACCTGCCAGTGATGGGCGCGATCCACGCCGGCGAGCTGCTCCAGCGCCCCCGGCACCACCAGAAAGCAGGCGACAAGAATGAAATGCAGGCTGAATACGCCAAAATCCAGCCTGAGCAATGCCGGATCCCGCAGCGCCTGGAGAAACATGCCCTTCCGCGCGCCCACATCGCTGTGATCAACCGGCGCAGCAGCGGGATTGGGCACCAGCAGCAGCACGACGGCGATGCCACCCAGCGCAAGCAGCGCGGTAACCCAGAACACCGAGGCCAGTCCACCGGCTGCCGCGATGACCGGACCGAGCACCAGCGCGACGGCAAATGACAGGCCAATACTCACGCCCACTATGGCCATGGCCTTGGTGCGCTGCTCCTCGCTGGTCAGGTCGGCCACCAGGGCCATTACCGTCGCGGCGATTGCCCCGGCACCCTGCAGGGCCCGCCCAAGGACAATGCCCCACAGGCTGTCCGCCACCGCCGCCAGCACACTGCCGGCGGCGAACAGCAGCAGGCCGCCGATGATCACCGGCTTGCGCCCCACCTGGTCGGACAACCAGCCCAGTGGCACCTGCAACAGTGCCTGGGTAAGGCCATAGATCCCCAGTGCCAGGCCGATCAGGCTGGGCGTGGCATCGGGCAGGTCGGCGGCATAGAGCGCAAGCAGGGGCAGGACCATGAAGAGGCCCAGCATACGAAAGCTGTACAGCAGCGCCAGGGAGCTTACCGCGCGCCGCTCCAGCGCTGTCATCGGATGTTCAGTGATCACAGGGATTTGTTCTTCGAATTTACAATCGCCAATGATAGCAGTTTCGGCGCCGCCGGCACATCCACCGGCCTGCCCGCGTCGTATTTAAAACGAGTTTTGCAGCCACATGAGCCAGGGCATATACTGCCTGGTTTCGCTTTCACAGCGGTATCGGGCCACTTATGGACACCATTCAAGTACGTGGGGCGCGCACCCACAACCTCAAGAATATCGACCTGGACATCCCCAGGGACAAGCTGGTGGTGATTACCGGGCTATCGGGCTCCGGCAAGTCATCGCTCGCGTTCGACACGCTGTACGCGGAGGGGCAGCGCCGCTACGTGGAATCCCTGTCCACCTACGCCCGGCAGTTCCTGTCCATGATGGAAAAGCCGGACATGGACCATATCGAGGGCCTGTCGCCCGCCATTTCCATCGAGCAGAAATCCACCTCTCACAATCCACGCTCTACCGTGGGCACCATCACCGAGATATACGACTACCTCAGGCTGCTGTTTGCGCGGGTGGGAGAACCCCGCTGCCCCGATCACGGCCACAACCTGCAGGCCCAGACCGTCAGCCAGATGGTGGATACCGTGCTGGCCCTGCCTGAGGGCAGCAAACTGATGCTGCTGGCACCGGTGGTGAGAGACCGCAAGGGCGAGCACCTGCACGTTTTCGAGGAATTGCGCGCGGGCGGGTTTGTCAGAGCCCGGGTCAATGGCATTGTCACTGACCTGGACGACCTGCCGACACTGGACAAGAAAAAGAAGCACCGGATCGAGGTGGTCGTGGACCGCTTCAAGGTGCGCGAGGACCTGGGGATCCGGCTGGCCGAATCCTTCGAGACAGCGCTCGGTCTGACCGACGGCCTGGCTTCGATCAGCTATATGGAAGGCGACGGCGACGACATCAGCTTTTCCGCCCGCTTCGCCTGTCCGGAATGCGGCCACAGTATCGATGAACTGGAGCCCCGACTGTTCTCGTTCAACAACCCCGCCGGGGCCTGTGCCAGCTGCGACGGTCTCGGTGTACGTCAGTATTTCGATGAGGAGCGGGTCGTGCTGCACCCGGAAGCAAGCCTGTCCGAGGGTGCCATTCGCGGCTGGGACCGGCGCAACGTGTACTACTTCCACATGCTCACATCACTGGCCGAGCATTACGGCTTCGATATCGACACCCCCTTCGAACAACTGAGCAAGAAACACCGCCAGATAATCCTGCAGGGCAGCGGCAAGCAGGAGATCGCCTTCGCCTATGTCAATGACCGCGGCGACGTGTTCAAGCGCACCCACCCCTTCGAGGGCATCATCCCGAATATGGAAAGGCGCTACCGGGACACGGACTCCTCGTCGGTACGCGAGGAACTGGCGCGGTTTCTCTCCAACCATCCCTGCCCGGACTGCGAGGGCACCCGCCTGCGGCGCGATGCGCGCAATGTGTTTGTGGACGAACGCACCCTGCCCAGCATTACCAGCATGCCGGTTGGGGAGGCCGAACTTTACTTCGGTCAGTTGCAGCTCGAGGGCCGCAAGGGAGAAATTGCCAACAAGATCATGAAGGAGCTGCGGGCGCGCTACCGTTTCCTGGTCGATGTGGGCCTCAACTACCTCACGCTCAATCGCAGCGCAGAAACCCTCTCCGGCGGCGAGGCCCAGCGCATCCGGCTCGCGTCCCAGATCGGGGCGGGACTGGTAGGGGTGATGTACATCCTCGACGAACCCTCTATCGGCCTGCACCAGCGGGACAATGAGCGACTGCTCGCCACCCTCACCCACCTGCGCGATCTGGGCAATACGGTGCTGGTGGTAGAACACGACGAAGACGCGATACGAAGCGCCGATCACATCATCGATATCGGTCCGGGCGCCGGAGTACACGGTGGACGGATAGTTGCCCAGGGCAAGCTCAAGGATATCCTCAACAACGAGGAATCCCTTACCGGGGCCTACCTGTCAGGCAAACGCAGGATCGACATCCCGGCGCGGCGCACGCCCAATGATCCCGGGCGCCAGCTGGTGCTGGCGGGCGCGGCCGGCAACAACCTGCAGTCGGTGACCCTGGAGATACCCCTGGGACTGCTCACCTGCGTGACCGGCGTCTCCGGCTCCGGCAAGTCCACGCTGATCAACGGCACCCTGTACCCGATCGCCGCAACGGAACTCAATGGCGCCACCACGCTCACCCCGGCGCCCTATCACTCCATTGAGGGCATGGACCAGATAGACAAGTGCATCGATATCGACCAGAGCCCGATCGGGCGCACACCGCGCTCCAATCCCGCCACCTATACCGGGATTTTCACGCCGGTGAGGGAGTTGTTCGCGGGCACCCACGAAGCCCGCTCACGCGGCTACAAGGCGGGTCGCTTCAGCTTCAATGTGAAGGGGGGGCGCTGTGAAGCCTGCCAGGGCGACGGCGTCACCAAGGTAGAGATGCACTTTCTGCCGGATATCTATGTGCCATGCGATATCTGCAAGGGCAAGCGCTACAACCGGGAAACCCTCGAGGTGCGCTACAAGGGGCGGAATATCCACGAGGTGCTGGAAATGACCGTGGAGGACGCCCTGGTCTTCTTTGAACCGGTTCCGGCGATCGCCCGCAAACTGCAGACGCTGATGGACGTGGGGCTGTCCTACATCCGCCTCGGCCAGGCCGCCACCACCCTGTCGGGCGGCGAGGCCCAGCGGGTGAAACTGTCTCGCGAGCTGTCAAAACGGGATACCGGCAAGACCCTGTATATCCTGGATGAACCTACCACCGGCCTGCATTTCGAGGACATCAAGCAACTGTTGGCAGTGCTGCACCGTCTGCGCGACCACGGCAATACCATCGTCATCATCGAGCACAATCTCGACGTCATCAAAACCGCCGACTGGATAGTCGACCTGGGGCCCGAGGGTGGCAGCGGCGGCGGCCAGATTATCGCCACCGGCACGCCCGAAGCGGTGGCCAAGGCCAAGCAGTCATTTACCGGGCAGTTCCTGGCCCCCATGCTGAAACAGCGCAAAGCGGGCAAGCGCGCCGCCTGAGCCCGGGGTGGGCCCGGGAGGACCTCAGGGCCAGCCCGCGCCCGGCACGTCGACCCTGCAGGTTTCGATCCTGCCCGCCCGCTCGACCGACGCCGTGCCACGGTGGCTGGAGGGCGCAGTCACAAGATGCAGATCGCGGCCGTCGGCGCCTCCCAGCATACAGGCATAACAGTTCTGGCTGGTGCCGACGACCTGCAACTCCTCGCCACCCGGGGCAAACAAGACGCACTCCGGGGCGAGAGCATTGGCTACCCAGATATTGCCGTTGGCATCGAGACAGATACCGTCCGGTGCCCGCATACCCACCGGGGCCCAGATGCGCCGGTTCAGCAACTCGCCGTCATCACCAATATCGAATGCGGTCAGGCACATGGCGAGGGTTTCAGCCACGATCAGGGTCTTGCCATCGGGTGTCACCACACTGCCATTGGGAAAATGCATGTCCGCAGCCGCCAGGTGCACACTGCCATCGGGGTCTACCCGGGCAAGATTGGCAGCGGGATGATCCGCAAATACGGCTTCCGGGCTGCGCCGGTCGAGCTCGGCATCGAGATCAAAGCCGAAATTCCCGACCCAGGCCCGGCCGGCACCATCCACCACCATGTCATTGCACAGGTGACGCGCCAGTCCCGAGAGATCGGCATGCACTACAAAGCGGTCACCCTCCTGTCGCAGCACAGCCAGCTGCCGCATGGACACCACCAGCAGGCGCCCGTCCGGCAGCCAGCCGAGGCCCGAGGTCTGGTCATCGAAGCTGTATTCGGTTCTGAGCTGCCCGGCGGGGTCGACGGACTTGACCGCGTGGTCGTAGAAATCGCTGAACCACAGTCGCCCCTGGTGCCAGCGCGGTCCTTCGCCGAAATGCAGCCCACCGGTCAGTACGGTTGTATCGGTCACGGGTATGCCTCTTGCGTGAATCTGAGCTGGCAGCCTAGCATAGGATCACCTGTGTGCAAGGCGGATCAGCCCGCGCTTACCCCGAGCCGAATGCGGCGCCGGCATCGGCATGTTATGTTAGCCCCTCGCGTATCCACAGGAGCAGGCCATGCAACTTTCTTCCGTGTTGAGCCAGGCACGCCGCTACTGGCGCCCGGCTCTGGTGGTGCACCTGCTGTTTACCCTGCTTGGGATTGCCCTGTTTACGCCCCTGTTCGGCGTGGCCCTGCAGGGGCTGCTGGCCCTCTCGGGTAACGCCGCGGTTGCCGACCAGGATATCGCGCTATTGCTGCTCAGCCCGCTGGGGCTGGCCTCGGCGATTTTCCTGATAGGCCTGCTGCTTGCCATTGCCGGTCTGGAGCTGGGTGCGCTGCAGGCCATCGCACAGGGGGCGCAACACTCCCTGAAGATTGCGCCGCTGGCCGCCGTGCGATTCTCACTGCGGCATGCGCAACAGCTGTTGCGGCTGACTATTGGCCTCACGGTCAGGGTACTGGCTTACCTGTTGCCTTTTTTGGCGGCTATCGGCCTGATCGCCTGGTGGCTGCTGGGCGACTACGACATCAATTACTATCTCTCCCAACGCCCGCCGGCTTTTTACCAGGCCCTGGCCATGGCCGCCCCGCTGCTGTTGTTGCTGGTCTGGTTACTGGGCCGCAGGTTGATCGGCTGGAGCATGGCACTGCCACTGGTCCTGTTTACGGACACCGCGCCGGGCGCCGCTTTCGCCGCCAGCGAACAGCTGACGGCGGGCAGGCGGGCGGAATTACTGGGCGCCTTTGTACGCTGGCTGTTGCTGGCGCTGGCAGTCTCACTGATACCCCTGGCATTTCTCAGTGCGGCAACGGCTGTTGCCGCGACATCCCAGGGGCAGAACCTGTCCGTGCTGGTGCTGCTGCTGGGCGCGACTGCAGTGCTGTGGACCTGTCTCAATTTTGTCGCCACCGCTTTCACCATGACCAGCTTCACCTTCGTTGTGGCAGCGGCCTTCAAACGCTACAGCCCGTCTGTCTCGGGAGAGAAGCTCCTGCAAAACCTGCAACGGGCGGCAGACCGGCCCGGGACCGCGGGTACCGGCCCCTGGGTCATAGGGGCGCTTGCCGCAACCACGCTGGCGGTACTGGCGGGCCTGTGGCTACTGCGGGAGGTAAAACCTGATGATGCGGTACTGGTAGTCGCGCACCGCGGCGCAGCGGGAGCCGCGCCGGAAAACACCCTGGCGTCAGTACGGCGGGCCGTAAATGACGGCACCGACTGGGTGGAAATTGACGTACAGGAGACGAGGGACGGCGAGGTCGTGGTGGTACACGACAGCGACTTCATGAAACTGGCGGGCAATCCCCTGAAAATCTGGGAGGGAAACCTGGCCGAGATCCGGCAGATCGATATCGGCAGCTGGTTCGACCCCGGATTCTCAGACCAGCGGGTACCGACCCTGCAGGAAGTACTCGCTGAGATAAAAGGCCGCTCGAAGCTGGTTATCGAACTCAAGTACTACGGCCACGACCAGCAGCTGGAACAGCGGGTGGTGGACATCGTGGAGCAGGCCGGTATGAGCCAGGATGTGGTGGTGATGTCACTGAAACTGGAGGGTGTCCAAAAGCTCAAGGCCCTGCGCCCCGACTGGACCGCCGGCTTACTGGCGGCCAGCGCGGTGGGTGACCTGTCGCGCCTGGATGTCGATTTCCTTGCGGTAAACCAGGCCATGGCAAGCAGAGCCTTCATCCGCCGCGCCCACGCGGCGGGCAAGGGCGTTTTCGTCTGGACCGTCAATGACGCCCTCTCCCTGTCACGCTGGATGTCCATGGGGGTGGACGGCGTGATAACCGACGAACCCGCCCTGGCTCGCGAGGTGTTGGCTCAACGGGCGGATATGAGCAGCGCCGAGCGGCTGATGCTGAGTGCCGCGCTGTTTTTCGGCCGCCCCCAACTGGCCACCAGCTATCGCGACGACTCGCCCTGAGCACGGGGCGACCAGGTGGCAGGAGACCATCCCAGGCAAAAAAAAGCCGGGCAATGCCCGGCTTCTTTGATAATGACTGAGGTGGAATCTTAATCCTCGTCGTCAACCTGCTGCTCTGCCTGGGGACGATCCACCAGCTCGACATAGGCCATTGGCGCCTTGTCACCGGTGCGGTAGCCACACTTGAGTATGCGGATGTAACCACCGGGACGCTCCTGGTAGCGCGGACCCAACTCGCCGAACAGCTTACCGACAGCTTCTTTGCTGCGGGTGCGGTCGAACGCAAGGCGGCGATTCGCAACGCTGTCCTTCTTGGCCAGGGTGATCAGGGGCTCCGCGTAGCTGCGCAGCTCCTTTGCCTTGGGCAAGGTGGTTTTGATCAGCTCGTGCTCCACCAGGGAAACGGCCATATTGCGGAACATGGCCTTGCGGTGGGAGCTGTTCCTGTTTAACTGACGTCCACTATGACGATGACGCATTTTTCCAATCCTATACTGTCTGTGCTATCTCAGCACGGCTAACTTGTGATGCGGGCTTTCCCCTAGGGCCAGACCCGATCGTCGTTTTGTTAAACGCTCAATACCCTGTCGTCGTTTTTCAGACTCGCGGGCGGCCAGTTGTCCAGCCGCATACCCAGGGACAAACCGCGCGAGGCCAGAACGTCCTTGATTTCGGTCAGTGACTTCTTGCCCAGGTTCGGCGTCTTGAGCAGTTCTACTTCAGTGCGCTGCACCAGGTCACCGATGTAGTAAATATTCTCTGCCTTCAGGCAGTTCGCGGAGCGCACGGTCAGCTCCAGATCGTCCACCGGGCGCAGCAGTATCGGGTCGACCTCGTCTTCTTCGATGACAGAGACAGATTCGCTCTCGCTCTCAAGGTCAACGAACACCGCCAACTGCTGCTGCAGTATGGTCGCTGCGCGACGAATCGCTTCTTCCGGGTCTATAGTTCCGTTGGTTTCCAGATCGAGAACCAGCTTGTCGAGGTCAGTGCGCTGCTCAACACGGGCAGCTTCAACAACATAGGATACGCGATGGACCGGCGAAAATGTGGCGTCCAGCTGCAGGCGACCGATGGAGCGGGTCTCCTCTTCAGGGTTCTCCCGGGAATCCGCCGGTGAGTAGCCGCGGCCGCGAGCCACAGTGAGTTTCATGCTGATTTCGGACTTGCCGTTCAGATGACAGATCACGTGGTCGGGATTGCGCACCTCGATGTCGTGATCCACCTGGATATCCGCAGCGGTGACGACACCCGGGCCCTTCTTGCTCAGGGTCAGCTCTGCTTCTTCCTTGCCATTCATCACCAGGGCGACGCCCTTGAGGTTGAGCAGGATCTCGATCACGTCTTCCTGGACACCCTCGATGGCGCTGTACTCGTGCAGTACACCGTCGATCTCTACCTCGGTGATTGCACAGCCGGGCATGGAGGACAGCAGGATTCGGCGTAGGGCATTGCCAAGGGTGTGACCGAAGCCACGCTCCAGCGGCTCCAGGGTAACCTGGGCGCGGGTATTGTTCTTCTCATCAACCTTGATGACACGGGGTGTCAAAAATTCGTTCACTGCACTCTGCATTGGGGCACCTGTATTGTAGGTTGGTCCTTCAGTGGATTACTTGGAGTAAAGTTCGACGATCAGGTTTTCGTTAATGTCTGAGGACAGGTCCTGACGATCGGGTACTGACTTGAACACCCCTTCCAGCTTTTCGCTGTTCATTTCAATCCACTCTGGTTCGCCACGCTGGGCAGCCAGCGCCATGGCAGACTGCACGCGCAGCTGCTTCTTGGCTTTTTCACGCAGGGACACCACGTCGCCCGCCTTGACCTGGTAGGACGCGATATTCACAGCGGTGCCATTCACGAGGATCGCCTTGTGGGCGACCATCTGGCGCGCCTCGGCACGGGTCGAACCAAAACCCATCCGGTACACCACGTTATCAAGCCGGCTTTCCAGCAGCTGCAGCAGGTTCTCACCGGTAGCGCCCTTCAGGCGGGCTGCTTCCTTGTAGTAATTGCGGAACTGCTTCTCCAGTACGCCATAGATGCGACGCACTTTCTGCTTTTCACGCAGCTGCACGCCGTAGTCAGACAGGCGGCCGCGACGGGCGCCGTGCTGGCCGGGGGCCGCTTCTGCTTTACACTTGCTTTCCAGCGCACGCACCCCGCTTTTCAGGAACAGGTCTGTTCCTTCACGACGGGAGAGCTTGCACTTGGGTCCAATATATCGAGCCATGTCAATTCTATCCTGTAAGCGCTTACTGTGCGTTAGACGCGACGTTTCTTGGGAGGACGGCAGCCATTGTGCGGTATCGGCGTAACGTCGGTGATGTTGCTGATCTTGTAGCCGCAGGCATTGAGTGCGCGGACTGCAGACTCGCGCCCGGGTCCAGGTCCCTTGACCTGTACATCCAGGTTCTTGAGACCGTACTCCTTGGCTGCCTCACCGGCACGCTCAGCCGCAACCTGCGCGGCGAAAGGGGTACTCTTACGCGAACCACGGAAACCGGAACCACCTGAGGTGGCCCAGCTCAGGGTATTACCCTGCCTGTCGGTAATGGTGATGATGGTGTTGTTGAAAGACGCGTGCACGTGCGCGATACCGTCCACAACGGTCTTGGTAATCTTCTTACGAGTGCTTTTGGCACCTGGCTTGGCCATAATAAACTTCCTGCTTTAATATCAACACTGCACTTCGGTGCAGCTACACTAAAATCGGACTCGCGGGGTTTATCCCCTATTTGCGAATCGGCTTGCGCGGACCCTTGCGGGTGCGGGCGTTGGTCTTGGTGCGCTGTCCGCGCAGGGGAAGTCCCCGACGGTGACGCAGCCCACGGTTACAACCCAGGTCCATGAGGCGCTTTATATTCATGGAGACTTCACGGCGCAGGTCACCCTCAACAGTCATGTCCGTGACCTTGGCACGCAACGCGTCCATCTCGCCATCGGTCAGATCGCTGATCTTGGCATTCTCCGCAACACCGGCATCTGCGCACAGGCGGCGCGCCTGGGCACGACCAACGCCAAATATGTATGTCAATGAGATAACAGCATGTTTGTTATCAGGTATGTTGACGCCGGCAATACGAGCCATCCATCTTTCTCCAATCGTTTATCGTCGCTCTGTGCTGCAACTTCGTTCCCGGTTCACTGAACCTCGTCAAATTTCAACGAGTCCCGGTCAAAAGGCGCGGCATTCTAGCGAAATCATTACAAAAAATCAACCGCCGGATGTTAGCCCTGGCGCTGCTTGTGGCGCGGGTCTGTATTGCAGATCACACGCACTACACCGTTACGGCGCACTACCTTGCAATTCCTGCAGATCTTTTTGACCGATGCACGTACTTTCATGACACTACTCCGTTTCCCTTAACTCAGACCTGCCAACCGGATCGCTTCAGCGAACCCGTCCGGCACTGCCATAGGTTTTCAAATTGGCCTTTTTCATCACCGAGTCATACTGGTGTGACATCAGGTGGCTCTGCACCTGTGCCATGAAATCCATCACCACAACCACTACGATCAGCAATGAAGTACCACCCAGGTAAAAAGGCACATTCCACATCACCACCAGGAACTGGGGCAACAGGCATACCAGGGCTATGTAGGCGGCGCCAAAGACTGTCAGCCTTGTCAGCACGCCATCGATATAATTGGCGGTCTGCTGTCCCGGGCGAATTCCCGGCACAAACGCGCCTGATTTCTTCAGGTTATCTGCCACTTCCACCGGGTTGAACATCAAGGCGGTGTAGAAGAAGCAGAAAAAGACAATAAACACCGTGAACAGCAGAATGTTCAGGGGCTGGCCCGGACCAATCGCCACTGCCAGATCCTGCAGCCAGTCTACAGAGCCGGACGACCCGAACCACTGGGCTATAGACGCCGGGAACAGCAGTATGCTGCTGGCGAAGATGGCCGGTATGACACCCGCCATATTCACCTTGAGCGGCAGGTGCGAGCTCTGCGCCTGATACATCTTGCGCCCCTGCTGCCGCTTCGCGTAGTTCACGGTGATACGGCGCTGGCCACGTTCGATGAACACGATCATGTAGATAACGGCGATCGCGAGGGTCAGTATCAGCAGCAACACCAGGATGTTCAATTCACCCTGGCGCGCCTGCTCGAGAGACTGGCCGATCGCAGCCGGCAGGCCGGCCACAATACCCGCGAAGATCAGCAACGAAATTCCGTTGCCCACCCCTTTCTCAGTAATCTGCTCGCCCAGCCACATCATGAATACGGCACCAGTCACCAGCGATGTGATTGCGATGACGAAGAACAACGGTGAAGAGTCGTAGGACATGCCCTGGTTGGCCATACCCACTGTCATACCGGTGGCCTGTATAATCGCCAGCACCACGGTAAGGTAGCGCGTGTACTGGCTTATCTTGCGACGGCCGGACTCACCCTCTTTCTTCAACTGTTCCAGCTGTGGCGTCACCGCCGCCATCAACTGCATGATGATCGATGCCGAGATGTAGGGCATTATCCCCAGCGCGAGGATACTCATCCGCTCCAGGGCACCACCGGAAAACATGTTCGCCAGGCCCAGGATAGTTCCCTGATTCTGGTTGAACAATGCTGCAAGTTGATTCGGATCTATGCCCGGGACAGGTATATGGGTCCCGATCCGATAGACAATTATTGCGAGCAGAACAAAACGAAGGCGAGCAAAAAGCTCGCCCAGTCCCGCTTTGTTTACCTGTGGCAGCTGAGGTGTAGCCATTTATTCCTCTACTTTCCCGCCGGCTTTCTCGATCGCTTCGCGAGCGCCCTTGGTAACCGCGATGCCTTTTACGGTAACGGGTTTTGTCAGTTCACCAGAAAGGAACACCCTCACACGAGCGATATTCTCGTTGATCAGGTCGGCACCTTTCAGCGCGGCGAGATCGACTATATCGCCTTCTACCGCGTTCAACTCGCTCAGGCGTACCTGTGCGGTTGTACGGCCGATCCTGGAAGTAAAACCATACTTCGGCAGGCGCTTCTGCAGCGGCATCTGGCCACCCTCGAAGCCGGGTCTTACCCTGCCGCCGGAGCGTGACTTCTGGCCCTTGTGGCCGCGGCCGCTTGTCTTGCCAAGGCCGCTGCCGATACCGCGCCCAACGCGCTTGGCGTCCTTGCGGGCACCCGGCGCGGGGCTCAGAGTGTTCAGTCGCATAACTTCTGACATGATTTAGTCCTCAACCCTAACGAGGTAATTTACCGCGTGAATCATGCCGCGCACCGAAGGAGTGTCTTCCACTTCCACGGTGTGACCGATACGACGCAAACCCAGACCAGCCACACAGGCCTTGTGATTCTTCAGGCGCCCATGGGCACTCTTGATCTGTGTAACCTTGATTTTTGCTTTAGCCATGACGAGCAAACCCAATAATTAGTTCAGAATCTCTTCAACGGTCTTACCGCGTTTTGCGGCAACCTCGTCCGGAGCACACATGTCGCGCAGTCCGTTAAACGTAGCGCGCACAACATTGACCGGATTGGTAGAGCCGTAGCACTTGGCCAGTACGTTATGCACACCGGCAATTTCCAATACGGCACGCATCGCGCCGCCGGCGATAACACCGGTACCCTCGGATGCGGGCTGCATATAGACCCTGGAAGCGCCGTGCGCCGCTTTCACCGGATACTGGATAGTTCCGTTGTTCAGCTCAACCTGAATCATGTTGCGACGGGCCGCCTCCATTGCCTTCTGTATCGCAACCGGCACTTCACGCGCCTTGCCCCGACCGAAGCCAACCTTGCCGTTACCGTCACCAACAACAGTCAGCGCGGTGAAACCGAAAATCCGGCCACCCTTGACCACTTTGGCCACGCGGTTGACCTGGACCAGCTTTTCCTGGAGGTCGCCTTCCTGTTGCTGCTTTTTCTGATCGTTGAAAGCCATAACTGTCTATACCCTAGAAATTCAGTCCAGATTCACGAGCCGCGTCCGCCAGAGCCTTGACACGTCCATGGTACTTGTACCCGCCGCGATCAAAGGCTACCGCCTCGATGCCTGCTTCTTTAGCACGCTGTGCGACCAGCTTACCTACAGCAGCGGCCGCATCGATATTACCGGTCTTGCCACCGCGCAGGTCACTGTCAAGCGTCGACGCGCTCGCCAGAACCTTGTCGCCGGCAGGGGTGATAATCTGCGCGTATATATGCCTTGGGGTGCGGTGAACGCTGAGGCGATTTACGCCCAGGTCACGCATGCGGGCGCGAGCGCGGCGTGCGCGACGCAACCTTGATTCATTCTTTACACTCATCTCAGATTACCTACTTTTTCTTGGCTTCTTTGCGACGAACAAACTCGTCAGCGTAGCGAATACCTTTACCCTTGTATGGCTCCGGCGGCCGGAAACTGCGGATCTCGGCAGCCGCCTGGCCCACGGCCTGCTTGTCGACACCGCTGACCACGATTTCGGTCTGGGTTGGTGTCTCGGCGGTAATGCCTTCAGGCAGCTGATAGTCAACCGGGTGGGAAAGACCCACTGTCAGGTTGACGCTGTTCTTGTCGGCTTTGGCACGATAACCAACGCCGTTCAGAATCAACTTCTTCTGCCAACCCTCGCTGACGCCCGTAACCATGTTATTCAACAGTGCGCGGGTAGTTCCGGCCATGGCCTTGAACTGGTCCCCGTCGTAGTTGATGGTCAGAACGTTGTCATCCTGGCTTACCTGTATGCCTGCGGCCAATGACAGCTGCAGCGTACCTTTACCGCCCTTGACGGTGAGATCATTGCCATCAAGCTTGACCTCCACACCGCGCGGCAGCTCTACCGGATTATTTGCGACTCTAGACATTTTAAATGCTCTTTAAATCAAAAATACTTTTAGAAAACGGTGCACAAAACTTCGCCGCCGACACCGGCAGCGCGCGCCGCGCGATCAGACATAACGCCCCTGGACGTCGACACAATTGCAACCCCCAAACCGGCGCGCACAGAAGGCAATTCATCCTTGGCACTGTAGCGGCGCAGGCCAGGGCGGCTCACGCGGTCAATCTCGGCGATGACCGGCTTGCCCTGGTAGTATTTCAGGGTGATGGCGAGTCGGGACTTGCCACTCTCGTCGGAAACCGCAAAGTCGCCAACGTAGCCTTCATCCTTCAAAACCTGCGCCACAGCGGCCTTCAGCTTCGAACCAGGCATCTCGACGCTTTTCTTGCCTGCCATCTGCGCGTTGCGTATACGGGTCAGCATATCTGACAGTGGATCTTGCATACTCATAATCTAATTCTCTCCGTAAACCGACTGGTTCTTTTACCAGCTGGCCTTAACCAGGCCGGGCACATCACCGCGCATGGCGGCTTCCCGTAACTTGTTTCGACACAGGCCAAACTTGCGATACACGCCGTGGGGGCGGCCGGTTACCTGGCAACGCCTGCGACCACGAACCGGGCTGGCATCACGCGGCAACTTCTGCAGGGCGATCTGCGCATCCCACTTCTCTTCGTCAGAAGCCTTGGGGTCGGCGATCACCGCCTTGAGTGCAGCACGCTTTCCCGCATACTTCGCCACCATAAGAGCGCGCTTCTTCTCGCGCATTACCATAGATGTTTTAGCCATGTATAAAGTCTCTCAAGCTTTCAGGGGGAAGTTGAAAGCACGCAGCAGAGCGCGGCCTTCGTCGTCCGTACGGGCGGTGGTGGTAATGGTGATATCCATACCACGCAAGGCATCCACCTGGTCGTAATTGATTTCAGGGAAAATAATCTGCTCGGTTACGCCCATGGCGAAGTTGCCGCGCCCGTCAAAGGACTTGGGGCTGACGCCGCGGAAGTCACGGATACGCGGTATGGCGATGCTGATCAGGCGGTCCAGGAACTCGTACATGCGGTCCGAACGCAGGGTAACCTTGCACCCTATCGGCCAGCCGTCACGAACCTTGAAACCCGCGATGGACTTGCGCGCCTTGGTCACAACCACTTTCTGACCCGAGATCTTTTCCATGTCCGCGACAGCGTTCTCCAGGACTTTCTTGTCGCCCAGAGCTTCGCCAACGCCCATGTTCAGGGTGATCTTGGTAATGCGTGGCACTTCCATCACATTCGCCAGACCCAGCTCTTCTTTGAGACGGGGAGCGATTTCGCTCTTGTACTTGTCTTTCAACCTTGCCATGTCTAATTCCTGCTAACCCGGTCAGCCAATAAAGGCTCAGGAGTCAATTGCCTCGCCACTGGATTTGAAGATGCGCAGCTTGCGCTCCCCTTCCACCTTAAAACCTACACGATCAGCCTTGCTGCTGGCCGGATTGAAGATCGCCACATTGGAGACCTGAATCGGGGCCTCCTTCTCAACGATCCCGCCCGCAACGCCCGCCTGGGGATTTGGCTTCGTGTGCTTCTTAACCATATTGATACCGCTAACAATCAGCTTGTTGTTATCCAGTACCCTGCGGACCTTACCGCGCTTACCCTTGTCCTTACCGGCCAGGATAATCACCTCGTCATCGCGCTTGATCTTCAACATTTCCTTTCCTCTCCTGCTGGCCGGCCTAGATTACTTCCGGGGCCAGAGAAATAATCTTCATGAACTTCTCACCACGCAACTCGCGGGTCACCGGGCCAAAAATACGGGTCCCGATAGGCGCCTGCTGGGCGTTGAGCAGCACGGCGGCATTGTCGTCGAACTTGATCAGTGAACCGTCGGGACGACGAACACCTTTCCGGGTACGAACAACCACGGCTGTCATGACCTGGCCTTTCTTGACCTTGCCACGGGGAATCGCTTCTTTAACGGATACCTTGATCAGGTCACCAACGCGGGCATAGCGACGCTTGGAGCCGCCCAGCACCTTGATGCACATCACACGACGGGCACCGCTGTTATCGGCAACTTCCAAATACGACTGTGTCTGAATCATCTTCTACTCCAAACTGCGATAAATACAGCTAAGCCTGCGCTTAAACCTGAGCGGCACTCTCTACCACTTCCAGCAGCTTCCAGGACTTACTCTTGGAAATCGGCCGGGTCTCCGCAACAGTGACGGTATCGCCAATGCTGCACTGGTTGTTCTCGTCATGCGCGTGAATCTTCGATGAACGAGTAATATATTTGCCGTAGACAGGGTGCTTTACCCTGCGCTCCAGCAATACGGTGATGGTCTTGTCCATTTTGTTGCTGACGACCTTGCCAGTAACAACCCGTGTACGCTTCTCTGCAGCTGACATGCTCAATTACCCGCCTTCTCGTTGAGTACGGTCTTCACGCGTGCGATATCGCGCTGGTTCTGTTTCAGCAGATGTGTCTGACCCAACTGACCAGTTGACTTTTGCATGCGCAACTTGAACTGCTCTTCACGCAGGGTAAGCAGTGCCTTGTTCAGGTCCTCAGCGGACTTTTCACGCAATTCAATCGCTTTCATCACATCACCGACCGTTTAACAAATGTTGTGGCAAGCGGAATCTTGGCAGCGGCCAGGGCGAATGCTTCACGCGCCAGCTCCTCGGTTACACCCTGCACTTCATAAAGCACTTTGCCGGGCTGAACCTGGGCCACCCAGTATTCAACGTTACCCTTACCTTTACCCTGACGCACTTCCAGCGGCTTCCCGGTGATAGGCTTGTCAGGAAAAACCCTGATCCAGATCTTCCCGCCACGCTTGATGTGGCGTGTCATCGCCCGGCGAGCAGCTTCAATCTGGCGAGCGGTAAGACGCCCGCGGCCAACGGCCTTCAGGCCGTATTCACCGAAACTTACCTTGCTGCCACGATGTGCCAGACCGCGATTGCGGCCCTTCATCGCCTTGCGAAATTTTGTACGCTTTGGTTGAAGCATCTGCGTAACCCTTAATTAGTTGCTGTCTTCTTGGCGCCATCGGACGACGTTTCGTTACCGATAACCTCGCCTTTGAAAATCCAAACCTTTACACCCAGGATGCCGTAGGTGGTAACCGCCTCGTACGTCGCGTAATCAATATCTGCGCGCAGCGTATGCAGCGGAACACGGCCCTCGCGGTACCATTCTGTGCGGGCGATCTCAGCCCCACCCAGACGACCACCAATCTGTACCTTTACGCCCTCGGCTCCCTGGCGCATGGCGTTCTGTACAACACGCTTCATGGCGCGGCGGAACATCACGCGACGCTCAAGCTGTTGGGCCACATTTTGTGCAACCAACTTGGCGTCAAGGTCCGGCTTGCGGATTTCCTCGATGTTGATATGCACGGGGACACCCATCTTTTCAGTGAGGGTCTTGCGCAGGGAGTCAACGTCCTCACCCTTCTTGCCGATAACGATACCGGGCCTGGCGGTGTGAATCGTAATGCGAGCGGTCTGCGCCGGACGCTCGATCACCACACGGCTCACAGAAGCGTTCTCAAGCGCTTTCTCGATGAATGCGCGCGCTTCCAAGTCGTTGATCAACTGCTTGGGATAGTTCTTGCTGTCTGCATACCAGATTGAGGTATGGTCCTTGACTATACCTAGCCGAATGCCGACCGGATTTACTTTCTGACCCATGTGGTCTGTCTCCTAAACTTAGCCTTCGCCGTCTGCAACTTTCACGGTGATATGACAGCTGCGCTTGAAAATACGATCTGCACGACCCTTGGCACGGGGGCGCAGGCGCTTCATTGTCATACCTTCATCTACGAATATGCTGGATACTTTCAGTTCATCAACATCCGCACCTTCATTGTTCTCAGCATTGGCGATCGCAGAGTCAAGGATCTTCTTGACGATATGCGCTGCCTTTTTCGGGCTGAATTCAAGCAGGCTCAAGGCCTCCTCTACGGGCTTGCCACGCACCTGGTCGGCGACCAGGCGAGCTTTCTGCGCGGAGATCCGCGCGCCCTTCAATCTTGCTGCAACTTCCATTTCCTTAACCTCGCTACCGGCAAGCGCTTAGCGCTTGACCTTCTTGTCCACGATATGGCCCTTGAAAGTGCGTGTCGCAGCAAATTCACCCAGCTTGTGGCCAACCATGTCCTCATTGACCAGAACCGGAACGTGCTGGCGGCCATTGTGGACGGCGATGGTCAGGCCAACCATATCCGGCGATACCATCGAACGACGCGACCAGGTCTTGATCGGCCGGCGATCGTTGCTTTCAATCGCGGCTTCGATTTTCTTCATCAGGTGAAGGTCTATAAAAGGACCTTTCTTAAGTGAACGCGGCACAATCTGTTCCTCTAATCTCTGGGGTCTATTGACCGAATTTACTTCTTACCACGACGGCGTACGATCAGGTTGTTGGTACGCTTGTTCTTGCGTGTCTTGTAACCCTTGGTAGGCGTGCCCCACGGGCTCACCGGGTGACGACCACCCGAGGTACGGCCTTCACCACCACCGTGCGGATGGTCCACAGGGTTCATGGCCACACCGCGCACCGTCGGACGGACACCGCGCCAGCGGGTCGCGCCTGCCTTACCCAGCTTCTTCAGGCTGTGCTCCGAGTTGGAGACCTCACCCAGGGTGGCACGGCAATCAGACAACACCTTGCGCATCTCGCCGGAACGCAGGCGCAGGGTCGCGTACTGACCCTCGCGGGCAACAACCTGTACCGAGGTTCCAGCTGAACGCGCCAGCTGTGCTCCCTTGCCAGGCTTCAACTCGATAGCGTGCACAGTCGAGCCGACCGGAATATTGCGCAGCGGCAGGCAGTTGCCGGCCTTGATCGGCGCCGAGGAGCCGGACTGCAGCACGTCGCCGGCCTGCACACCCTTGGGCGCTATAATGTAGCGTCGCTCGCCATCGGCAAACAGCAGCAGTGCGATATGGGCGGTACGGTTCGGATCGTACTCTATGCGCTCTACCTTGGCCGGTATCCCGTCCTTGATCCGCTTGAAATCGATAATGCGGTAATGCTGTTTATGGCCGCCACCAATGTGCCGGGTGGTGATCCGGCCATTGTTGTTACGACCACCATTCCTGGTCTGCGTCTCCAGCAGGGGCCGGTAAGGGTCACCCTTGTGCAGACCTTCACTGGTCACTCGGACGACGTGACGACGGCCGGGTGAAGTGGGCTTGCTTGTTAAAACTGCCATCTCGAAGCTACTCCTTATTCAACCGACGTGAAGTCGATATCCTGGCCCTGCTGCAGCCGCACATACGCTTTCTTCCAGGTAGTCCTGGCGCTCATGCCGTGCTTGTTCCGCTTGACCTTACCCTTCACCCGCAAGGTGCGAACATTGTCCACCTTGACTTTAAACAGCTGCTCTACCGACTTTTTGATCTCGGATTTGGTGGCATTTACAGCCACCTTGAACACGTACTGGTTGTTCAAATCTGCCGCAATTGCAGCCTTCTCGGAAACGTGCGGAGCTTCCAGTACCTGAAATATTCGCTCCTGGTTCATCCCAGCATCTCCTCAAACTTCTTCACCGCATCCACGGTGATCATCACTTTCTCGTGACCGATCAGGCTAACCGGATCGATGCCATCAACATCGCGCACATCGACCTTGTGCAGGTTCCGAGCTGCGAGATACAGGTTTTCACCCACCTCGGCAGACACGATCAGCACGCTGTCCAGGCCATATTCACCGAGCTGCTGTGCCAGCAACTTGGTCTTTGGCGCCTCCAGGTCCAGGCTCTCGACTACCACCAGGCGATCCTGGCGTGCCAGCTCCGACATAATGGAGCGCAGGGCCGCACGGTACATCTTGCGGTTTACCTTCTGGCTGTGATCCTGCGGCCGCGCGGCGAAAGCAACACCACCGCTGCGCCAGATCGGAGACCGGATGGTTCCGGCACGGGCGCGACCCGAGCCCTTCTGTCGCCAGGGCTTCTTGCCGCCACCGGCTACTTCAGATCGGGTTTTCTGGGCGCGAGTACCCTGGCGTGCACCTGCCATATAGGCGGTAACTACCTGATGAACCAGGTCTTCATTGTATTCGCGTGCAAAGGCAAGATCAGAAACAGACACTGTGCCCGCCTCGGCGTTACCCGGCTTTAATACACTCAATTCCACGTTAGAGACCCCCTAACCTTATGCCTTGACCGTGGGGCGTACGACTACGTCCCCACCGGGTGCGCCTGGTACTGCGCCCTTTATGAGCAGCAGATTGCGCTCAGCATCAACACGGACAATCTCCAGGCCCTGGGTGGTGACATTCCTGGCACCCATGTGGCCTGCCATCTTCTTGCCCTTGAATACCCGGCCAGGTGACTGGTTCTGGCCGATTGAACCCGGGGCGCGATGCGACAGGGAGTTACCGTGGGTAGCGTCCTGCATCTTGAAATTCCAGCGCTTCACACCGCCCTGGAAACCCTTGCCCTTGGATTGACCCGCCACATCAACGATCTGGCCTGCCTGAAACTGCTCCACAGTCAGCTCAGAGCCCACTGCAGGCGCCTCATCGGACTCTTCGAGACGGAACTCCCACAAACCGGAACCTGCCTCGACACCCGCTTTCGCGAAGTGGCCTGCCTCGGCCTTGCTTACTCTGGAGGCCTTGCGGTTGCCCGCCGTGACCTGGATTGCCCGATAGCCATCGCCTTCGAGCTCTTTGATCTGAGTAACGCGGTTTGGAGAAATCTCCACTACGGTCACTGGTATGGATACGCCGTCTTCGGTAAAAACACGAGTCATACCGGACTTACGGCCGACTAAGCCAATAGCCATTTTGCTAACCTCTCAGTGTACGGGGCTATACCCTCTATGGCCGCCCCCCAAAGTTTACTCAGCGGGGCGTTACACACCCACGGCACCCGCCGCGGGCAGGTCTTGCTACGATTTTCTGTAGTTAACCAAGACTAATCTGTACTTCGACACCTGCTGCCAGGTCTAACTTCATCAGGGCGTCAACGGTTTTTTCCGTCGGCTCCACGATGTCCAACAAACGCTTGTGGGTACGAATCTCGTACTGGTCACGAGCATCCTTGTTCACGTGCGGGGAAATCAGCACGGTGAACCTTTCCTTCCGGGTAGGAAGCGGGATCGGGCCTTTGACCTGGGCACCTGTGCGGCGCGCCGTTTCCACGATCTCCTGAGTAGACGAATCTATCAGGCGATGGTCGAAAGCCTTAAGGCGAATTCGAATGCGTTGACTCTGCATCAGACCTAACTCCAGTCAATAAAAAACCAGGGACCCGCCATGGAGTCCCCCGAAAAAAGGAACGCGAATTCTAAAGACGCCCCAAGCTGGTGTCAAGCAGGGTATTGGATTTATTTCAGGGGGAGTGACAATGAACTTCGGTTGCGCCGCGGTGCCGCCGGGACCGCCTGCCGGGGGCCCCAGGACGCCGCCATCAGGGCCCTGGGCCTACTGGGCGCAGTTGACGCAGCGGGTTGCCTCGGGCACTACCTGCAGCCTCGCCTGGCCGATATCCTCGCCGCAGCTCTCGCAGATACCATAAGTGCCGGCCGAGATGCGCTCGAGGGCGGCCGCTATAGCGCGAATCGACTGGGCCGTTTCATTGCCGATAGCATCGACGACCTCGTCATTCTCCCGCTCCTGTGCCTGCTCGGCGGAATCCCCCGAGTGCTCCCGGGTAACATCTTTCTTGATACTTGCGAGGCGGGCCTGCATGGTCGCAAGCCGCTCCTCCAACTCCACTTTCAGCGCGTCATAATCCATCGTACTCAGGCCGCCGCCGTCAACATTCTATACAGCTCGTCCTTGAGACGAACCCGCCTCACCTTAGCCTCTTCCTCGGTATGCGTGGCTACCGGCGTCACCTCGTTTTCCATATTCTCGATCTCGCGGGTAAGCTCATGGTAGGCGTCAAACAGGCGCCTGAAATGGGCGTCGCTCACTTTCAGTGCGTGGATTCGATCTTTCAGCTCGGGAAGCTCGTGAATCAGATCATGGTGCTCAACAGACATAACTATTCCTTGGGTTAATGGGTGTTTCGATATCGTCAGCATAATCTGAATGGCCCTCAAGACCATGATCCAGGTCAGCTTTGGCTACCGCGGAGTGCATATTATGAGCTTGACGTGGTTTGTTCCAGCTCAGATGATGAGTTCATCGACCAATTCCTTCGCCAGGGGGCTGCCCGAGTGGCACAAAACGAAAATACGCATTCGATTCTGATGGGTTACCTGCTGTGGATTTTCGGGTTCATGGGCGCGCACCGATTTTACTATGGCAAGCAAATCTCCGGGGTAATCTGGTTTTGCACTCTGGGGCTGTTTTTTATCGGCTGGATCATCGACCTGTTCCTGATCCCCTCGATGGAGCGCGAGGCGGGACGCCGCTTCATACCGGGTCCCGTGGACTACAACATCACCTGGATTCTCCTGACCTTCCTGGGCTGGCTGGGTATCCACCGCTTCTACATGGGCAAATTCCTGACCGGGATCATCTACCTGCTCACCGGCGGCCTGTTCTTCGTCGGCATCC
This sequence comes from Haliea sp., assembly GCA_024642265.1. GTDB lineage: Bacteria > Pseudomonadota > Gammaproteobacteria > Pseudomonadales > Halieaceae > JARRPM01. The sequence continues at coordinate 261 of JAHEBL010000006.1, read as the reverse complement.
TCTATGACTTCCTGACCCTGAACGAGCAGCTGTCCGATGTGAACAGCGGCTACTAGCTCCATCGCTCGTCCCACTGACAAAAATAGACGAAAAAAAAGCCCGGCAAATGCCGGGCTTTTCAGTGCTAACTGAGTAAAGAGCTTACTCGATGATTTTCGCTACCACGCCCGCGCCAACAGTACGGCCACCTTCGCGGATCGCAAAACGCAGGCCATCTTCCATCGCAATCGGGGCGATCAGCGTCACCACCATCTGGATGTT